>NZ_JASPJU010000008.1:0-166912 GCF_030232435.1 Corynebacterium sp. MSK012
TGCTTATATCCGCCCGATTTACCCAGCCTAATCAGCAGTAATGCTGAAAGTCAGACACACTTTTTGCTACTTAACCCGTAACTCACGCAGGCACTAATTCACATTGGGTCGGCACCGCCAACCTGCGGAAGGCAAAAAGTAGCCCCGAGGGGGATTACCCTCGGGGCTACTGTGATGAGCTGGCTAGCTCGAAAGTCTTAAATCAGACCCTGCAGCTTCGACAGGTCGAACGGAATGGCTGCGACCAGTTCCTGCGGGAGCTCAACCTCGCCGGTCAGTGCACGGAACTCAGCGATGAGTGCCTGAGCGTCGGACAGGCTGTCGACGTTGGACAGGCGGTCAGCGAACTGCTGAACCAGGTCAGTCTTGGAGTCGGAAGCAGCAGCTGCCGGAGCGGCCTGTGCGCGAACAGGAGCGGAGCCCTGGCTCGGGTGCGGACGATCGGTCGGGCCGGAGGAGAGACCCAGGCTTGCGGAGCAAGCCGGCCATGCGCCCCAACCCTGCTGAGCCAGGACCTTCTCAGCAACGTAAATCTGCTGCTCGCGGGAAGCCTGATCAGCGGTCGAAGCGAACTCGTTACCACCGAAAGCGTTCCAGGTGCTTGCGGAGAACTGCAGGCCGCCGTAGTAGCCGTTTCCGGTGTTGATGTGCCAGTTGCCACCGGACTCACACTGTGCCAGGCGGTCCCAGTCGGAGTCCGGAGCTGCAGAAGCGGTCGGTGCGAAGATAGCGGCACCGGCACCGAGGATTGCGCCGGTCAGTGCAACCTTTGCCGAAGTGGAAGCGAAGGTGTTGGTCTTAGCTGCGTGGCGAGCCATATGAAAATTTCCTTTTCGTCGATTTTCTTTGTGGCGCCAGTGGGGCTAATGCAACCCCATCTCACTCTTATGGAAAGTTCTTCACGTTATTGATAACGGGCCGATGTCATCGCACTGGAGTGAGATGAAGGCGATCTATGCGACTTCGTCCGTTAAACGCGTCGATTGCACACCGTAGCGGTTGATAACGAAATAGTCACGCGAATCGCCGGATTCTTAATTTTGAGCGCAGGTGGGAAATATGCATAAAAGTAGGTGAAACTGCAGGTAAGAGACGTGACTGTTATTGGTGATGTGTAAGTTAAAACTTCAAAATGTGATAAAGCTCACGTTATCGTCTTGTTATTTTTCCTGTTTTGGCGCGTCTCCGGTACTTGAAAAGAGGCCATAAGAGATAGTCATAAAGAACCAACGCTGGCAGTTAGTTGCCGTCTCGGTGCGTCAATCCGCGAGCGTGCTCGCTTCACTCAAATCCGTCTTCCCTTTATGTCTCCATCTATGGGTATAATTGAGTTCTTTAGGTAATCGGAGGTGACGTGCACATGCACGCCGCTACCGCTGCCGCCACTTCGCACTAGTAAGCAGTAATAAATAATGTGTTCCCCGTTGGAGTGCGTCCTGTTTTGGTCGCACCTTAATTAAAGGAACACCATTAAGACAGCGCCCGGCCCGGCATATCCTCGCGATCCTGTCTGGCCAGGCTCGCCGCGAGCGAGCCTCTAACTCTGGCCGTTTGTGCGTGCGAGGACGGTGGCAAATGCGGAAGAATTGCATCTCCGATCCGAAGACCCCGAAGGGCAGTCACCGCTGCACAAGGGGGAACGAGGTTGAGTGCCCCCAGTCACAGGGCACGGGAAGGTTAGGTGGAAAGTGCCCATCGGTAAGGTCAGGTGGTACGACAAGGATCGCGGTTTTGGCTTCGTTTCGAATCCGGACGGTGAAGATGTCTACATCGGCAAGAACGTGCTGCCGAAAGGTGTGGAAGAACTCGTAACTGGTCAGCGCCTGGAGTACGACTACGCTGACGGCCGCCCAGGCCCGCAGGCTCTCCGGATCAAGGTGCTCGACGAGGGACCGCGCGGTGCCCGTCACCGCCGTGGCGGGGCAGGTGGGGGCGCAGGAGCCCGTCGTCAAGCAAAGAAGCACAGCCCCAGCGATCTCAACGGCATGATTTCGGACATGATTTCCATGCTGGAGTCGACGGTGCAGCGTGACCTGCGCGCCGGGCGTTACCCGGAGCGTAAGGACGGCCACCAGATGGCTGAAGTCCTGCGTGCGGTCGCGCGCGAGCTGGACTCGTAAGTCGGTAGAAGATGTGAAAAACGCCCGCTCACGAAGGTGGATAACCTCAGTGAGCGGGCGTTTTGCTGTGCTTTACGACGGTTCGTTGACGATCGACCAAGTAATACCGTAGGTGGTCTCTTCGCCCTCGGAGTTCTTTCCGATGAGCGCGGTGGAAACCTCCACGACCCCGAGTGGGGTGCGTTTGCCGGCAACAGCTGCGGAGCCGGCGATGGTCTCGGTCGTGGCTTCGCCCGGATCCTTGCGAGAGGTGGAGTTGACCGCATCGTCGGAGAAGAAGCGCTGCAGAGTCCAGGAGTTAGAGCCAACAGTGGAGCCGACGTTAACCTCAGCCGTCTCCTGCTCGCCCAGGGAGATCTTGGCGGCGTTGGCCTCAGTCGTGGTGCAGGCATTCTTCTCAAAGAGGTCGCAGACGCGGTAGGGAAGAACCTCTGTGGTTTCGCCGTCCTGGTTGACCTCGATGGACAGCGCGTGTGGGTCGTCGATTGCCTGGTTGGTCCACTTATTGACAGCAAGGACGATGCCGGTGACGACAAGACCCACCACGACAATAGCGCCGACAACCACGAACGCCTTACTATTCTGTTGCCAGCGGCGCCTACTCGATCCCATCAACTCTCACTTCCCGACATTCGTAACGGAATTGAAGCTACGTTCAGTCACACTAGCCGTTCTCGGGCCAGATACTGCTATTCACTCACGGTAACACGGTAGGCTGTGGGCCATTTCTTCCCTGTAAGCAGGAACTGACGGGTTCCATTGGGCGAGGTAGACGAAGAATCCGGCATCAGCGCAATGCCGTTGAGCACATCAACACTCTGTTGCTCTGCCGGAGAGAGCTGCGCGTACAGGTCGCGGAAGAGTTCGGTGGCATCGACGATGCCTGTGACCTTTCCGTCTTCTGGGTTGATGCGGTAGATGAATGGACTCTGCCAGACGTTGGCCCAAATCTCGCGGTGCGATTGCGGGGTGTTCGTTCCGTGTGAATCGCTCGAGCCCTCCGGATCTACGTCGGTGTCGACAGCGACGCACTCGAGTTCGTTGAGCCACGTTGTCTCCGTGCCTGCCGCAGTGACGGGCAGTTGACGCAGGGGCGAGAGGTCATCAGGGGAGCGGAAAGTGAGGGTGCCACTGCCATCGGAGGTCACGATGGTGTCATCGAAGGAGCACGCGCCCCAGCCCTCGGTGTCGAAGGGAACCTCGCGACGCTGCTTGAGAGTAGCCGCGTCACGTTCTATGGCGCGTCCTTCCTTCCACGTCAGCTGCCACACAGTATCTCCATGGCGGGTGATGCCCTCGCCGAAGAGGTCAGGCTGCAAATCTTCCACGTTGGTCGGCTCGGCCGCAGAGTTGTCGAGCCACTGCGGCAATCGGTAAATCTGGGACTCACCGTAGAGGCCGGTGCCCATCAACAAAGAACCATCGGGTTCGAACTCAAGTCCCTGGACAAAAGGCGCAGCGACATTCTTCTCCGTGGGAAGTGGCGGAGCCAAGACAGGATGGGACTGCTCGATGGTCAGTTTCAGTGTCGGAACGTCACCGAGCCCCGGCACCTTATCGGCACCGACCAGCTCGGAGGGATTAACCGATGCCGAAGTCGATCTCGGGGCGGTGCCGGAGTTCGAGTCCGCACTAGCTCCACTAGAAGGGGCCTCGCCTGAGGGATTGCCACCTGAACCAGTTTCAGCCGCACAACCGGCCAACAGGGCGGCGGTTGCTACTGAGAGGATGGCAGCTCGGGCCGTCGTAAAGCGTGATGCGTGAAAAGAGCGGGCGGGTTTTGCATCGCCCGACGGGAATCTGTCCATAGCTTCACTCTAGGATAGGAAACGTGACTGAAAATCGACGACGTTCCCGAAACAGCCGCCGACGGGGGAAGGTGATGAATCACCAGGCGGTCGACACCGCCCGTACCGCGATTGAAGAGCTCGGGGAGGGGCCTGCCGGCGCGCACACCGGTGTAAGTGTCGTAGGCGAGGGCGTTGCGGTGCATCGTTTTGCGGCTGACCTGCCCGGATATAGGGGCTGGGAGTGGCATGTGGTGGTCGCGTGCGCGCCAGGCACTCAACAGGCGACGGTCAGTGAAGTGGCTCTTGTCCCTGGCGAAACCGCGCTGCAGGCGCCCGAATGGGTTCCTTACGAGGAGCGGTTGCGCCCCGGTGACCTCGGTCCGCGCGATCTGTTGCCGGCTGCAGTGGGAGATGAGCGACTCGACGGCGATGACTTGCAGACCCGCACGTTGTCGGCGCATGGTGTGGAAGATACCGATCAGCGCTGGGTAGAGGGCGATACCGGCCCCGAGAGTGACTTTGCTCGGGAAGCATTGCACCGTTGCCGAACCTGCGCCTTTATGGTCCCGCTGACCGGGCCGCTCGGTAAGAACTGGGGAGTGTGTGTCAACGAATGGACATTCGATGCCACGGCCGTAAGCTTTGACCACGGCTGCGGTGCTCACTCAGCTATCCCGGAAGTAACGGGGCAGGGCGCACCGGTGGCGGAACCCTACCAGGATTCGCACCTGTAGCTTCCCGCCTAGGCAAACGCGATGACGAAGACGGTGCAGCTTCGACGCCACCGTGGCCCCAGAGACTGCACCGTTACGGCTTTCGGCACAAAAATTCCGCTTTGACACGGATCAACACGTGACACGGATAGTAAAGAGACTCTAGAGAGGCATAAAAAATGGACAAAGGTACGTCCACCTCTGCAATATCCTCAGATGAGGCGAAGGACTCCAAGCCTGCACGGTCGGGGAGCCATCTTTCAGCAGTGGACCGCTATTTTCACATCACGGAGCGCGGTTCGACGACCGTAACCGAGATTCGCGGTGGCGTAGTGACCTTCTTCGCGATGGCCTACATCATTCTGCTCAACCCGCTGATCCTCGGCAATATCGAGGATGTCAACGGCAATAGCCTGGGGATACCGCAGGTCGCCGCTGTCACCGCGCTCGCCGCGGGCGTCATGACCATTACTTTTGGTCTCTTTGCCAAGTACCCCTTCGGCATTGCGACGGGCCTGGGCATCAACACCCTGGTTGCCGTGACATTCGTTGCTAACGAGGGGCTGGCCTGGGAAGAAGCGATGGGCCTGGTCGTGCTGGACGGCGTGATTATCGTGCTGCTGGCGCTGACCGGATTCCGAACAGCTGTCTTCCACGCGATTCCGTCCGATATGAAGGCCGCGATGAGTGTGGGCATCGGCCTATTCATCGCCATGATTGGTCTGGTCGACGGTGGCCTGGTTCGCCGTATTCCCGATGCCGCGGGCACGACTGTTCCGGTGCAGCTCGGCATCAATGGCCAGATTGCCTCGTGGCCGACCGCCGTGTTCGTCCTCGGGCTGATTATCTGCGGCATCATGGTTGTCCGCAATATTCCAGGCGGCCTGTTTATCGGCATCGTGCTGAATACCATCATTGCGCTCGCAGTCGAGGCCTTGACGGATGCGGGCCCCTCCTTCGCTGATGGCAAGCCAGTGCCGACCGGTTGGAATCTCGCGGTGCCGACTCTGCCGGACCGTGTAGGTGGTATGCCGGACTTGTCCCTCGTTGGCGCTGTGGATTTTTTCGGCTCCTTTGCCCGCGTCGGTGCCCTCAGCGCCACCATGCTGCTGTTCACTTTGGTCCTGGCTAACTTCTTCGATGCCATGGGCACGATGACTGGTCTGGGCAAGCAGGCCGCACTTGTCGATGAAGACGGTGTGCTGCCGGACATGAAGCGCGCACTGGTTGTCGAAGGCACCGGTGCCATCGTCGGCGGTGCAGTCAGCTCCTCGTCGAACACTGTCTTTGTGGACTCCGCAGCGGGCATCGCCGATGGTGCACGCACTGGCCTTGCCAACATTGTCACCGGCATCCTCTTTCTAGCGGCGATGTTCTTCACCCCGCTTTATGAAATCGTGCCCATCGAGGCTGCCGCGCCTGTGCTGGTCATCGTCGGTGCCATGATGATTGGGCAGATCACCGAGATTGATTTCACCCGTTTTGACATCGCACTGCCGGCATTTTTGACTATTGTCACCATGCCATTTACCTACTCGATTGCAAATGGTATCGGCATCGGTTTCATCACCTTTGCTGCGATGGCTATCTTCTCGGGTCGTGCCAAGTCCGTGCACCCGCTGATGTGGATTGTCTCCGGCCTGTTCGTCATCTACTTCGCTGCCGATCCGTTCACCGCTCTGCTGGGCGGCTAAAGAGTTTCCATGAGTACCACCACATCCCTCGAACGCTTTGCGCCCATCGTCGTCGACGATCCCGCCGACAGCCGTCTCGATGACATCCGCAACCTCAACAAGTCCGATTCCCGCCCCGATTTGCCCGGTGGGAAGGGCCTGGTCATCGCCGAAGGCACGCTCATTGTGCCGCGGTTAGTGCGCTCACGCTTTCCGCTCCGCGCAGTCTTTGGTACTCGCCAGAAGCTCGCATTGCTTGCCGACGGACTGACCGCGAGCGAGGCCGATATTGCGGAAGCTGTGCCCTGGTTTGAACTCGACCGCGAGGTTCTGGCCGCAGCGGCCGGATTTGATCTTCACCGTGGCCTGCTGGCCACCGCTGACCGCGCGCCGGAGCTTTCGGTGGACCAAGTTCTGAGTGGAGCAACCACCTTGGCTGTGATGGAGGGTGTTGGGGACCACGAGAACATCGGGGCTCTGTTCCGTAACGCGGCGGGCATGGGCGTGGATGGGGTTGTCTTCGGCGCGGCCTGCGCCGATCCGCTGTATCGCCGCAGCGTGCGTGTTTCCATGGGGCATGTGCTGACAGTCCCATTTGCGACTCTGCCCGGTACTACGACCACCTGGCAGCGAAGCCTGGACCAGCTCAAAGAGCAGGGCTTCCGCGTGGTGTCGATGACCCCTGCGGGCACGGTGGACCTGTGGGATGCCATGGACACGGACAAGGTCGCGATTCTCGTTGGTGCTGAGGGGCAGGGACTTACCGAGCACGCGATGGCAGCCACCGATGTGCGTGCCCGCATTCCCATGTCACCGGGAACTGACAGCCTGAATGTGGCTACCTCCGCAGCGATTGCGTTCTACGAGCGACTACGCGTTCAGTCGCAGCGCGCAGGGCAGTAGAAACTATTTCCCGAACTTGCCTCGCGCCCGCTGCCAGGTGCGGCCAGCGAAGTTCTTGGCCTTAGCACCAAAGCGACTGAGCTCCTCCAGAAAGTCTCGGTTCGGCTCTGCGTTGTGAACTTCGTAGTCGTCGTAGGCGCGGTCAAGCTCTGCGCCAGACTCGGAGGAACCCGGCTCACTCATTAGCCCGCGCGGACTACGAGATGTCGAATACGAAGTTCCGGGAGCCGCACGACGGCCATCGACCGCAAAACCACTAACAGGGATATCTGTAGCGGGCGAATGCGGGTCGAATCCAAGCCAGTCGGTGATGACGGCGTCGGCAAGCTCTGTCGGAATGAACGGCAAACCGACCCCTTCGCGTGGACGTGAAGCCGTACCTTCGGAAGCGTCGGGTATTGGGCGGTGCTTGCCCGCCCAGAAGCTGCCCTCTGCGGGGCAGGGAAGACCGATGTCTTCCAGTGTGCGGTAGCGAGTAGCGGAGAAAGCGCGCTTGAGCTCACCATCGTGCCAATGCGCAAAGGCACCGAAGCCCGTGGATTTATTCGACACACTCGCGTAGACGTCCGTGGCGGCAATCTCCTGGCGCAGACGAGGCGACAGCTTGGACAGCTGCGAGACATCGTCGAGAACCGTCTGCAGTACGGCAACGCCTTCAAAGCCGCCGATGTAGTATTCGCCGTCACCGGTTTCCGCCGAGCGGTTGAGCGGGAAATCACCAATCGGTGTTACCGGCAGCGTCGAATCATAGAGAGCTAGGAAACGACGCCCGAAACCGCGGTCATGCTGAACACCTGTCTCCAGGGTTGCAGCAGGGTCATTGGTGCTGATAAACCAAATCGTGACTACACCGCGGCGAATCGCGGAGAATTCGAAATCAGAAGCGTTGCCACTGGTCATGGAGCTCATTGTCGAGGAAAACTCCTACTTCTTCGGGCCGTTCGGACGTACGCCGAGAAGCACATCCTCCCACGACGGCATGACAGTCTTCTTCTTGCGCTTCGGCTGCTCCGCGTCCGGGTGCTGCAAGAACTCCGCCTCGTCAACATCGTCGTCGGCGTCGCTTTGCGACGGAACGTCCTGCTCCCCGTGGCCTCGCTGCGGCTCCGCCGAAGACTGCCATGCGGCTGGCATCTCAGAGGTATCCGCGGTATCAGCAGCTCGATTGGCCTGCGGAGCCAAGTCTCGGTTGCGGCGGGCAAAGTCGGGGTCAATCAGCTCTGCTGCCAGCTCATTGCGAGCAATGGTGAGCGCGGAAAGTCCCTCCGCCTGGTAACTCCACTCGGCCACGTTGGTGGTGTGGCCGACATTCCAAGTAACCGTCACAATCCACTGTCCGCTCGGGTCGCGGTAGGCATCCCACGAGGCATCGGCGAGTTCCTGACCACGGGCGGCGAAAGCGGTGGCGAGAATCTCCCACAAGGACAACTTGGCCGGGCCATCAATGCGACGTGGCTTTGACTGCTTGCCGAGCTCCGCAATACGTGCGCGCTCCGCAAGCACCGGGTAGGCGAAGGACTCAATCTTGCGCGGCTGCATGCCGCTGTACTCAATGAGCTCCTCGACCGTCTGGCCGCTGCGAATGCGATCCTGAATCTCGCGCGGCGACAAAACGACACGAGGCTCTTCCAGAACTGGCTTCGGCGCCGTTGGAGTCTTTTTCGGTGCCCCGCCTGACGCACCGGAGTTGTCAGCCACCTCGCTGCCTTCGGCCGAGCCGCCGCTTGCAGTGGTGGCGTCCGCTGTGCTGCCACCAGTGGAACTTTCGTCGGTGGAACCGCTCTCTGCGGTAGCACTCTCCCCAGAGCTACCGCTGGCAGTGGCGGTGGTGGTGCTTGATCCGTCGGCAAGCGATGCGGAATCAGCTGCAGCAGGGGAACCGGTGGCATCGGCGAGCTCGAAGTGCTCGACCAGGAAAGTGCGCAGGTTCTCGTCGAGAGGCAGCGTGAAGCGAAGTCCCTCCTGCCGTTCCTGCTCGGTGATATCAGCGGGAACGAGAATCAGTGAATCGGTCACATCGCCGTCCAGAACTGGCTTCAGCTCCCTCATGCGAGAACCTCCTTGTTGGTCGACGTCATAAGTAATGCTCACTAATCATGGTAAACGACAAAACTCCCGCGTCACGGACAATTGGGGCAATGCCCTTGCGCGTGGCGCGGGAGTTAAGCGGCTGAGGCCGGTAAAAGGCGGCTGCTTTGCGACTAATTTGGCGTTACTTTGCAGTGGCCATGCCGCTACTTGGCAGCTGCCATGCTGCTAGCTGCTCTGCTATTACTTGGCAGCGTAGCCGTTGTCCAGAACCCAGTCGATAGCGCCAGTCAGACGACGGATGTCCTCCGGGTCGATGGCCGGGAACATACCGATGCGTAGCTGGTTGCGGCCCAGCTTGCGGTACGGCTCGATATCGAGGATGCCGTTGGCGCGCAGAACCTTGGCGATCTGTGCGGCGTCGATGTTGTCCTCGAAGTCGATGGTGCCGACGACCAGCGAGCGCTTCGCAGCATCGGTGACGAACGGAGTTGCCTCCGCGCGGTTCTCAGCCCAGTTGTAGAGGTGGGAGGAGGACTCGGTGGTGCGAGCGACCATGCCGTCGAGGCCGCCGTTGGCGTTCATCCACTTGACCTGATCAGCCAGCATCAGCAAAGTACCGACGGCCGGGGTGTTGTAGGTCTGGTTCTTGCGGGAGTTATCAACGGCAGTTTGCAGGTTCAGGAAAGCCGGGATGAAACGGTCGGAAGAATTGATCTTCTCAATACGCTCGATGGCAGCCGGAGACATTGCAGCCAACCAGATACCGCCGTCAGAAGCGAAGCACTTCTGCGGGGAGAAGTAGTAGACGTCAGCCTGGGACATGTCGACCGGGAGGCCGCCGGCGCCGGAGGTGGCGTCGATAGCCACGAGCTGGCCCTCGGAGCCTGCCGGGCGGGTGACCGGAACCATGGTGCCGGTGGAGGTCTCGTTGTGAGCCCAACCAATAAGGTCAACGCCCTCTTCACCAGCGACAACCTCAGGTGCGGAACCCGGCTCTGCTTCGATAATCTGCGGAGCGTCGAGCCACGGAGCCATCTTGGAGGCCTTGGCGAACTTGGAGGAGAACTCACCGTAAGTCAGGTGAGCGGACTTCTTCTCGATGAGCCCAAAGGTGGCAGCATCCCAGAAAGCGGTTGCGCCGCCGAGGGACAGGACAATCTCGTAGCCTTCCGGAAGCTGGAAGAGCTCAGCCAGACCCTCGCGAACGTCACCAACAACGTTCTTCACTGCCGGCTGACGGTGGGAAGTACCCATGATAGAGGTACCGCCGTCAACGATTGCCTGAATCTGCGCCGGGCGAACCTTCGACGGACCGCAGCCAAAGCGGCCGTCGCCGGGCTGGAACTCTTCAGGGAGGACTGGGAATTGATCGCTCATATGAGGCGCAACCTTTCAAAGTGTATTCAAAGTGAAGCTTGATATACAGCCGTTGTCTTCAAACTCTAGCGGTAATCGGGGGTACTTATCGCAAAAGGGTGGGGTTCAATTGCCCCCGCTTCCGTACTTTGCATAACAAAACAGGGTGGATTGACGTATTTGCAAAGTTTGCGAAGAATTTTTTCCAGTTTTGTTGGCGTTGAAAACTTAGCGATGTGGGGCCTCTGGTGGGCAGGGAGGGGTGGATTATTGTGGATTTAGTCGATGTGTTTTCGGGCGTTGGTTCGATGACTTTTGAACTTTTAAAGACATCGGCTGTTGAATGGGCTCCTGGTTAGTAAATGAGCAGTGACAACGTAATAAACCCGTTTTTTCATTTGCATTTCAGGGTGAAGAGGGGTCAAGATTGGGTAAGCCCAGGCTGCCCGAATGGGGTAGAGGGTGTTGCGCTGCTCACACTCTTTGATATTGTGTGTTCTAATCCACTGCAGGTGTCGGTTCTTTATGGTTACGACACGGTCGATGTGAACTAAGCAAACTTTTTCACTGGACAAGATGCAATGGAACGCAAATGTCGCGCATAATTGAATCATTGGAAACAATGCGACCCCGAAGGGGTGGCGTGGAGTTGGGAGGCAGCATGCTGTTTTCCGCTGTGCCTGCTTCCCCCGCACTCTGGAGTCGTTAAGAAGAATTTTTCTGTGAAAGGGAAGTTGTGGCTACTAAAGACGGCAAGGCTGTACTCCACTACCCGGGCGGCGAGTTCGAGATGGACATCGTCAAGGCAACCGAGGGTAACGACGGTATTGCTCTGGGCAAGATGCTCCAGGAAACTGGACTGACCACCTTCGACCCGGGCTACACCGCCACCGGTTCTACCGAGTCCAAGATCACTTACATCGACGGCGGTAACGGCATCCTGCGCTACCGCGGTTACCCGATTGAGCAGCTGGCTGAGAAGGCCACCTTCAACGAGGTTTCCTACCTGTTGATTCACGGTCACCTCCCATCTGAGGAAGAGATCGCACAGTTCAACCACGACATTCGTCACCACACCCTGCTGGACGAGGACTTCCGTCGCGCATTCAGCATCTTCCCGCGTGGCGCACACCCGATGCAGACCCTGGCTTCTTCGGTCAACATTCTGGCTTCCTACTACCAGGACGAGCTGGATCCGCTGAACGAAGAGCAGCGTAACCTGGCTGCAGTTCGCCTGATGGCTAAGGTTCCGATGCTGGCTGCATACGCTTACCGCGCATCCAAGGGTGAGCCGTACATGTACCCGGACAACAACCTGAACGCTCGCGAGAACTTCCTGCGCATGATGTTCGGTTACCCGACCGCTGACTACGAGGTTGACCCGGTTGTGGTTGACGCTCTGGACAAGCTGCTCATCCTGCACGCTGACCACGAGCAGAACTGCTCCACCTCCACCGTCCGCATGGTCGCTTCCTCCGGCGCTTCCATGTTCGTCTCCATCGCTGCTGGTATCAACGCTCTGTCTGGCCCGCTGCACGGTGGTGCTAACCAGGCTGTTCTGGAGATGCTCGAGGACATCCAGCAGAACCACGGTGGCGACGCTACCGAGTTCATGAACCGCGTAAAGAACAAGGAGCCGGGCGTCCGCCTGATGGGCTTCGGTCACCGCGTCTACAAGTCCTACGACCCGCGTGCAGCTATCGCTAAGAAGACCGCTCACGACGTGCTCGAGCACCTCGGTGGCGACGAGCTGCTGGATCTGGCCATGAAGCTGGAAGAGATTGCACTGGCTGATGACTACTTCGTCTCCCGCAAGCTCTACCCGAACGTTGACTTCTACACCGGCCTGATTTACCGCGCCATGGGCTTCCCGACGGACTTCTTCACCGTCCTGTTTGCCATCGGCCGCCTCCCGGGCTGGATTGCTCAGTTCAACGAGCAGGTCACTGACCCGGCATCGAAGATCAACCGTCCTCGCCAGATTTACACCGGCGAGACCGAGCGTGACTTCGTTCCGCGCGACCAGCGCTAAGGTTTTAGCGATTACCGCGTAGGGGTTCCTCGCGGGTAGCTCAGCATAGAAAGTCCAGCGTTGAAAACGCGAAAAGGCGCGTACTAGCCTTCGAAAGGTTGGTACGCGCCTTTTATTTTTCCTAGAATTTTAAGAAACCCCATTTGAGTTGGGTCCATTTAAGTTGGAATAATTGCCAGCTTTGATAAATGCCAACTGTGATAGGAGATTGTCTTGTCCAAGCCAGAACTCACTGCTAAGTCCGGTCCGGCTCCGACGGAACTCGTCATCAACGACCTCACTGTCGGTGACGGCAAGGAGGCCACCCCGGGTGCTCGCGTCGAGGTCCACTACGTGGGTGTTGACTACGAGACCGGTGAAGAGTTCGACTCTTCCTGGAACCGCGGCCAGTCCATCGAGTTCCCGCTGAACGGTCTGATTGCCGGTTGGCAGGAAGGCATTCCGGGCATGAAGGTCGGCGGTCGCCGCGAGCTGATTTGCCCGCCGGAGAAGGCTTACGGCCCGGCTGGTGCAGGACACTTCCTGTCTGGTAAGACCCTGGTCTTTGTCATCGATCTGTTGGACGTTAAGTAAAACTTCTCCCCGATAGTAAGGCCCCGGATCTCCAGCGGAGAAAGTGACTGCGTTTATGACGCTTCAGGCGTGAAAATTTGCCCAAAAGTGCCATAAACCCAGTCACTTTCTTGCTTTCTGAGATTGGGGTGGGGCTGAAGGCCTGAACCAGGCCCAAACCAGCCCCCGGCCCCCTACTCACCCAGTGCGAAGCGACGGTAGTGGTCGAAACGTTGCTCACGGCCAACGCGAGCCGGGTTCTTCTCCAGTTCCCAGAGGGCGTGCTCGATAGCGCTCAGGGCACGGCGGGGCAGTTCGGCCGGATCCGCAGGTTCGGCCACGATCTCGTCGATGACCCCGGTCTTCAGCATGGCCTCGGCGCCAACGCCCTGTTCCTCCATCATTTCTGGAGCATGCTCGGTGTCTCGGTAGATAATCGCCGAAGCACCCTCCGGAGGCAACGGAGACATCCAGGCATCGTGCATTGCCAGCACGCGGTCAGAGGGCAGCATGGCCAGCGCGCCACCACCGCAGCCCTGGCCGAGAATGAGAGACACGGTCGGGACCTTCAAGTTCACCAGCGTGGTCAAGGTGCGGGCAATCTCGCCGGCCATGGCATTTTCCTCGGCATCTTTGGTCAACTCAGCGCCGGGGGTATCAATGACCGTGACCAGCGGAATGTTCAGGCTCTCCGCAATGCGCATCGCGCGGCGGGCAAAACGCAGCGAACCCGGCCCCATTGGGTGTGTGCCCAGCGGCGGCTGGTTATGCCGGTCCTGGGCGACCAAAATCACCGGCCGCTCACCAATCCGCGCTAGGCGAGCCCGGACCGACAGCGATTTGTGGCCATCGCCAGTGCCGGAGATTGGCACGGAGCAGTCGACAAGGGCATCGATAATATCGCCGCCACCTGGACGAGAAGTATCGCGGGTGCGCAGGATAGCTTCCCAGGTATCGCGACCATCAATGTCTGCTGCTGGCGGTGGGGTGGGTTCGCTGGGGTCTCCGTCGGCAAGCACGTCGATGGTGCGGCGGACAGCGCCGCGCAGACCTTCGAGCGGAATGATGCCGTCGATAATGCCCTGCTTGAACAGGTTCTCGGAGGTCTGAACGCCTTCGGGCATGGGTTCGCCGGTAGCGAGCTCGACGACGCGCGGGCCGAGGAAGCCGAGAAGCGCGCCGGGCTCTGCGAAAGTGAAGTGACCTGCCGACCCCCACGACGCCATGACACCGCCGGTGGTGGGATTGCGCAGGTACACCAGGAAGGGCAAGTGAGAATCCTTGTGGCGCGCCACTGCGGTGGTAATAGAGATCATGAGCGCGAACGCCGCGGTGCCCTCCTGCATGCGAGTGCCGCCCGAGGTTGGTGAGAGCAACAGCGGCAGCTGCTCCGCGGTCGCGCGCTCGATGCTGCGGATAATCCGGCGAGCGGTAGCGGTGCCGATAGAACCGCCGAGGAAGCCGAACTCAGAACAGATGACGGCGACGCGCTTGCCGCCGACGGTGCCTTCGCCGGTGATAACGGCCTCATCGAGACCTGTTTTATCAGAGGCGCGGGACAGTGTGCCGCGGTAGGCCTCGTCGATGTCACCGTGCTCGGGCGCGCCGTCCCAGGATGTGAAACTTCCGTGGTCGAGGACGGTATCTATTACTTGTTGGGCGCTGATTCTAGCCATACCTCCACGGTAGTAAACAAGGGGTAAACCGGCTTAGTTGATGGTGGGCGGAAAGGGGTAGCGCTATTGTCGGAAAAAACATGTCCGCACTACCGAGGAGTCGAACCAATGCCGATTACTGAGCGCCTCACCGAGCTGGCTAATCAGCGGCCAAACGTATGTGTCGTCGGTTCCATCAACGCAGACCTGACTGTCACTGTGAAGCGCCTGCCGCATGGTGGTGAGACTATCGAGGGGAGTCCCTTGCGTATTCTGCCGGGCGGTAAGTCGGCGAATCAGGCGGCGACGGCTGGCAGGCTGGGCGCGGCCGTGGAACTGGTCGGCGCGGTCGGTTCGGATCCCAACGCACAGTTGCTGCGCGACGCGCTTACCGACGCTCACGTGGACATCTCCGCAGTTGAGACCGTCGACTCTGCCACTGGCACAGCCATGATTGTTGTTGATGATGCGGCGGAGAATTTCATTGTCATCTCCGCTGGCGCCAATGGTGAAGTCGATGCTGAGACGGTGCGCAGTCATGCGGACAAGATTCAGCGGGCGGGGTGCCTCGGTCTGTGTCTGGAGATTTGTGATGAGGCGGTCCTGGCCGCCGCGCAGATTGCCCACGATGCGGGCGTGCCGGTGGTGTTCAACCTGTCGCCGATTCGGGCGGTCAGTGAGGATCTGCTCGCGCTGGTCGATGTCCTCATTGTCAATGAGCACGAACTCGCAGCCATAATCGGCTGCGAGCGCGCGGTCGCCGGTTGCGAGCACGGTCAGTGGGACGCGGTTGGTCGCGCGCTTGCCGACGAACACGGGATTTCCACGGCCATTGTCACACTTGGTGGGGAGGGGTCTGCGGTCCTGAGGACGTCGGAAAGCGAGGTGTCAGTCACACGCATTCCGGCGCTGCCCATCGAGGTCGTGGATACCACGGGCTGCGGTGACGCGTACATGGGCACGGTCCTCACCGCGTTGGCCGCGGGCGATGATGTGGTGACGGCAGCTCGTCTTGCGGGGGTGGTCTCGGCTCATGCGGCGACAGGCGTGGGGGCGCAGACCTCCTATGGCGAGACAGGAAAAATCGCGCAGTTTGCGGCGGACCATGGGCTATAAGGTGCGCTGAGCAAACTACGCGATTGACGAATATTCGGTTTTAGGTGACTGTGGCCGAAGGGGCCACGCTCCTTTTTTGGCAGGGCTGGGGCTAGCTCTTGGCCGTTAGGGCTTTCTTCCAGCTGACCGCGGCACCGGTGCGCAGGACATTGCGCGGGTAGATCCAGGCTGCGAGTGCGATGACTGCGGCTACCGCCACAACCATGATTAGCAGTGAGGCAACCAACTGGAGTGCGGAGAAGTTGCCAACGGCATACTGCAACGGAGCGGTGGTGATGGAAACTGGCGGAATCCACGAGGCAATCTGCATGACGGTGGAGTCTAGCTTGCTCCAGCCAAACAGCGGAACATACATCGTAATCAGCGAGAACACCAGTACTGGCATCTGTGCGCCCTGGAAATCTTCCATACGGCTGACCAGTGATGCGGAGGCTGCATACAGCGCGGCGAAGAAGAAGTAACCGAGGATGAAGCACGGGACCAGCAGCCAGACTGCGGACCACGGGACATCGAAGCTCTCCGCCAATCCGGTAATCATGAGGGCAACTGCGGCGCTGGCGGTCAGCACGCTCATCATGATGATGCCGGCCAGGCCGGCTCCGAGGATCTTGCCGGCCAGCAGATGCGCCGGGCGGACTGTCGAGAGAATGATCTCGATGACGCGGGAGGACTTCTCCTCGATGACGCTGGTGGCCACTGCGCCACCGAAGACGAGGATGGCGGTCATCATTACCATCACACCGATTAGAGTGATGAGCATCGCAGGCATCTTCTCGTCTTTTGCTTCATCCAGGGATTCCACCGACACGGCCGCGCTTTGAGTCTTGGAGAAAAACTCGCCGGGGTTGATTCCGTTTTCGCTGAGCAGCATGGCTTCGTTCTGTTTCTGCAGCGACT
The DNA here is from genome assembly GCF_030232435.1 of Corynebacterium sp. MSK012. Lineage (NCBI taxonomy): Bacteria > Bacillati > Actinomycetota > Actinomycetes > Mycobacteriales > Corynebacteriaceae > Corynebacterium > Corynebacterium sp. MSK012. The sequence goes on from NZ_JASPJU010000008.1 coordinate 16,839, forward strand.
CCTGCAGCATTGGGGCCAGCCAGGATGGGGCGTCGTCGGCAAGCAGCTTCCACGAGCCCTCCTTGCCTTCTGCGGTGTCGGGGACGAGAGCGGCGTCGGCATCGCCGTCGGTGACGGCAGCGCGAGCAGCCTTGTCGTCTGCCGCGGACGTAATCTCCAACGGTGACAGCGATGCCGTGGCAAATGCGCCGGCTGCGGCATCCGCACCTTCAGCGCCCTTCATTTCGGCGGTGGCGTCGGCGAGAGAGTCCGCGAACGGCGCTTCTCCGACGACCGCGATCTTGACAGCGTCATTATCGGACTTGGAAGTCATGTAGTCGGCAACGAAGATGCCGCCGACAGCCGCCACCGCCATGATGATGAGCGTGATTAGCGAGCTCTTCTTCAGCAGATGCTCGCGGAGTTCGCGGGCGAAAACAGTCTTGATGGCTGTTGAGGCGTTGTAGGTGTTGGTGCTCATTGCTGTACGGCCTCCTGGTAGAGCTCGGTAAGTGGAATTTGCAGAGGCCCAAACGAACGGACCGTTCCCGCTGCCATTGCGCTGTGCAGTAGCTTCTGGTCGGTGTCGACTGGGGCGTTGGAATCGAGGTGAACGACGGTGGAGCCGTGGGCATCGCGTTCCACGCTTGTCACGCCCTCGACGGTGGTAGCCCAATCCTGGGACGCACCATCGAGCTTGACGACGAAAGCCCGTGGGCCACGTGCTCGCAGCTCATCAACGGTGCCTTCCACGAGCATGCGGCCGTCGCGGATGATGCCGACGCGGTCACACATGCGCTCGACGAGGTCGAGCTGGTGGGAAGAGAACACAATCGGAGTGCCGCGGTCGGCGTACTCCTTGAGCACGGAGCTCATCACCTTGACCGCCACTGGGTCGAGGCCGGAGAAGGGCTCGTCGAGGACGAGTATCTCTGGGTCGTGGACGAGGGAGGCTGCCAGCTGCACGCGCTGCTGATTGCCGAGCGAGAGCGTGTCGACCTTGTCGTTGGCGCGTTCGGTGAGACCGAGGCGCGCCAACAAGTTATCGGCGTTGGACTCCGCGCGCTTGGTGGGCACACCGTGTAAGCGAGCAAAGTAAATCAGCTGCTTGCGGACCTCAGTCTTGGGGTATAGACCGCGTTCTTCTGGCATGTAGCCAATCGTGCGGCGTAGCGAGTCATTCATCGGGGTATCGCCGATGCGCACTTCGCCTTTATCGGTGGCCAGCACGCCGAGGGCAATGCGCATGGTGGTGGTCTTGCCGGCACCGTTGGAGCCGACGAAGCCGTAGATTTCTCCAGGGTGAACTTGGAAGCTCATGCCACGGAGAACCTGCAGGTCTCCGTAGGACTTCTCAAGCCCGTCAATAATGAGGCTGTTCATAGTGATCCTTAGATTGAGGAGTAAAGGGCAGGGGAGGGATGTGAGTTTTTGAACCCGTACTAGTCGTCCCGTAGGTTCCAGGCATAGACGACGGTGGGAAGCGAGGAAATGTAAAGGAAAGCGATAATTCCGAAGATCCCAAAGCTGTACGGAATGTAGTGTCCCCAGTCAGGTTGTGCGTTCAGAACATAGGTGCCCACCAGAACTAGAGCGAGGAAGGACACTAGGCCGAAGTAGAGGAAGCAGCGGTAAGTGAGTCCGCGCAGGTTCAAAATTTGTTCTTGCTGGTACTCGTCCAGCAGTGAGATGGGCGCACTGTCAACCATGTCGACTGTGATGTTGAGGCTGGTCCAGACGGCAATCGTAATGAGGGAAATCACTGGCCAGAGCAGAGAAAGCCAGCCCGGGAAAATATCGGTCAGAGTGCCGAGAAGCGCGATGCCGCTCAGCAGCATCAGCACAAGGCATACCTCGAATGCGATGACCAGCTTCCGCCGCGCCGCCTGGTTGCGCCACTTAGTCAGCCAGCCCGACATCTGCTCGACACGCTTTGTGTACTTCGCCTCGCGCCGGGCTTCTAGCTTCTCGAAAAAGTTCGGTGTTGCGTTTTCAGTCCGAATAGTTGGCATCGTTAGCTTTCCTTTCGGTATAGGGCAGAGGACATGGGCTTGAATTCCTCGCGAGAGAACACCGCCTCAACGGGGAGATCGAACACCGCGCAGATACGAAATGCCAGATCCAGGCTGGGGTAGTGGTCACCTCGCTCCAACGCGCCAATCGTTTGAGGATTGACCTCTACTTGTTTGGCTAGTTCTGCTCGGCTGAGTCCGTGTTCTGCCCGCAGCACTGAGATTCTGTTGAATATCGGTTCTTTGGGTTTAATCTTTGGGGACACACCTCAAAGTGTTGTATAAACACAACACTCCGTCAACTGTTTGCAATAAAATGAATGGCAATCACTTTTTTAAATCGCAGGTCAGCGGGGCAGAAAAAATCTAAAAAATTTTCAGTCCGTACACTCGGTTGGCATGACCACACTCGATCTGAAGTACGATGCAGCGACAACCGGAATTGCCAACGTGGAAATGGTTGATGGCAACGCCATCCCGATTCTGGGGTTTGGTACCTACAAGCTCGACGATGAGCAAGCGCGCGAATCCGTGCGCTACGCCCTGGAGCTCGGCTACCGCCACATCGACACCGCATCGCTCTATGGCAATGAGCGAGGGGTGGGGCAGGGTATTGCTGATGTGGTCGCTGCGAACGTCGTAAAGCGTGAAGATATCTTCGTGACCACGAAGGTCTGGAACGATGCGCAGGAGACGGCGGCGACGCGCGAATCCGTGCAGGCATCTTTGGATCGGCTCGGCCTTGACTATGTTGATCTGGTGCTTGTGCACTGGCCGGTGGAGAAGCAGGGGACGTTTGGGCAGTGCTTCGACGCGCTGCTAGAGCTCAAGCGTGAGGGGCTGATTCGCTCGGTTGGTGTGGCGAACTTCTATCCAGAGGTGCTCGACCAGCTCTCGGAGACTCCGGTGGTTAACCAAATTGAGCTGCATCCGCAGTTCCCGCAGGACGAGCAGATTGCAGACGATCGCCGTCGCGGCATCGTTACGCAGGCGTGGTCGCCACTGGGGCGCGCGAAGTACTTTGAGGGCTCGCCGATTGCTGAAATCGCAGACCGCCTGGGTAAAACTCCCGCCCAAGTTGCTATCCGCTGGCACCTCCAGCGTGGCATCGTTGCTATCCCGAAGTCGGGCACGCCGTCGCGCATCAAGGAGAACTTTCAGGTCACCGACTTTGAGCTCACCGACGAGGATATGGAAACGATTGCGTCGATGGCGCGTGCCGACGGGCGCCTGAGTGGTGATCCGCGGGTATTCGGCAACGAATGAGCGAATTTAGATTTGCTTATAGCTCCATCGCTATTGGTGTTTCGCGGGTAGCCTAAATGCTATGACGAACCCAGCATCTGAAATCCGCGTCGAAGCTGACGGCGCGATTGTCACTATCACCATTGATCGAGATCATAAGCGCAACTCCCTGACTGCCGACGTGTGCCGTGAGATTGCCGATGCGGTGGAAGCTGCCGCTGAGGTTCCAGAGCAGCGCGTTATCCTGCTGCGCGGCGAAGGCCGCGCTTTCTGCGCTGGTGCCGATTTGAGCGGTCAGCACCACGAAAATTCCTTCCATGAGCAGCTACGTCGGATGCTGCGCACAATTGAGGCCAGCCGTCTGGTGGTTATTGCGGATGTGCAGGGACCGGCCGTCGGCGCTGGCATGCAGCTGGCGATGGCAGCTGATTTACGCGTCGTTGGCGAGCGCGGTTGGTTTATGATTCCGCCGGTCAAGCTCGGTATCGCTGTCGATGCCTGGACTATTCGCCGCGTACGTGTACTCGTCGGCGGTGCCCGTGCCCGCACTATTTTGTTGGCGGCCGAGCGCATGGATCAGGAAGCCGCCCGCGGTTGCGGTCTGGCTTCCTACCTCGGTGGTCCGGACACGGCGGAGGAGGTAGCGCTCCGTATCGCCACCTACGCGCCACTGTCACTGGCCTACCACAAGGCAGTGCTCAACGACGATGAGACACATAGCCCGTTGAAGGACTACCAGCAGGAGCTCTACGACACAGTTTGGGCTTCCGAGGATGCTGCGGAGGCATCGAAGGCGCGAGCTGAAAAGCGCGAACCGAATTTCGTTGGCAAATAGGTCGAATAGGTTCAGCAACTAGGCGAATAGGGTAGGCAGTCATGGGCTCGTGGAAAACTCCCGACAGCGGTCTTACTCAACAGCAGGTCCAGCAACGCATCGAGTTGGGGCACGTCAACGAGCTGCCACCAACATCCGGGCGCAGTGTGTGGGACATCATCCGTGCCAATGTGTTTACCCGGATTAACGGTATTCTCGCTGTGTTATTTGCAGTCGTGCTCTATACCGGCTCAATCGTCAACGGTGCCTTTGGTCTGCTGATTATCGCCAATTCTATCGTCGGCATCATCCAAGAACTGCGTGCTAAGCGCACACTGGACAAGCTCTCCATTGTCGGACGTGCAAAGCCCATGGTCATTCGCGACGGAGAGCCGGCTCGCGAGATCGACCGCGAGTCCGTCGTCCTCGACGATCTCATCGAGGTCGGCCCCGGCGACCAAATCGTCGTTGACGGTATTCTCCGCTACGCCTCTGACGTGGCCGTCGATGAATCCTCTCTCACCGGTGAATCCGATGCCGTCGATAAGAGCGTTGGGGACATGGTCTACTCGGGTTCCTCGGTCGTGGTGGGGTCAGCGCGATATCAGGCCACCAAAGTGGGCAAGGAGGCTTACGCCGCCAAGCTCGCAGCTGAGGCCAACAAGTTCACGCTTGCTGATTCCCAGCTCTTCCGCGGCATCAACAAGATTCTGACCTACATTTCCTGGATTCTCATTCCCGTCGGCGCTCTGGCAATCTATACGCAGCTCTTTGTCGCCGGCGATGATCTCAATGATGCGCTACTGGGGATGGTCGCCACGCTGGTGCCCATGGTTCCTGAGGGGCTTGTTCTCATGACCACCATCGCATTTGCCCTCGGCGTGGTGCGCTTGGGGCGACATCGAGTGCTGGTTAATGAGTTGCCCGCCATCGAAGGTCTCGCGCGCGTTGACACCGTGTGCGTCGACAAAACCGGCACACTCACCGAAAACGCGATGCAGCTGGTGGAAGTCGATATCGTATCGGGTGACGGTACTTCCCGCGATGAGCTCGACTCTGTGCTCATCAATCTTTGCAAGCTCGACGATCGCCCCAACGCAACGGCTCGCGCACTGCTCAATGGGCTTGCGGACGCAGGGGACGTCGTAAAGCATGAGCAGACCGAAACCCGCCCCTTCACTTCAGCGAATAAGTGGTCGGCGCTGACGTATCACGGCGGTGCGACGTGGGTTTTCGGCGCGCCCGATGTGCTTGTCGACGACTCCGCGGTCGGCATGCAGAAAGCTCGGCAGCTTATGGAGGAAGGACTTCGTGTGCTCCTGCTCGCGCGGACCTCAGTTGGGGCAGATGGCCTGCCCGGCGGTGCGCTGCGGAAGAGTGGCGAGGTGGAGTTGGAGCCGGTCGCACTTGTCGTGCTAGGGCAGAAGGTGCGTTCAGATGCGGCGGACACGGTGGCCTACTTCTATGAAGAAGGTGTTGAGGTCAAGGTCATTTCTGGTGACAATGACCGCTCTGTGGGGGCTGTTGCACGTGAGCTGAAAATGGAGGGCGCTGACAATCCTGTCGATGCCTCTGAGCTTCCGGCGAGCCGCGATGAGAATAGCGAAGCCAAGCCCACCGAGATCCGCAACGAGTTTGCAGACATTGTGGAGTCGCGGCAGATCTTCGGCCGTGTCACGGCGGAGAACAAGCGCGATATGGTCCATGCGCTGCAGTCGCGCGGACATCATGTGGCGATGACCGGTGATGGCGTCAATGATGTGCTGGCACTGAAAGCGGCAAATCTGGGCGTGGCCATGGGTGATGGGGCGCCGGCAACACGTTCGGTTGCGCAGTTGGTGCTGTTGGATAATCGCTTCGCCGTGATGCCGATGATTGTGGCCGAGGGCCGTCGCGTCATTGGCAATATCGAGCGCGTGGCCAACCTCTTTTTGACGAAGACCATCTACTCGGTGGTATTGGCGCTGGCTGTGGGGCTGTGGGGGATGGATTACCCCTTCGAGCCAATCCACGTAACTATTACGGGCTGGTTCACGATTGGAATCCCGGCCTTCGTTCTGTCGTTGGCTCCTAACTGGGAGCGTGCGCGCGATGGTTTTGTGCGGCGCGTATTGCGTCTAGCGATACCGGCCGGCATTACGGTAGGCCTGTTGACCTTTATGTTTTGGCTGTGGGTAAACCCGGGAGTCGACGCCAGCGATGTGGCACGAGGGGAGGCATCGACTGCGACACTCATCGTGCTGATTGTTTCAGCATTTTGGGTTTTGGTGGTCGTGGCTAGGCCATACACCTGGTGGAAGGTGTTGTTGCTGGCGGTGTCGGCAGGTGCGTACCTGTTCATCTTCTCGGTTCGATCAGTGGCTTCGGTGCTTAATCTGTACTGGGTGGGGCAGGAGCTGTTGATTCCCGCGCTGATTGTAGGCGCCATCGGTGCGGCCATTATCGAGGCGCTGTGGTGGTGGCGTCAGAGTAGGCCATTGCCGGAAGAAGTGGAGAATACGAGCACAACAGCGTAAATGGGGGTAGTAAAAGGTCTCCTCAAGTATGCAGGTAATGGCGTTTTTGGGGGTGCCTTAAGGCTCGCTGAGAAGTAGTTAGTCGCATTTAACTTCTTTGCTAACTGTGTTCCAGGTAACTTTGTTTCAACACCTAATGAAAAGTGTGGTGCATGGCACACCAGTAGGGTGGCTGTGCTGAACCTCATTACGAACACCTGCATAACTTCCTGGAAAGGATTAGCCCGTGTCCGCAACTCCCATGCCGGCAGGCCGGCATAAGCCACAGGCGGCTGAGTACCGCTACGTGCAAAACTCAGCGCAGTTCCAAGAGCTCCGCTCTACATTCCGTTCATTCGCCATCCCGATGACCGTTGCAGGTCTGGTGTGGTACATCGCATTCGTTCTGTTTGCGACGTTTGCGCCGGACCTCATGGCAACTCCCGTACTGGGCAACATCAACCTGGGCATTGTCCTTGGTCTGCTCCAGTTCGTGACCACCTTCGCCATCACTTGGGTGTACATCAACTTCGCCAACAAGAAGCTTGAGCCGATGCAGGCAGAGCTGCGCGAGGCACTGGAAAGCGGAGAAATCGCTGAAATCGTCGCAAAGAAGGAGGCATAGACATGCTGACCAGTTTCTTTGCTGCAGATGACACTGCAGCAGCAGGTAACCCGATTCTCAACATCGCGGTCTTCGTCGCCTTCATTGTTGCGACCATGTTCATCGTTACTCGCGTGGGCAAGGGCGGAAACAAGGGAGCATCGGACTTCTACACCGGTGGTGCACAGTTCTCCGGTACCCAAAACGGTCTTGCCATCGCAGGTGACTACCTCTCGGCGGCTTCCTTCCTCGGTATCGTCGGCGCCATTGCGCTGACTGGTTACGACGGATTCCTTTACTCCATCGGCTTCTTCGTAGCCTGGCTGGTTGCGCTGCTGTTGGTTGCAGAGCCACTGCGTAACGTCGGTAAGTTCACCATGGCCGACGTGCTGTCCTTCCGTCTTAAGCAGCGTCCGGTCCGTACCGCAGCTGCTATCTCCACTCTCGCAGTGACCCTGTTCTACCTCATCGCGCAGATGGCCGGTGCAGGTTCCCTGGTCGCCGTGCTGCTCAACATTCACGACTCCACTCAGCAGTCCATCGTTGTCGCAGTCGTCGGCATCATCATGGTTGCCTACGTTCTCATCGGTGGCATGAAGGGCACCACTTACGTGCAGATGATTAAGGCCGTCCTGCTGGTCGGTGCTGTCATCATCATGACCCTGATCATTCTGGTGGGTGTTAAGGGCAACTTCTCCCAGCTACTGCAGGACGCAGTGGACATGCACGCGAGCTCCGACTCCATCGCCGAAAAGGGCTACGAAGCCTCCGCCATTCTTGAACCGGGTCTGAAGTACGGTGGCTCCTTCGTTCAGCAGCTCGACTTCATCTCTCTGGGCCTGGCGCTGGTGCTCGGTGTCGCTGGTCTGCCACACGTGCTCATGCGCTTCTACACGGTGCCGACCGCAAAGGAAGCTCGTAAGTCCGTGACTTGGGCAATCATCCTCATCGGTGGTTTCTACCTGCTGACCCTGGTGCTCGGCTACGGTGCAGCTGCACTCGTCGGTCCGGACCGCATCATGGCCGCGCCGGGCGGAGCCAACGCTGCCGCTCCGCTGCTGGCCTTCGAAATCGGTGGCTCCATCTTCATGGCAGTGGTCTCCGCAGTGGCGTTCGCTACCGTGCTAGCAGTGGTCGCTGGTCTGGCAATTACCGCTTCCGCTTCTGTTGGTCAGGACCTCTACCAGGCCGTGATCCGCAAGGGACAGGCAACGGAAGCCGAGCAGGTTCGCGTCTCCCGCATCACCGTTATCGTGCTGGGTGTTGTCGCCATTATCCTCGGCATCCTGGCCATGGGGCAGAACGTCGCCTTCCTGGTGTCACTGGCCTTCGCAGTGGCCGCATCCGCAAACGTTCCGACCATCCTGATGTCCCTGTTCTGGAAGCGCTTCAACACCGCAGGCGCAGTTGCCTCCATGTACACCGGTGTCATCGCCTCGCTGGTTCTGATTATCTTCTCCCCGGCAGTTTCTGGCAGCGAGTCCTCGATGATTCCGTCTGTTGACTTCTCCTGGTTCCCGCTGACCTCGCCGGGTCTGCTCGCAATCCCGCTGGCGTTCTTGGCGGGCATCATCGCCACCTTCATGGGTAAGCCGGATAACTTCGATGACCTGGCAGCTGAGATGGAAGTTCGCTCCCTGACCGGTGTCGGTACCGAGGCTGCGGTTGATCACTAATAACTACTGAGTCCTTGGCTGGCAACGCTGCCCGAACAGCTCAGCCAATCTCAATTAACTGAATTGACAAATGCAAAGGCCCCGCTATCGTCACTGGTAGCGGGGCCTTTGTAGTGGGCGCGGGGTCGTCGTCAAGCGTGTGCGAATCAGTGCATGATAGTTAATGGACGGGGGCTGTTGCCCTAGCTCCGCAGGGGCTCGCGGAAGCGGGCGCGGAGTCTTAGATATAAGGTGGGAAAGTAACAATCTGGTTTGCCCCACCGCAATAATTGGAGTGTGTATGACTGACAATTCTGGCGCTTCTGAGAACAACAATTCTTTCCGTAGCGCCCTGCATGATGAGCACGTAAGCCTTGGCGCAGAAATGCGCAATGTTGGTGGCTACGAAGTGCCGTTCCGCTACTCTTCGGAAATTGCAGAGCACAACGCAGTGCGTGAGGCCGTTGGTGTTTTCGACCTGTCGCTGATGGGTATTATCCGCGTCACTGGTGAGGATGCGGCGGCGTTTCTTGCACACTCCCTGATCTCGGCAATCAAGCCGCTGGCGTTGGGCCGTGCCAAGTACACCATGATTGTGCAGGAAGACGGCGGCATTATTGATGACCTCATCATTTACCGTCTCGGTAGTCACGAATTCATGCTGGTGCAGAATGCCGCAGCCGCTGAAGATGTGTACTCGACGCTGCGCGAGCGCGTTGGTGGCTACAACGTCGAGGTTGAGCGCATGAATGATAAGAATGTGCTCCTGGCCATTCAGGGGCCGAAGGCTGCGAAGCTTCTGCGCCGTCTGCTGCCGCAGGATCTGCACGCGACTCTCGATGGCATGAACTACTACTCTTGCACTCTGCTCGAGGTCGCAGGTGTGGAAATGATTGTTGCCCGAACCGGCTACACTGGTGAGGACGGCTTCGAGATCTTCCCGCCGGCTGACCGCGCCGTCGAGGTCTGGCGTGCAATCATTGCAGCAGGTGGCAAGGTGGAAAATCCGGAGGATCCGGCTGACAACGGCGCTGACCTCGGCCTGCTGCCGTGTGGTCTGGCTTGCCGCGACACCCTGCGTCTTGAGGCCGGTATGCCGCTCTATGGTTACGAGCTGACTCGAGACCGTACTCCGCTGGAGGCCGGCCTGAAGTCCATTATGGGGCCGACCAAGGGGCAGTTTATTGGTCGCAATGCACTTATTAATCGTCCGCAGTCGAAGGAGCTGCTCGTTGGTCTGCGTTTCTCCGGTGATGAAGCTCCGAAGCGTGGCACCAAGCTCATTGATGCGGAAGGTAACGAGGTTGGTGTGCTGACTTCCGCCAAGGTGTCGCCGACTTTGGGCCACCCCATCGGTTTTGCATATGTTCAGCGTTGGCAGTCCTCCACTGGCACTGAGCTGACCGTCGAAGGCACCGACATTACCGCCACCGTCGTGCCGACGCCGTTCTACAACCGCCGTCACCGCAAGTAGGGGAGCCCGGGTGCTTCGCCCGGGTGCTCCGCCGCATTGTGGCGGGCTCAGATCTGTTCAGGCTCGTCTCTTCGTATCTGTTGGGTAAATAAAAAAATCCGCTGCAGAATTTTTGCAGCGGATTTTGGTGTTTTAGGGCGAGCTAGCGCACCTCACCTAACTAAGTCCCGAGCCGACGAACCTCGCCGTCCGAGACGAACCTAGCGGAACAGGCCGGTGAGCCCTTGATTATCTTCGCTTGGCTGCTCGTCTTGCTCCGATTCCGATTCCGTCGGCTCGCCGGAGGTAGTCGGAGTCGTTGAAGTATCGGGCGGCGTGGAAGAATCAGAGGTCGTCGAGCTCTCCGTCTCACTAGTCTCCGTTGTGCTCTCGCTCGGAGTCGTCGGCTCAGGTTCCTGAGGCTGTGGCTCAGAGGTCGTCGAAGTAGTGGAGATCCACATTTGCTGCGATGTCGGGTTCGCGGGGGTTTGCTGCAGCACCGTCCACACCTCCTGCTCGCCGACTTGTGCGCATTCAAGATTCTGGCCGTTGGCGCTCATTCGTATTTCGCCGGTCTGGTTCGGGCACAGCTGCCCGATGCGCGGCGTACCGCCTTCTCGAACCTTTGGTCCCGTCGTCGTCGGCGAGCTTGACGACGACGCCGTGGTAAGCGAGCTTGACGACGAGGTTTGCGTAGCGGCAACCTCCTCGCCTTCGTTGTTGGCGCAGCTGGTGGCCGCGGCTGCGAAGGTGAGGAAGCAGCAGGCCAGCGCCAGGTGCCGGCGGTGATTGCGCCGGCTAGTAGTGAGTTGAGGGTGCTGTACGGCTGACAGCTGAGTTCGCGTATTCACATCCATCTCACTTTCTGGGCTTCTCGGGCCTGCGTTGCGTGGTTTAATTCTCGGCTTTCTGGGGCGGCGTCTCCTGAAAAACCACTGGGGGCGCCAGCTGTAGGTTTACTTGCCGAGTTACTGGCATGGAAGGAGCTGGCATCCAATAGATAGGTTGATTCAACCGGCAACTATACAGTCGACTTTTCGATTTGCATACTAGATGCTTCTAACCGTGGCAGATTGGGTGCGGCCAGAATCGAGAATTCGTCTGCGAAGCTATAAGTGATTTTTGATAGCATGTGCCCGATGAAACAGCGCATCTCGAATCGATTCTCCGTAAAGAGTAATGCGGATCTGTTCGCTCGGCGCAGTGGTGCGTGGATGCTGGATTCGTTCCTTGTAGGAATCTTTGTTGCCATCATTGTGGCACTTGGCAAACTTGCGTGGGAAGCAGCCACGGCGAGCTGGGCGCTGCCGAGCCCGCCAGAGTTCAGAATTTTGTATGGTGCCATTTTCCCAGTTGTCTTTTTCATTGTGCGCGTGGTTGCAGAGGCACGCGGTGAACAGACGTTTGGGAAAAGCTCATTTTTGCTACACGTTGAGCCAGCGTGGAAAGTAGACTCTGGGGCGACTCCGTTCGAAGCCGCTCAGCCAGAGGGAACATCGGAGCTCGAGTCAGGAGACGATTCTTGGCGCGGAGGTTGGCAGGCGGCGATACGTAATTGCTACCTATTGTTGATGATTTTCTTGCTTACGGATTTGGAGCCAATCGTTAGACTGTTTTTTGGTGTCCTGATGATTTGGGTTGCTGTTTGCCGCTGGCACCCATTCGACTGGTTGGCAGGAAAACGCGTCGTTGTTGAAAAAAGGGCGTAGCGAGCGCTAGCGTTCGAGCAAGCGTCAGGCCCTGGCTTGTTCCTCTTCGGCCTCAACCTCAGCGTTGAATTCTCGTTTAGAGGACTGCCACTGGTCTTCAGTCATGCCGATACGCCAATAGCCAGAGATTGAAACGTCCTTCTTCGGGACCTCAGATTCAACGAAGAGGAAGCGACGCAGTTCCTTAATCATCTCGGCGACACCGTGGATGAACCAGCTAGTTTTCTTACCCTCTGGAATACCCGCCTCGCGCACCGTGCGGGATAGCTCTGTGCCGTGGGTTGCGCCGTTGCGGAGAACCCAATGGATTTTCACGCCTTTTCGGCGCGAATTTGCGCAATATCGAACGGCCAGGAGTAATCAGCTTCCTTTGGCACAAACAGTAACTTGATGTAATGGTCGGTAAACTCCAGCTCCTTGCCCACAAATGCAGGCGAGTTCATGCTCAAACGAACAAGGTCTGGAGAGATCTGGCGACGTCCAATAACTGTTGCCTCGTGTGCCTTACGGGGCTTACGCTTCGGTGCTGCTTTAGCTAGGTCAGCCATAGTTGTCACTGTCCTTCAACAAGTTTTTGGGCTGTTATGTACTGCCGGAAGTCTACACGCCATACGATTAGGTAAGCCTAACACAAGTGTTGCTGGAAACTGTTGGGTGATGCGTTCTCAGGAGAGGGGGCGTAGTGGCCGGGCGTCAGAAAAACAAAGACCCCTCGCGCCCTATAAGTAAAAGGTCACGAGGGTATTTGTGCCCCAGAGAGGAATCGAACCTCCGACACCGGCTTTAGGAGAGCCGTGCTCTATCCACTGAGCTACTAGGGCAGTCATCTTCCGGGGAAGTAGCGGCAAAATCCTATCAACAGCTCCCGGAAAAATTACCTCATAACCTTAACGCATCTGCGAGCTCTAGTGGCAATTGGGTCCTCGGCCAGACGCGCAAACATGCAGGAAGTTTGCCATTACCCCCAAGTGTTTTTGCGCCCGGCGGTGCCGTCGAAAATCCGGCTAACATGGTTTATAACGAGCGACTTTCTTGCGCTTGCGGTCGCAACAGCGCTACTTATTTTCCGGTCGCTGTTTTGGAGGAGGATGACAAAATGATTAAGCCAACTTTCACGGATGTCAACGGTGTCAAGATTAAGTGCTCCATGACCACGGACTCAGACAAGCCGCACCTTCTGGTTTCGCGCATGGAAGATGATGGCTCTTTGACTCCGATTCTGGAGATGAACGTGTACGACTCCAAGTACATGGCCAACGCTTGCGAGATCTACCTGAAGCAGGCCGCTTCGGCTAACCTTCAGGGTTCGATGGCTGGCCTGTCTCCGGATGAGATGGCTGAACAGTTCGGTTACGAGGGAGATCCGACCAATCACTAGTCGAAACGACGCCGCCCGCACTCAGGCTGAGAGCCCTGTATACAGCGGGTATGTCGATGTAGACGTCATCGGAATCGGCGCCGGTAGTCCGAGCCACATTACGCTCGAGGCTATCGGCGCTCTTGCCGATGTTGACGTAGTTTTTGCTCTCGACAAGGGCGATGCCAAAGCGGACTTGTTGGCCGCGCGACAGGCAATCGTCGATAAGCATGCGCCGCACGTCGAACTCGTCGCCGTTCCCGACCCGCCACGTGACCGCACGCCCGACAACTATGGCGCAGTCGTCCGTGACTGGCACCAACGCCGCGCAGAGCTGCTTGCCGACGCCTTCGTCGCTCACCTCGGACGAGAGGGCAAGCGCCGCGGTGCGTTCTTGGTCTGGGGGGACCCCTCCTTGTACGACTCAACGTTGCGGATTTTGCAGCGCGTCCGCGACCTTGGGGTGGACGTGCGCTCGCGAGTTATCCCCAGTGTGACAGCGATTTCCGCGCTGACCGCAGCGCATGGAGAGTGCCTGAACCAGATTGGTAAGCCGGTGTTGATTACCACTGGTCGGCGCCTGGGGGAGCGCGCGCCTGGTACGGATGCGGTGGTAATGCTCGATGGTGGGGCAGCCTGGCTCGAGCACGCGGACCCGGAGGAAGAGATTCTCTGGGGTGCATTCCTGGGAACGGAGCTGGAGACGCTCCGCCGTGGTCGTGTTGGCGATGTCGGCGAAGAGATTGCGGAGCTGAAAAAGGAGCTACGTGCGGAGCACGGTTGGATTATGGATATCTACCTGCTGCGCTCCGGCGCCTAGGACTGAGCAGTCGCAGCCGCGCTAGTTCGGCTAGCTGACTTTCTTACCCAAGAAGCCCTCTGCCCATCGGTGGAGGGCTTTTTCGGCGGCTTCGACGCCGTCGGCGACGGTTACCTTGGTGAGGACCTGATCGTCGTTAGGCAACACGCGTGTGGGGTCGCCTGCAGGGCGAACGGTGATGCTGACATGGTCGGCGTCGATGACCTCGACCGTCGCTAATGCGAGCATCTCGACGTTCGTCTGCTCGGCAACTGCAAAGCGGTAGGCGGTGTCGTTTTCCCACTCGGTGGTGGAGTTGCGAAGGAACTCGGCGACGGAGTCAGGGGCTAATTCTGTAAGTAATTGGGTTGCGACCGGGGCGTCATCGACGCGGGAATCGTGGCGCAGGGGGCGGCAGTAGAAGCGGCCGGCATTTACTTCCATGGGTTCCATACCGTCCACTCTAGACGTCCTGAACAGTGTTTAAGGGCGTCGGGGGAGGGGCTGAAAAGAATCGAGCGGGGCTGGCTGCGAATCCCATCGCAACCAGCCCCGCTTAGAGCTTTAGAACTACTTCAGTTCCATCAGGACATCGCCCTTGCCGACACCCGAGCCAGCCTCGGTAGCCAGACCAGTGACAACGCCGTCCTTGTGAGCCTTGACTGGGTTTTCCATCTTCATGGCCTCAAGGACAACCACGGTGTCACCCTCGGAGACTTCCTGGCCCTCTTCGACGTTGACCTTAATGACGGTGCCCTGCATCGGAGCAACCACAGCGTCACCGGAAGCAGCCTTCTTGGAACCGCCAGCGCGCTTCTTCTTGCTCTTCTTCTTGGCACCAGCGTTGCCGCCACCCAGGGCCAGGTCGCCTGGCAGGGCTACCTCGACGCGGCGGCCGTCAATCTCGACAACAACCTTCTGAGCCGGGACGGTGTCGGTGTCAGCGTCAGAGTCACCGTCGTACGGAGCGATTGGGTTGTCCCATTCCTCTTCAATCCACTTGGTGTAGACGTCGAACTTCTCGCCGTCGCCGACGAAGGCTGGGTTTTCAACAATGTGGCGGTGGAACGGAATGACCGTTGCCAGACCCTCAACCTGGTACTCGGACAGGGCGCGAGCGGAGCGGCGCAGAGCCTCTTCACGGTTCTCGCCCCAGACGATCAGCTTGGCCAGCATGGAGTCGAACTGGCCGCCGATGACATCGCCCTGCTTGATGCCGGTGTCCATGCGGACACCCGGGCCGGACGGTTCGATGTACTTGGTGATGGTGCCCGGAGCCGGCATGAAGTTGCTGCCGGCGTCCTCGCCATTGATGCGGAACTCGAAAGCGTGACCGTGCATCTCCGGGTCTTCCTTGATGGACAGTTCCTTGCCTTCGGCAATGCGGAACTGCTCACGGACCAGATCGAGGCCGGTAATTTCCTCGGTGACCGGGTGCTCCACCTGCAGGCGGGTGTTGACCTCGAGGAAGTTGATCAGGCCGTCAGCGCCGACCAGGTACTCAACGGTGCCAGCACCGTAGTAGCCAGCCTCGCGGCAGATGTCCTTAGCGGACTGGCGCAGGCGCTCATCCTGCTCCGGGGTCAGGAACGGAGCAGGTGCTTCCTCGACGAGCTTCTGGAAACGACGCTGTAGAGAGCAGTCACGGGTGGAGGCGACAACGACGTTGCCGTGCTTATCAGCGAGAACCTGGCACTCGACGTGGCGTGCCTTGTCCAGGTAGCGCTCTACGAAGCACTCACCGCGACCGAAGGCGGCAACGGCCTCGCGAGTAGCGGACTCGTAGAGGTCAGCGACCTCTTCCATCTCGTGTGCGACCTTCATGCCGCGGCCACCGCCACCGAAAGCAGCCTTAATGGCGATTGGCAGACCGTGCTCCTTAGCGAACGCGACGACCTCGTCTGCATCCTTAACCGGTTCCTTGGTGCCTGGAGCCATCGGAGCGTCAGCCTTCAGCGCAATGTGGCGAGCGGTGACCTTGTCGCCCAGGGCGCGGATGGACTCTGGCGACGGGCCGATCCAGATCAGGCCAGCGTTCTCAACGGCCTCTGCGAAGTCGCCGTTCTCCGACAGGAAGCCGTAGCCCGGGTGGATGGCATTAGCGCCGGACTTCTTTGCGGCATCCAGAATCTTATCGAAGACTAGGTAAGACTCAGCGGAAGTGGTGCCACCGAGAGCAAAAGCCTCATCCGCCATAGTCACGAATGGAGCGTCCGCATCCGGCTCAGCGTAAACGGCGACGGAAGGAATGCCTGCGTCTTTCGCAGCGCGAATAACGCGAACGGCAATCTCGCCACGGTTGGCGACGAGAACCTTCGTGATTTTTTCAGTGGTCTGCTCGGACACGAAATCCTCCATTTTTCGTGGGCACCCCGAGAATTGGCCCTCGGGGCAAGGTTGCGACAGTCATTTGTAGGAATCACAAGCAGCACTGCAATTAACTGAGCGGTGAACCGCAATGCGGTTAACCACGCGGTAGCTAACAGCGTGTGACCCAATGCCTCCATTGTGTCACAGGTGCGGTAAGCAACCTCTTTTTGCTCGCTACATAAGGGGGTAGGGATTGTGACCTTGAGCAGCGTTCAAGTGGGTGTGGGGGCAGCTGAAGTGGCTATTTTCCGCCCAAAAATCTAAGTTTGCGGCTAAAATTACCACCTAAGAGTGCAACTGCCGCCCCCTTGATTGGGGGCGGCAGGGGGAATTAATTCTCCGCTGTAGTGCCAGTCGCTGACGCCGGGAAAACGGTGGGGAGAAGTGCCCACCGGTTGCGTCAATCGTCTACAGGCTTCCCGGCTCCGAACCGTGGGCGATGGGCATGCCAATCATGTTTCCCCACTCAACCCACGAGCCGTCGTAGTTGCGAACATTCTCGTGGCCGAGCAGGTGGTGCAGTACAAACCAGGTGTGCGCGGAGCGCTCGCCGATGCGGCAGTAGACAATCGCCTCATCTTCGAATTGGACGTGCGCGTAAATCTGCTCAAGCTCTTCGCGGTCGAGGAAACGCGAGTTCGGGTGAACGGACTGATTCCATGGAATGTTTACCGCGGTTGGAATGTGGCCACCTCGCAGGACGCCTTCCTGTGGGTAATCGACCATATGGGTTCGCGCACCGGCATATTCCTCCGGAGTGCGTACGTCGATAATCGGAGCCTTTTCAATGAGCTCACGTGTATCGCTGAAGTAGGCGCGCAGTGTCCTGTCGTCGCGCTCGACGACAGGGTAGTCAGTGCGTGGGTAGTTAGGGACCTCGAAGCTGGTGTCTCGTTCTTCAGTCATCCAGGCGTCGCGGCCACCGTTGAGAAGGCGCACGTCGGGATGTCCAAAAAGCTCGAAGACCCAGAGTGTGTAGGCGGCCCACCAGTTGGACTTGTCACCGTAGATTACGACGGTGTCGTCGCGCGAGATACCCTTCTCGCGCATGAGCTCGGCAAAGCCTTCGGCGTCGATATAGTCGCGGCGCACGGGGTCGTTGAGGTCGTGATGCCAGTCAATGCGAACCGCGCCCGGAATGTGTCCAATGTCGTAGAGCAGTGAGTCCTCGTCGGATTCAACAACGCGCAGACCGGGAGAGCCCAGTCGGGCAGCAAGCCAGGAGCTAGAGACGAGGCGCTCAGGGTGGGCGTACTGCTGGAACTGGGGGTGCGGGTCGTGCGGAACAGCCATCGGATACTCCCTTGGCGCAAGTTGGGTGGGTGGGACTTTCTGACGTTTATCGTCAATTGCATATCTAGTTTACGGGTCGCGTGGCGAACGGCGGAATAGTCCCCGGTGTGAGCGCTTTCCAACGGCAACAATTGCGTCCGCGGCCACCCCCTGGGATACGCCTCACAGTTGGGGGTAAAAGGAGTGTTTTCAGCGCGCTTGGAGTCCAGGTAGTGCCCTAAAATTTAGCTGAGAGTTAGCGCAAAAACTGTGTTGATTCGTATCACTGGAAAATGGGCTGAAATGGGCTATCTGCCTGGGTATTCGCTGCGTTACGGAGACAATTGAGTGCCGGAAGTCCATGTCTTTTCTTAAAAGGAGTGCCTGTGCACAAGAACATTGTTGTATTCGAGATCGAGGGCGGCTCGGACAAGTATTTCGACGGACACCGCAAGGACACCATGCCAATCGTCAACGCTATCCGCGAAGCCGGTTGGTCCGCTGAGGTCGTCTACTACCGACCAGAGTGGAAGGACGACCTGTACGACTACGTCTCTCAGAACTTCGACGGCTACATCTCCCGCGTTAACCCGGGCAACATCCCGGGTGGTGAGAGGGGCTACTTCGAGCTTCTGACCAGCCTCTCGGTCGCTGGTTTGGTCGGTATGTCCACCCCGGGCGAGATGATGGCTTACGGCGCAAAGGACGCACTGGTCAAGCTCAAGGATACTGACCTGGTTCCGTCTGACACCGCTGCTTACTACGACGTCGAGGCATTCCACAGCACTTTCCCGACCTCCCTGTCCTACGGCGAGCGCGTCCTCAAGCAGAACCGTGGCTCCACCGGGTCCGGCATCTGGCGTGTGCGCATCGCTGACGAAGAGGTTGCTAAGAACGTTGAGCCGGGCACCCCGCTGCCGCTGGGCACCAAGCTGAAGTGCACCGAGGCCGTGGACAACCACACCGAGACTCGCGAGCTTGGCGAGTTCATGGATTTCTGTGACCAGTACATCATCGGCGATAACGGCATGCTCGTGGACATGCGCTTCATGCCGCGCATCACCGAAGGCGAAATTCGCATTCTGCTGGTCGGTCCGCACCCGGTCTTCGTGGTTCACAAGAAGCCGGCCGAGGGCGGCGACGCTTTCTCCGCAACCTTGTTCTCTGGCGCGAAGTACACCTACAACAAGCCGGAAGAATGGCAGGACCTCATCGATATGTTTGCTGAGGCTCGCCCCGTCATTGCTGAGAACCTCGGTGGTGACAATATCCCGTTGATCTGGACAGCTGATTTCATGCTGGCAGACGGCGAGGACGGCGAGGACACTTACGTTCTCGGCGAGATCAACTGTTCCTGTGTTGGCTTCACCTCCGAGCTGGATATGGGTATCCAGGAGCTCGTTGCTCAGGAGGCCATCAAGCGCGTTGAGGCTGCTAACAAGTAGTCTCCACAGCTAAGAAAGCCGCACCAATTTGGTGCGGTTTTTGCTTTACGACGTCCTTGCGATGCCTACCTATTCCAGAACTGGGAGACCGAATAGCCGTAGCGATACAGAGCTCGGCGCACGACAGGTAGCGACAGTCCGATCACACTGGATGAGTCGCCATTGATGCCATCGACAAACCAGCCGCCTAGAGCCTCCAATGTAAACGCGCCAGCGCACTTCAGTGGCTCGCCCGTCGCAGCGTAGGCGTGGATGTCCTCTTCTGGGACTTCAGCGAAATCGAGGGAAGTAATCGCCACCTCAAGGTGCTCGCCCTTTGGTGTCACGACACAGTGACCAGTAATCAGCTCAGCCGTCCGGCCGCTCTGTTGGTGCCAGCGCTCAATGGTCTTTTCTTCCGTGTGGGGCTTGCCCTGCAACTTTCCGTCGAGAAGCAGCATTGAATCCCCGCCAATGACAATGTCATTGGGGTAGGCCGGAGAGACAGCGTGTGCCTTGGCCTGTGCGAGTTCCTCGACGATGCGTACCGGCGATGCGTCCGGAAGGGCTGTAATCACGGCATCCTCGTCGACGTTGGGCGCTACTGTGATGGGCTCGATGCCTGCAGAGCGCAGAATGTGCAGTCGCGAAGGGGAAGTGGAAGCCAAGACGATTCGGGGGCTGCTCATAGTTAGTGATTTTAGTGAGGGCGGAATCGTAAAGCCTAATTTTTGTGGCAAACATGCGTGGGGTTGGCCCGATTGTAAGAACAGGCAGATTTTTTTAGATGGCAGCTGCCTTCTAGTGATGTAAAGTAAAGTGGACATCAAGTTAAAGAAAGTACACAGATGAGTGGGGAAGAACGTTCGAACCAGGTCAGGAGATACCGACGCTGGTTGGAGCTGAGCCAAGCGGATTTAGCCGCGAAGGTGGAGGTCTCGCGGCAAACCATTGCAAATATCGAGCGGGGAAATTACTCGCCTTCGGTGTATTTGGCGTTGCGTATCTGCAAGGTACTGGGAAAAACAGTCGAAGAAATTTTTGGTGAGGAAGGATACTGACAATGTCCTATGCGGATGTCGTAATTGAACGCAACAGCGCCACGGTGGACGATGAGTATCAGCAGATGTTGCTGCATAAGTCCTACACGTACGGGTTCACAATGATGATGTGGGCTAATTACGTGCTTGCAACGGTACTGATTTGGCTCATTCCAGAGCCAAAGATGGTGGGCGTGACAGTGGCAATCATCTTGATGCCGCTGGTTGGACTCCTGTTTTCGCAGCGGTGGTTGCGACGTCAAGTGCCAATGCCGAAGATTAATGGTCTTACAAAAGGCGAGATTGCAGCACTCGTAGCCGTCATTGGGCTGTGGCTGATTGGTTTTATCAGAGTGCAAATGCTCTCTGAGGCAAGCGCTGGTGGGGCACTATCGGAATCGTGGGGATTCATTGCCGGCGCTGTGGTGGGTGCTGCCATCGGTCTGGCGTTTGTGTATTTCCTGTTCAAGGTGGTGTGGCCGGTAGCTCGCAACCGTGATCAGCGTCGGCTGGACCGGGAGCTCGATGACGAGTTTGATGGCGAGTCGCTGGGTGAACAGCGCTAGTAATAAGCAGTGGTCAAGGCTAAGGCAGTAACAAAAACCAAAGCGCCACCATCGGAAAACCCGATGGTGGCGCTTTGTGCTAGCGAATCGACGCAGCTAGCGTGCGGTAACGACTACGCGGTAAGCGGTAGCTGTACTAGTAGAAATGGACGTTGCGGAACGTGCCCGGTACGTGCTGGTGCGGCTGGTGGAAACCCTCTTCCAGCCGACCCCAGTTGTTGCGCGGGCCGCGGTCCTCTGGGGCACCGCCGGCTGCTGCCATACCTGCGAACAAAAGCGCGAGCGTGGCGGTTTCAGCGTCTGACGGGTTGCCCTTGAGGACGGACATGAACGGTGCAGCCGGGGCTGTAGCGGCGTCCTTGTCTTCGGTTGCTGGGGTGTTTTTGGAATCGGTCACAGCGGAATGTTCCCATGCTTCTTGGCGGGTACGTTAACAACCTTGCGATCCAGCAGACGCAGACCCTCGATGATCTGGCCGCGGGTCTCGCTCGGCGGGATAACGGCGTCGATGAAGCCGCGCTCAGCAGCCATGTACGGGTTGACCAGGGTGGCCTCGTACTCTGCCTCGTACTCCTTCTGCAGTGCGACGACATCCTTGCCCTCGGCCGCAGCAGCCTTGAGCTCCTTGCGGTAGATGAAGCCGACAGCGCCGGAAGCACCCATGACCGCAATCTGAGCGGTCGGCCATGCCAGGTTGATGTCAGCGCCCATGTCCTTGGAGCCCATCACACAGTAAGCTCCGCCGTAGGCCTTACGGGTGATGACGGTAATCTTCGGGACGGTGGCCTCAGCATATGCGTACAGCAGCTTGGCGCCACGGCGGATGATGCCGTCGAACTCTTGGTTGGTGCCCGGCAGGAAGCCTGGAACGTCAACCAGCATGATGATCGGAATGTTGAAGGCGTCACAGGTGCGGACGAAGCGAGCCGCCTTCTCGGATGCCTTGATGTCGAGGCAGCCAGCGAACTGAATCGGCTGGTTGGCGACGAAACCGACCGAGCGACCCTCCACGCGACCGAAGCCGATGACCACGTTCTGTGCGTAGTCCTCCTGAATTTCCAGGAAGTCCTCGTCGTCGACCAGACGGGTGATGACGTCCTTGATGTCGTACGGCTGGTTTGGGGAGTCCGGAATCAGCGTGTCGAGCTCGAGGTCAGTCTCAGTGATGTTGTCAGCGATGGAGCCCTCGAACGGCTCAGCCTCCATGCGAGGAGCCTCAGCGCGGTTGTTGGACGGCAGGTAGCTGACTAATTCCTGAACGAAAGTCAGAGCGTCTTCGTCATCAGCGGCGGTGTAGTGCGAAGTACCGGAGGTGCTCATGTGAGTACCAGCGCCACCCAGCTCTTCCTGTGTGACCTCTTCGCCAGTGACGGTCTTAATAACGTCCGGGCCGGTGATGAACATCTTGGAAGTGCCATCGACCATGACAATGAAGTCGGTCAGAGCCGGGGAGTAGACGTGGCCACCAGCGCAGGCGCCCATGATCAGGGAGATCTGTGGGATAACACCAGAAGCCTGGGTGTTTCGGAAGAAAATCTGGGAGTAGAGGCCGAGGGAAACAACGCCCTCTTGGATGCGGGCACCAGCACCCTCGTTGATGCCGATAATTGGGACACCGGTCTTGATGGCCAAATCCATGATCTTGACAATCTTTTCACCGTAGACTTCACCGAGCGCGCCACCGAAGATGGCGCCGTCCTGCGAGAAGACACAGACCTGGCGGCCATCGATGGTGCCGTAGCCTGTCACAACACCGTCAGTGACAGGGCGCTTGGCGTCGAGGCCGAAGTTCTTGGAGCGGTGACGTGCGAGAGCGTCAACCTCCACGAACGAGCCCTCGTCCAAGAGGAACTCGATGCGCTCACGAGCGGTCATCTTGCCCTTGTCGTGGACGCGGTCAATGCTGGCCTGGCCCATTGGAGCCTGGGTCTCTGCGAGACGGGCTCGCAGATCGGCCAGCTTTCCAGCAGTAGTGGTCAAATCCGGGGTTTCACCGGTTGATGTATTTGCGGCAGTCGTCATACCAACTAGTTTACGTTTCGAAAACGGGGGGAGGTAGTTGGGGGCAATCGCTGTTAACAAAAGTAGGGGTAATGACTAGCTCGTTGTACAGCAAAAAGCCTGCTCTTACAGTGGAATATTGCCGTGCTTGCGCGCAGGCCACGGTACTTTCTTTGAAGTTAGAAGGCGCAGATTTTTTATCACTCGAGTTCGTGTCTCGGAGGGGAGGATGACTTCATCAATTAACCCCCGTTCGGCGGCACGATAAGGCGTGAGCATGTGTTGCTCGTATCCCATTTCCAGTTCAGCAATGAGTTCTTTCACACTCTCGGGAGTGCCAAATCTATCGGCCGCTGGGTCTGCTGCGAGAGCTGCTTCGGTGGCGGTTCGAATCTCGGCACGATGGAGGAAGCGTACTGCGCCTGAGGCGCCCATCACGGCGATCTGTGCCGTCGGCCAAGCCAGATTTACATCCGCGCCGAGCCCCTTTGATCCCATCACGCAATACGCGCCGCCATAGGCTTTGCGCATGGTGACGGTGATTTTAGGAACGGTTGCTTCTGCATACGCATAGAGCAATTTAGCGCCACGGCGCAGAATTCCCTGGTGTTCTTGATTTGAACCGGGGAGAAAGCCGGGTACGTCTACGAGAAAGACGAGTGGAATGTTGAAACAATCGCAGGTTCGGACGAATCGCGCGGCCTTCTCCGCTGCATCGATATCTAGGCAGCCCGCGAATTCCATGGGCTGATTAGCGACAAACCCAACAGATTGACCGTTGAGACGGCCAAGGCCAATCACGACATTGGCTGCTCGGTTTTCCTGGATTTCCAGGAACTCCGCATCGTCGCAAAGCGCGTAGATGACTTCGTGCACGTCGTACGGCGTGGATGGGCTGTCGGGAATGAGACTGTCGAGGGTGCGATCGGTGTCGGTGATTTCGTCACTGGCATCGGAATCCCAGCTGGGCGCGGGGGAGGTTGTGTTGTTGGGGAGGTAGTCGAGCAAATCGCAGACCCAGTCGAGTCCATCCTGCTCGCTAGCGGCGGTGTAGTGGGAGTTTCCGGCGATCTCCATATGGGTGTCGGCGCCGCCGAGCTCGTGCTGGCTGATTTTTTCGCCTGTGACTGTTTCGATTACGTCAGGGCCGGTGACGAACATACGGGAGTTTTCCTCCACCATGACAACGAAGTCCGTCAGTGCTGGGGAGTAGGCATTTCCGCCCGCGCAGGCGCCAAAAATGACTGAAATCTGCGGAATGACGCCGCTGGCGCGAACGTTGTGGTGGAACGTCTGGGCAATAAAGTCCAGTGAGACTGCGCCATCTTGGATGCGGGCGCCGGCACCTTCGTACATGCCAATAAGGGGGCGGCCGGTAGTGATGGCAAGTTCCTGAATCTTGACCATCTTTTCGCCGTAGACCTCTCCGAGTGCACCACCGAAGATTGTGCCGTCCTGAGAGAAGATGCAGACCTCACGGCCGTCTATGGTTCCCCAGCCGGTGATGATTCCGTCGGTCGCGGGGCGTTTGGCTTCCATCCCAAATGCGGTAGTGCGGTGGCGGGCTAGCGCATCAAATTCGACAAAAGATCCTTCGTCCAGCAGGTAGTCAATGCGCTCGCGGGCATTCATGCGCTCAGTCAGTTTGAGCTTGTCGTAGCCCCGCGACCCCATCGGAGTCAGTGCAGCAGTGCGTCGGCGTAGAAGGTCTTCATTGAGGAAAGCGGTGGTGTGTTGCTCCGCCGCCAAACGTGAGGAAATAGTCATGTTATGGAATGTAGTGTTTGGGAAGGAAAATAGTAAAGCAGGCGAGCTGTGATGATTCTCACGCTGTAGAGCTCTTGAGAAAGGTCACGACTCAGTGAATCCGGCCATGGCGCTAGACTGCTGTGCATGACCAACCCCAGGATTGTTGCTTCCCGCAAGCCTCTTGACGCCACGCGTGTGCGCGCAGCCGCGCCGGGCTGGAATTCCATTGAGGTTGTCGAAACCACTGGTTCGACCAACGCTGATCTTCGGAAACAGGCGGCACTGGGGCAGGTGGCAGATCTCAGTGCGCTTATCGCCTCGGAGCAGACCGCAGGTCGCGGTCGACTGAGTCGTAGTTGGACGGCCCCGAAGGGTGCGTCCATTGCACTCAGCGCGCTGCTGCGCCCGGAAGGGCTCGCACCCGAGCAACTGGGTCTGTTGCCGTTAGTCGCGGGCCTCGCAGTTGTCGATGCTGTTGTGGAAGTTGCGGGTCTTGCGCCTGAACGCGTTTCCCTGAAGTGGCCGAACGATGTCCTGGTTGACGGTCGTAAGCTCTGCGGAATTCTGGTGGAGGCCGCGTCGCTGACACCGCCAATTCTCATTCCGGGAATCGGCGTCAACGTTTCCCTGCAGGAAGATGAGCTGCCGGTGCCACACGCCATTTCGCTATACCTGGCGGGAGCGGAAAACCTCGACCGCGACGACATCTCCGCTGGTGTGCTGCGTGCGCTGGGACGTCGTCAAGCGCAGTGGCGAAAGGGCGATGCGGAGCTGCTGCGGGACTACGAGGCGGTGTGCGCGACCATCGGTTCGAACGTGCGCGTGGAGTTGCCGGGGGATCGCGTGCTGGTGGGCAAGGCGGTTGGCGTGCGTGCCGACGGCGAATTGATCGTCACCGATGAAGCTGGCACAAGTCACTTTGTTGCGGCCGGTGACGTGTTCCATGTTCGTGCCACTGACGGCGGCTATGCGTCCCCGCAGGCTGATTCGGAGCGGGGGTAGTGCTGTATGACCTTTCCCGATGATGAGTTGGACACGCGCGAGGCAATTCTGCTGGACACCAATCCAACTTTTGGTCGGCTGGTGTGGCCGCTCTTGGAACTCATGGTTATCACGGGCGTCTGCTGGTTGCTGATTGGTTTTATCGACGGCCCTGCGATTGCTCCGGGAGATCTGCAAGGTGTGCGTCAGCTGCTGCTCTTCGCGTGGCTGGGGCTTATTCTCTGGCGCGTCGTTCGTCCGGTACTAAGTTGGTTGGGGGAGCGGTTCGTACTAACTGATAGGCGAATTATTCTGCGCCGTGGCATTCTGCGCCCGCAGGTGGTCTCGATTGATCTGCGTTCGGTACGTGCGGTCAATCGCAAGGGCGGCGTGCTGTATCTGCACACCCGCAGTTTCGGCCCGCCGCTGGCTGTGGAAGATATTCCCAGCTCTCGTAAGGTGGCTAAGTTGGTCTCCCGGTTGACTTAGAATTTTGGGTCATAACCTACAATCAGGGGTGTGATTGCTTCGGATACCCCTGAAAACTCCACTAATTCCACTTCTAATTCCGCTGCAGCGCTAACTGCTGCGCAGCATCCCGCGCATGCTGATGGCGTGCCGGTTGTGGCGGTGATTGGTGACGGTCAGCTGGCTCGTATGATGCAGACTGAGGCCATTGAGCTGGGACAGTCCATCCGTTTGCTCGCCGGTTCGCCGGATGCTTCCGCAGCGCAGGTGTGTGCGGACGTTATCATCGGCGACTACCACGTCTGGGAAGATGTTGAGCGCGCTGTCGCCGGTGCGCAGGCCGTGACTTTCGACCATGAGCACGTTCCCACCGAATTCCTCAACAAGCTGACCGAGATGGGCTACTCGGTTCAGCCTCAGCCGTCGGCGTTGCTGTACGCGCAGGATAAGCTGCTGATGCGCCAGCGCCTGGAGGAACTGGGCGCTCCAGTACCTGCCTACGCTGCAATTGAGTCCGCCGAGGATGCCGAAGCATTCTTCGACCGCGTTGACGGTGCCGTCTGCCTGAAGGCTCGCCGCGGCGGTTACGACGGTCACGGCGTGTGGTTCCCGAAGGACCGCGAGAATCTGCGCACGCTTGTCGACGAGCTGTTGGGCAAAGATGTGCCGCTGATGGCCGAGCGGAAGGTCGCGCTGGTTCGTGAGTTGTCGGCCATGTGTGCGCGCACGCCGTCGGGCGAGGTCAAGGCCTGGCCGGTCCTCGAGTCCGTGCAGCGTGACGGCATCTGTGTTGAGGCAATCTGCCCGGCGCCAGGGCTTGCCGACGACCTTGCGAGAGCGGCCGAAAAGCTCAGTGTGACCATCGCTTCCGAGCTGGGAGTAACCGGCGCGCTGGCAGTTGAGCTGTTCGAAACCGTCGATGCTGACGGCAATCCGGAGATTTTTGTCAACGAGTTGGCCATGCGGCCACACAACACTGGTCACTGGTCGCAGGACGGCTGTGAGACCAGCCAGTTTGAGCAGCACCTGCGTGCAGTTGCTGACATGCCACTGGGTTCCACTCGCCCGACTGCGCCGGTGACGGTAATGGTCAATACGCTCGGTGGCGATGAGGCCTCGGATGTACCTATTTCACAGCGTTTTGCTGAGGTATGGCGTCGTTTCCCATCAGCGAAGATTCACTGGTACGGGAAGGATTGGCGCCCTGGACGTAAGCTGGGGCACGTCAACCTGTGCGGCTACGACGCAAGCCCGGAAGGCATCGCGGAGACCCGGCGGGTTGCCAACCTCGCTGCTGGCTACATCGTCGATGGCGTGTGGGCAGACGGCTACACCGCATAGGTGGCTGGCGCTGTATAAGAATTAGATTGCTATCTCAAGGAGACAACATTGGCTGAAGCAAACCAGGTGGCAAGCCCGAAGTTGGCCAACGTAACCGGTCCGCTGGTCGGTCTGATTATGGGGTCGGACTCGGATTGGCCGACCATGGAGCCCGCAGCGGAGGTCTTGGCTGAGTTCGGAATTCCCTTTGAGGTAGGTGTGGTCTCTGCACACCGCACTCCGGAACGCATGATTGACTACGCAAAGTCCGCCGCTGACAAGGGGCTGCGCTGCATTATCGCTGGCGCCGGTGGTGCAGCACACCTGCCGGGCATGGTTGCGTCGGCCACTCCGCTGCCGGTTATCGGCGTGCCACGCGCGTTGGAGAACCTGGAGGGCGTCGATTCCCTGCTGTCAATCGTTCAGATGCCGGGCGGCGTTCCGGTGGCAACCGTCGGTGTGGGCGGCGCTAAGAACGCTGGCCTGCTGGCTGTGCGTATTCTCTCGGCCGGTTACCCGGAGCTCATTGTGGCGATGGAGAACTACCAGGCCAACATGCGCGATCAGGTCCTGGAAAAGGACGAGCGTCTGCGCAAGAAGCTGATGGGTGAGTAGGGCGCGCAACCAGCCCCGAACTACCCGCGCATATGAACTGCGGGGTAGTGGAACGTGTCCGGGTCGGCGGTCTCCCAGGCTTCGGCCCAGTTGTGGAAGCGAGTTCCGCTCAGCAGCTCGCCTGGCTGCAGCCAGTTGTAGAGCTCCGCGTAGGTCTCACCGACCTGCTCATTGGTGCGCCGCAGCAGGTGGGACGGCCCCAGCTCAGAGAAGCTATTCAGGCCCATCGATGCCAACAGGCTAGCTGCTTCCGCGACCGTGGCATTGTGATAGTTGGCCACACGCTGACCCTTGTCGTCGACATCCAGGGCCTTCCACAGGCTCGGATCCTGGGTAGCCACACCCACCGGGCAGGTGTTTGTATGACATAGCTGAGATTGGATACAGCCGGTGGCCATCATCATGCCGCGAGCCGAGTTCACAAAGTCAGCACCGATGCACATGCGCTTCACAATATCGAAGCCAGTAATGACCTTGCCGGACGCACCGAGCTTAATGCGATCTCGCAGACCGGCACCTACGAGCGCGTTATGGACGAGAATCAGGCCGTCGGTAAGCGGCAGGCCAACGCGGTCGGAGTATTCCAGCGGTGCAGCACCGGTGCCGCCTTCAGCGCCGTCGACGATGATGAAGTCCGGGGTGATGTTCTCTTCCAGCATGGCCTTGCACACGGCGAGGAACTCAAGCTGGGAGCCAACACACAGCTTGAAACCGACCGGCTTGCCACCGTTGAGCTCGCGCATGGTGCCCATAAACCGAACAAGTTCACGCGGGGTGGAGTAGACGCGGTGGTACGGCGGGCTCATCACACCCTTGCCAACTGGTACGTGGCGAGTAGCCGCGATTTCCTCATTGACCTTGTGACCTGGCAGCATGCCGCCGAGTCCAGGCTTTGCGCCCTGGCTAACCTTCAGATAGGTTGCCTTGACCTGCGGAATCTTAGCCTTTTCGCGGAAGAGCTCCGGATCGAAGTCGCCATCCTCGGTACGCGCACCGAAGTAACCGGAACCCAGCTGCCAATAGAGGTCGGCACCATACTTCAAATGGTAAGGGCTGATAGCGCCCTCGCCGGTGTCCTGTACGAAGTTGCCCAGCTTCGCGCCCTTATTCATTGCCATGACAGCGTTAGGGGACAGAGAGCCGAAACTCATGGCTGAGATGTTGAAGATAGACGCTGAGTACGGCTGGGCGCAGTCCGGACCGCCAATATCTACGCGCGGATCCTCGATGACGTGCTGGCTCGGCGCCATCGAGTGGCGGACGTACTCGTAGCCGGGCGCATTAATCTTTCGCTCAGTACCGAATGACTTCTTCGAGGACAGCCCCTTCGCACGCTCGTAGACCACGGTACGGGTATCGCGGTCGAATGGAGCGCCGTCGAAGTTGCGTTCGATGAAGTACTGCTGCATCTCAGGGCGAATGGTCTCACCCATGTAG
This sequence comes from Corynebacterium sp. MSK012, assembly GCF_030232435.1. NCBI lineage: Bacteria > Bacillati > Actinomycetota > Actinomycetes > Mycobacteriales > Corynebacteriaceae > Corynebacterium > Corynebacterium sp. MSK012. The sequence goes on from NZ_JASPJU010000008.1 coordinate 46,204, forward strand.
CGCAGATGGCCGATGACCGGGAAGTTCCGCAAGATGGAGTGCTTCCTCTGAAGCATGTCATAGATAGCCACAACATCCAGGAAGAGGATGAAGGCCATCAGAATCCACCACCATGGGCTCAGATCCCATACAGCCAGTGCGCCCAAGACGTTGATGAGGGCGAGAATCGCAAGAATATATGGTCGGGTAATCACGGTTTCCAGGTTATCGCGACTACTTAGAGCGCTTCTCGACGGGACAGCTGCGACTAAATCACACGGGCTTTTTCGGCCGTAGAAATAGCAGTGACACGCTCGCTATCGCCACCGCGCACGACGACGGCAGCACCTCCACGAACCCAAGCCGACAGCACATTACATGCCCATTTATCTGCGGTGACCTGTGAAGAATCAGGCACCAGCCAGCCGTCGGAAACGACGCGGGAACCGGGCGTGAGCTGCATCTCGTCCGCATAATCGCCAGCAGATGAAAGCAGTTCTGCAGCCGACTTTTCCCCAATAACGGGGGTTTGGTCGGAGTCCGGGCCTGCGCCTAGATATGCGTCTGGGTGGAAACGAACTTCCGGACCAAAGTCAATGACTCCCGGTGGAATATCATCACCGCATTCCACGACACCGCGGCCAAAGGGATCGTCGGTAAGCACTGCGAGGTAGGCATCTGGGAACTTCTCTTCCCACGTGCTGACGTTGCTGACAGTGGTGAATACGACCAGCGGCTCCTCATCGCTAACGGTGACGCCAGCACGCTCGCAGCCCAGGATGATGCAGGCGGACTGCCAAATCAACGGCAAGTCAATCCATACTTGGTCTCCGGCGACGAGGTCGAACTCATCGTGCAGCATGTTGGCGATCTTGCTGGCCCAGTTGTCCAGAGTTTGGGCCGATAGATCAGTACGACCGCCGGTAGTTTCGTCATAACAGGTCAAACGAGGCACGGACGGGTCGGCCTCGAGAAGTGTCTTCAGAATCTCCACGCCTCCAAGGGTAACGAGATTCTCTCCAGGCCGTCGGGAAGAGTCCCCTAACTCAACAGCAGGGTGAACAAAAGGACCGTCGGCAAGCAGGCGATTGTCGTAATCACGCCACAATCGCGCGCCTGTTCAAGGTTCCGGCCGAAACGGGAGGCGAAGGTGTAGACGTTCTGGGCTGTCGGCAGGCCGGCGATAATCACAGCTGCCAGCAGCGCATGCCCGCTGAGACCAAAGACAAAATGGCCGAACAGGAGAGCCAGCGCGGGGTGCAGGAAAAGCTTCAGCGTAGACGCCACCACGACGGCGCGACGAGGGGAGCGGCCGGCTTCCATAAACGGCATGCCATGCAAACTAATACCGAAGGCCAAAAGTGCCATTGGCACCGCGGCCTGCCCCAATAGCCCCACTGGATGCGCTACGAACTGAGGTAGTTTGATAGCAAACGCATTAACCGCAAGTCCCACCATCGCCGCCAGAAAGATCGGGTTCTTCAGCGGTGCCATGATGACATTGCGCGGTCGGAAATGGCCGCGGTTAGTGAGGATTTCCAGCACGGTCATGGAAGCGGGCGCATAGAAGGCAATCTGAAAGATAAGGGCTGGGACGACGGCGGTAGCGTCGTGAAGCACTGCGACAGCGATGGGCACGCCGAGATTAGCGACGTTGTTGTAACTCGACGACATCGCGCCGACCACAGCATCGGCGCCGCGCTGTTTGAACATGGGTGCCACAAAGATCCGGTAAAACGCCGCCGTGCCAAGCGCCGACAGTGCCGCGACGCCAAACGCCGAACCGAAGATGCTCGCCGAATCCGCCGTCGCGAGCGTGTGCGCGAGCATGCACGGCATCGCAATCCAGAACACGACCATATTCAGGGTAAAAGATGCCCGCTTATCGACGATCTCACTGCGCCCAAACAACCAGCCAACAATGATCAGTACTGCGACGGAACCAAAGCCGGTGAATATTTCGGTGAGAGCGGGCATAAGTGCATATTTTAGACAATAAAAAACGGACCCAATCCAATCCCCTTGGTGGGGAAGGACTGAGTCCGTTTTACGCTGTTATCGCATGTATCGTCATGCGGCCAGCGCGTAAATAAGGCCTTTCGGCGGGTATTCGAATGATCGGCTCCCGCCGACCAGCCATCTTTAGCGGCTGGTGAACGGCAGGAGTGCCATCTCGCGGGCGTTCTTCACAGCGGTAGCGACCTGGCGCTGCTGCTGCGGAGTCAGACCGGTGACGCGGCGGGAACGAATCTTGCCACGGTCAGAGATGAACTGGCGGAGCAGGTTAATGTCCTTGTAATCAACCTTCTCAACGCCTGCGGCCTTGAGCGGGTTCTTCTTCGGGCGGCGGGACTGCTCCATCCGCGCCTTCTTGTTAGAGTGATTGCGCTTCATTGGTGCTCCTCGACTTACCAGCTGGACTTACGGACGCCCGGGAGTTCGCCACGGTGGGCCATCTCACGAACGCGGACACGGGACAGACCGAACTTGCGGAGGTAGCCGCGCGGGCGACCATCTGCAGCGTCACGGTTGCGGACGCGAATCGGGGACGCGTCACGCGGCTGACGGTTCAGCTCGTACTGTGCGTCCATGCGCTCTTCGTCAGTGGAGTGCGGGGACTTGATGATGCGCTTCAGTTCAGCGCGACGTTCTGCATAACGAGCGACGATTTCCTTGCGCTGCTCGTTCTTGGCAATCTTGGACTTCTTAGCCATGAATTAGCGCTCCTCGCGGAATTCGACGTGCTTGCGGACAACCGGATCGTACTTCTTAATGGTGATACGGTCCGGGGTATTGCGCTTGTTCTTACGGGTCACGTAGGTGTAACCGGTGCCCGCAGTGGACTTCAGCTTGATGATTGGACGAATGTCATTACGTGCCATTTTTTAGATCTTCTCCCCACGTGCACGAATCTGAGCAACAACAGCCTCGATACCGTACTTGTCGATGGTCTTCAGACCCTTCGGGGACACATTCAGAGTGATGTGACGCCCCTCAGAGGCGAGGTAGAACTTCTTACGCTGCACGTTGGGGTTCCAACGGCGCGACGTGCGCCGGTGGGAGTGGGACACGGTCTTGCCGAAAGACGGCTTGCGTCCCGTAACCTGGCAAATCGCCGACATAGGGATTCCTTTGCTTCCTTGCCGCCCAATGCCGACATCACTGGTGCGCCACGCCGGACTATTGAATAACCGAGGAATCCACCTGGCCTTTTCCGGGGCGCTGCCCACTGACACTCGACGCTGAGCGCGTAAACGAATAACTAGACAACAGCGAGAGAACAGTTTACACACGAGTTGCGGGATAACCTAATCGCTGTTCCACTGTGGTTTTCTCGGTGCGACTCTCGAGTGTCGTCATAGAGTTCGTGCTTGTCGACGGGCGTTAGTGCAGGGCCCTTTTTTAATTTTCGGGCTCGAGCCTGTAATATTCCATCGAGTGTCACATGCCGGTTTATAGAAATATTGACCCGGTGCGTGTCATTGTAAGTCGTGTTCGTACCCAACTCAGGCACGATTCTCTCACTCTTAGCTGGGGGAAAGCGACCTGAAGTTCAATCCTGAGGGAAACGAGAATTAATGAAGAAGGACATCCATCCTGATTACCACCCGGTGGTTTTCAAGGACGCAGGCACGGGTCACTCTTTCCTTACCCGTTCCACCGCCACCTCCGACCGCACTGTCGAGTGGGAAGACGGTAACGAGTACCCGCTGATCGTCGTTGACGTCACCAGCGAGTCGCACCCGTTCTGGACCGGTGCTCAGCGTGTCATGGACACCGCTGGTCGCGTCGAGAAGTTCCAGCGCCGTTACGGTAACCGCATTCGCCGCGCGAAGAAGAACTAAGAATAGGAGGGGAATAAGAAAATGGCAGTACCAAAGCGTCGCATGTCGCGTGCTAACACCCGCGCTCGCCGTTCCCAGTGGAAGAGCAACAACGTCGCTCTCCAGGAAGTCAAGGTAAACGGTCGCGTCTACAACGTTCCTCGTCGCATCGCCAAGGCTGTTCAGCTCGGCCTGGTTGACGTCGAGAAGTTCTAACGCGCATCTTTTAGGATGCTGACAACGTTCCTCGCTGAACCGAAGAGCGCTTCGAGCGCCCAGAGCGCGTTCAGTGTGTAAGGAACAGTTGATAAAGAGCTTTTTAAACCTCACCCCATCGCTTGTACTCGGCGATGGGGTGAGGTTTTTCAGTTCTATGGCCAGGTTTTATGGGAGCACTCTCACGAAGAATCTGTGTCACATTTACACTCACCTTATATTTTCAAGGCACAATGGGCAGTATGAAGATTTTGGTAGTTGATGACGATCAAGCGGTACGCGAAGCGTTGCGGCGATCGTTGACTTTTAATGGCTACACGGTCGAGCTCGCCGAGGATGGCGCAGAGGCCTTGGAAAAGATTGCCAAGGATCGTCCGGATTTGGCCATTTTGGATGTCATGATGCCGAAGCTGGACGGCCTGGATGTTTGCCGTCGGCTGCGCAGCGAAGGCGATGATCTGCCGGTCATGATGTTGACTGCACGTGATTCGGTCTCCGAGCGCGTAGCTGGTCTTGATGCCGGCGCAGATGACTACCTGCCCAAGCCGTTCGCATTGGAAGAGCTGCTCGCTCGTGTCCGTTCGCTACTTCGTCGTTCTGCTTTGGAAGTGCCTGCGATGGAGGATGCCGCAACTCTGCAGTTTGAGGATCTCTCCTTGGACCCGGAAACTCGTGAGGTCTTCCGCGGTGAACGCCGCATTAGCCTCACTCGTACAGAATTTGCGCTGCTGGAATTGCTGATGAGCAACCCGCGGCGTGTACTCTCCCGTACCGCCATCTTGGAGGATGTCTGGGGCTATGACTTCCCGACGTCCGGCAATGCGCTGGAGGTCTACATTGGTTACCTGCGTCGTAAGACTGAGGCAGAGGGAGAGCCGCGTCTGATTCACACCGTTCGTGGTGTCGGTTATGTGATGCGGGAGACCGCACCGTGATGTTGCGCCGTCGTCGTTCGACCGGCGGTGGCGTGCAATCAAATCAGCGTTCTGCCACGGAGGTCAATCCGGGGCAAGGTACCGTCGGTAAGCAAGAGAAGTCCGCGAATACTGAGACGATGGCAGGGGAATCGCTTCCCGGCCTGCCGCGGAGCTCGCGTATCCCTTCGCTGCGTTGGCGGCTGACTATTCTGACAGCGCTCATTGTGGCGATGTCGGTGGGGCTGATGACGCTGGCTGCATTTTTTACTGTGCAGGCAGCGCTATACCGCGAGGTGGACAGTAACCTCCGTAGCCAGGCGGAAAAGCTGCTGATGTCACCGTACGCTTCGGAGTTTGCCATTGGCCCCTCCTTTGAAGCGGACTCGAACAGGATTCTGAACCCCGATTTGGACGCGGTGTACTTTGCCCACGGCAGTGTGGCGGGCAAAGGCGGTGGCTCAATCTCTATTGGTGGCCCCGAACTTGCGGTGTTGCGGGGGAATCGACAGGAATCGATTCGCACCGATGAGTACAACGGCCGTCGTGTATACGCCGTCCGCTCCGAAGACGGTGCGACGCTGATCCTTTCGCAGGATCTGAGCTCGACGCAGTCGGTCTTGAAAGCGCTCAGTGCAGTGCTGCTGAGTATCTCTGCTATCGGAATCCTCTTCGCAATCGGATCAGGTATTACGGTGGCAACAACGGGTCTGCGCCCGGTCACTCGGCTGCGCATTGCTGCGGAGCGGGTGACGGAAACCGACGAGCTGCGCCCAATCCCTGTGGAGGGCGACGATGAGCTTGCGCGCTTCACCCGCAGCTTCAATGAGATGTTGGCTGCACTTCAAGCGTCGCGCATTAAGCAGGCGGAGCTGGTTGCAGATGCTGGTCATGAGTTGAAGACTCCGCTGACGTCGTTACGCACAAATATTGAACTGCTGATGATGGCCTCCCGTTCGGGAGCGGCAATCTCGGATGAGGATCGCGCGGATCTGGAAGCTGACGTCATCGCACAGCTGGAAGAGCTGTCGACGCTGGTCGGTGACCTGGTTGATCTGGCACGCGAAGATGGCCCGCAACAGGTTATTGAGCATGTCGATGTCGACGAAATCATTTCCACGTCGCTGGCGCGTGTTGAGCGTCGTCGTCCGGACATTACTTTCGATGTGCAGACAGCTCCGTGGTATGTCTACGGGGATTCGGCGGGTCTTGGTCGCGCAGTTTTGAACTTGATGGACAATGCTGCAAAGTGGTCGCCAGAAAATGGCACCGTGCGGGTTCGTCTGACGCCGCTCAGCGAGGTTGTTGCTGAATTCACGGTGGCGGACTCGGGGCCAGGTATCCCGAAGGAAGATCGAGACAAGGTCTTCGAGCGTTTCTACCGTTCCATTCAGTCGCGGTCGATGCCTGGATCCGGCCTGGGCTTGGCCATTGTGAAGTCGGTCATCGTCCGCCACGGGGGTACGATTACTGCCGATGAGTCCGATGATGGCGGTGCCTTGATGAGAGTAACGCTGCCGGGCAGTCCGCACAGCGGAAAAGGTGACGACTCCGATTCCGCTCAAGAGCCTAGCTAGAAACGCATAACCCCACGTCAAAGCTGATGTAATCCTCGCTGCGCGCAGCCTTTTAAGGAAGTGCGTGGCGGGGATTCGGTGTTTCATTCGGGGAATTTTCGGCGAGACTGCAGACTGCTCTCAGCCAATTGTTAGACAGACAGTGCAAGGTATTACGTATGAGCAACTCTTTCAACGATTCCTCGCGAGGAGATGAGCGGGGACACTACTCCTCGCAGTCTCACAACTTCAGCGAGAACCGTGCCATGGGGAATGCTGGTGAGACAAACCAGTTTTCTGCCGACGAGCGCGGCTGGGAGAATTCCCACTACAACACCATCCCGTCTCAGCCGAACGGCGCTTACGGAGGCGGTTCAGAGTGGGATGTTGCGGCCAATCAGCAGAAGACCAAGGGTGCCCAGGGGGCTAAGGGCATGGGGGCGCTGGCAGTCGCTGCCCTGATGCTGTGCTCGGCCGGTATTGGTGGCGGTGTCGGCGCATGGGTAGTTCACAACTCGCAGTCGTCGGCTCCCGCGGACAACGCGCTGGATAAGCCTGCGGAAACCCGTCAGGTAGCAGCAGCTGAGGGGTCCGTGGAGAAGGTCGCGCAGAAGGTCCTTCCCAGTGTCGTCTCCATCACCACTGTCTCGGAGCGGGGCACGGCGTCGGGCTCAGGTTCCATTCTGTCGTCCGACGGCCTGGTGCTGACGAATAATCACGTCGTCGCAGGCGCAGGTCCGGACGCACATATGGAAGTCCTGCTTTCCGACGGCACCACGCACCCGGCAACTCTGGTTGCAGGGGATGCAGCGACTGATATTGCCGTTATTCGAATTGAAGGTGTTAACGGGCTGCGCCCAATCTCTCTGGGTAACTCCTCGCAGGTCCAGGTTGGCCAGGAAGTGGTGGCCGTTGGTTCGCCACTGGGACTGACCTCCACTGTTACGCAGGGCATTGTCTCCGCTAAAAACCGTCCAGTGACCGCCGCTGGTGAAGACGGTCAGTCCTCGGTCATTGATGCAATCCAGACCGACGCGGCGATTAATCCGGGTAACTCCGGCGGAGCGCTAGTGGATATGGAAGGCAACCTCATCGGTGTGCCCAGCGTGATTGCCTCTAACAGTGAGGCATCGGAACAGGCGGGCAGCATTGGCCTTGGTTTCGCAATTCCGGTTAATCAGGCTCGTCGCATAGCGGAAGACCTGATTGATTCCGGTAAGGCGCGGATGCCTGTCATTGGTGCCCAGATTGATTCGCGTCCGATTGCACGTGGTGCACTGGTGCGAGAGGTAACGCCAGACGGCCCAGCTGATAAGGCGGGACTGAAAGATGGTGACCTGATTACCAAGGTTGATGACCGCACACTTGACAACGGCGTTGCACTAATTGCGGCTATTCGGTCGCATCGGATTGGGGATTCTGTCACACTTACAGTTACAGATGAGCGAGGCGGCAACGAGCGAACGGTCGATGTCACCTTGGTAGAAGCCCAGGATTGATAGGCAGCGTGGTGGAGTTAGTACCTCACCATCTGTAGAAGAGTTTTCGAGTGAAACTTCGAGTGAAAAGCTGTGGGAGAAAGCGAGATAGAGCAGATGAGTGAAACCGTGAGTACTGAGCCAAGTGACGTCAACCTCGCTGAGATGGAGCGTCTTATCAACGACGACGGCCAGGTTCGAAATGCGTTTGTTGTCCTCGTGGGCGACCATTTTGAGAACCCGGATGGTGCGGCTTCGCTCATGGTTGAGCTGTTGGAAGAAGACGGCTACTCGGTCGATGCTGTGGTCAGTACGGGTGCAGTGAAGCGTGAGATCCGGAAGGCCCTAGATACCGCTGTTGTCGGTGGCGCAGATTTGGTCGTTACGGTGGGCGGTGTTGGTGTTGGGCCTCGTGCGAAGACCCCGGATGCCACTCGCAAGGTTCTCGATGTGCGACTGCAGGGCATCGAGCAGGCTATTCGTAACTCCGGTATGGGAGCTGGCGCATTGGATGCCGGTCTGTCCCGCGGTTTGGCCGGTGTGTCCGGTCAGACAGTGATTATCAATCTCGCGGAGTCTCGCGCTGCAGTGCGCGATGGCATGGCGACAATTCTCCCGCTGGTCTCTCATGTGCTTGATGATCTCTGCCGCTGGAGCGTTTAGGAATGGGCGACGCTAAGCAGCCCAATCAGCCCGAGCAAGCTGCGCCGCGCAGTGGAAGCCGTAGGCAGCGCCGCCGCGCAGGTGCACCGGCGAAAAACTTTGCCCAGTCACGCAGTGCGAAAACCGCGCGCACAGTGCACTATCACGATGAATCCCCGGAGGATGCTCGTGATTTTGATGTGGACTATTGGATAAAACAGCGCCCACCCCATTGGGGATGAGCGCTGTGTAAAAGCGTTAGTTCGCTTCTTATCGGAAGCCTGCAACTAGCAGCTAGAGGCTAGTTCAGCTCCGTCTTCGGCTTGCCGTTCTGCTCTGCCAGCAGGTCACGAATCTCAGTCAGCAGGTCAGCCTCGGTGACCTCTGGCTCAGCGGAGGTCTCCAGACGAGCCTCACGCATCGCGTTGAACTTGTTCATCGGAGCAACGATGACGAAGTAGACAACCGCTGCGACCAGCAGGAAGTTGATGACTGCGGTGATGACAGCTGCGAAGTCAAGGTAGGTCGACGGGTTGCCCTTGATGATTTCGAAGCCGAGGCCAGTGACCTCAGCGCCACCGATGGTGTTCAGCAGCGGCTCGAGCAGGCTGTCGGTGAAAGCAGTGACGATTGCGGTGAACGCAGCACCGATGACAACACCGACCGCCAGGTCGATGACGTTGCCGCGCATGATGAACTCTTTAAAGCCCTTAAGCATAGGAAATTTCCTTCTGTAGAAACGGAACAAACCAAACGAGACCTGTGAGTCATCGTGTTGCTCATGGCAGGCCCATACGATTTTGAGAAACGGGGCAGTGCGATATCAGGCAGTGCCACTCTTCTTCGCTCTAATCGTAGTTTTGAATTGCCTGGCCATTGTATCCCCGCACTAAGTTGTGGGACAAGTCAACTTTCTGCGAAAAACACTGTTCAGGACCATAAAATCTTTGAACCAGTGAGATTTTGGTCACTAACCCGCGAGTAACAGTGTGAGCGGAGATGCTAGCGATGTCGCAGCCACCACCTCCGCGGCGCCGGTGGGCAGAGCGACCAAGACCACCTCATCGTCGACGATGTTGACCACCCTTGCCCCGTGTGCAAGCGGCGCCGCCACCCCGCGCTCATCCGCTGTCGACACAATATCCACGCTGTCACCAGTGCGAAGAGCGGACACAATGCCCGCATCAGTCAACGTGATGGCAATAATTTTGCTTTCCGACGTCCCCGTCAGCGACTTGGCAAGTGACGGGCCGACCATTCGCTGCTCTGTAATTATCTCTCTCGGTGACATGCCGGTGGCCAGGGTGCGTCCCCGCACAGAGGCGATGTCCGTTACGGCTCCACCGGGAACGAGCTCCCGGGGAATGTCCTTGAAAGCCACATCTTGTTCTGCCACCGATGCGCCAGCGGCAATGGATTTGGCGCTAACCACTACCCGAATATGGCCGCTGCGGGGTGTCAATGACTCCACCGCCGCCAGGCCGACTGCGCATAGGAAAACAGTGAGGGCAACCATCCGCCGAATAGTTGTGGGGCGGAGCTTTCGGAATGGACGCGGAAACCGGGACGAATATTTTGGGCTCATATTAAGTTAGGCGCGAAAATCCCGGAATCGGTTCCATTAAATCTGTGAAATCCCCGCTGGCGTGATCACATAATCGGCAGGAATGTCGTGCTCATCGTAGGCAAGCTCCGTGCGCAATTCGGTGTTGAAAACTGCAACAGCGATGGCCGCAGCTCTCACCCCATCCGTATCACTGTCGCGTCGAGCGAAAACCAAGCTGCGATCGTAGTAACCAGCGCCACGCCCTAACCGCATCCCGGTTGCGGGGTCGGCCGCAACTGCCGGCAGGATAATGGCGTCGGCAACACCCAGCTCAGCTGGGCCAGCAGAGTCTTCCACCGAAACAGGTTCCAAGAGTCCAAATCGGCCCTTGTGGAAGCTGCCGTTGTAGTAACCCCAGTGCAGCGGTTGTGGTGGACCGGGCGGGCAGACGGGAAGCAGAATTCGTGCTCCGGAAACCGCGTTTGCCAGAGCCTCCACAAAGCCCTGGCCGGGCTTACCGCCAGTCGAACTAGAAACGCTTGCGCCGGGTTCGTCACCAGCGGGGACATAAGCGGCAATGACAGGTTTTGCGAGGTCGCCGACGGTGTTGGATAACCATTCTTGCAACCGCTGTACCAGTGCTTCGTCGTCAAGCATGCGCTCACGCTGCCCCTTGGCGGCGCGTGCGGCGAGTACCTCGTGCCGTGTGCGGGCTTTGAAATCAGACGTGGTTTCGGGAAGCGGAGCCATACCTGCAAACCTACTCTGTCAGGTAGGGGAGCGACCTCTGTCGTCAGCGCAGGAGAAAATTTCTGATTAATGCGTTGAAAAAGCGGGGTCAGCCTCCGAGCAAATGGAAGTTATATAGGTATCGTTGCCATTATGGTCTCATCGTCTAAAGAGTCTGGTTCGGACATGACTACTCCGGTTCGAACTGTCATCGTTCCTGCCGCGGGCATGGGTACGCGATTCTTGCCTGCCACCAAGACAGTGCCGAAAGAATTGCTGCCCGTAGTTGATACGCCGGGCATCGAGATGATTGCTGAAGAGGCCGCCGCCACTGGTGCGCAACGCCTGGCTATTGTCACAGCGCCGAGTAAGGATGGCGTGCTTGGGCACTTCGACCCGCGCCCGGACCTTGAGCAGACTCTCGCCGAGCGTGGCAAGGACAAGATTGCAGCGAAGGTACGCCGCGCCACCGAGGTCATTCGCGTGGAATCCGTTGTTCAAGATCGACCGCTGGGCCTGGGGCATGCGGTGTTGGTCGCAGAGCCGCTGCTCGAAGACGATGAGGACAGCGTTGCTGTCATGCTTCCCGACGATCTCGTGCTCCCAGTGGGCGTGATGGATCGGATGACGGAAGTGCGCGAGCGCTTTGGTGGTTCGGTGCTGTGTGCGCTGGAAATTCCTCATGAAGAGGTCTACAACTACGGTGTCTTCGATATTGAGGACGCCACCCCGGCGGAGTCTGGTGAGCTCGGTGCTGACGCGGCCGACGCTGATGCCTGGGACGATGTGAAGCGAGTCAAGGGCATGGTGGAAAAGCCGGACCCTGCGGATGCTCCATCCAACTTCGTTGCAGTCGGACGTTACTTGCTCGATCGCGCCATCTTCGATGCGCTGCGCCGCATCCCGCGCGGTAAGGGCGGCGAATACCAGCTCACCGATGCAATTGAGCTGCTGATTCAAGAGGGGCATCCGGTTCATGTGGTCGTTCACAAGGGGTTCCGCCATGACCTGGGAAATCCTGGTGGCTTCATTCGTGCTTGCGTAGACTTTGGACTCAGGCATCCGGACTACGGCGAGGGGCTGCGCGACTACATGCAGCAGCGTCTGGCGCAGGATGAACAGGCTTAAAGCCTTTTTATAGAGGCTTGTACTGAGAAGCTGAATAGCATAAAGCGCACCGCGGGTTGGTGCCGAGGAAGGTAAAACATGCGTTCTGTGGAAGAACAGTTGGCGGCAATCACCGCACACGCTGTGATGCCTGATCCTGTGCGCGTTGCTATTTCGGAATCCCTCGGCATGCTGTGCGCTGAAGATGTCATCGCAGAGCAGCCGTTGCCGGGATTCGTGCAGTCAGCGATTGATGGTTATGCGGTGCGCGCTGTCGATATCGTCGGCGAATCTGGTTCTTTACCTCCGGATGCGCGTCAGAGTGATGTTGATTTTCGCGAGGTCGAGCTGCCTGTTGTCGGTGAGGTGACAGCCGGCTCTCACCACCCGATGCGTCTCCAGCCGAAGCAGGCCGTGCGCGTACAAACTGGTGCGCCGCTGCCATCGCTTGCCGACGCCGTCGTGCCCCTAAACTGGACCGACCGCGGTGGCCGTCGAGTTAATGTTCTCCATCCGGTCTACTCCGGTGACTTTGTGCGCAAGGTCGGTGACGACGTGCAGCCGGGTGACGTGGCGGTGTCCTTGGACTCGGTGATTTCGCCGTCACAGGTTGGATTGCTGGCAGCGGTGGGGCGTTCGAAGGTTTTGGTGCACCCCAAGCCACGTATGTCCGTGATTTCCATTGGTAATGAGTTGGTCGATGTTGACCGCACACCGGGGCTCGGTCAGGTCTACGACGTCAACTCCTACGCGCTGGCTGCAGCCGGCCGCGATGCTGGGGCTGAGGTACACCGAGTGGGTATTGCCACCGGTGAGCCCCGCCGCATCCGGGAAATCATCGAAGGCCAGCTCATTCGCAGTGAGCTCTTGGTCATCACGGGGGCTGTCGGCGGTGCCGCGGGTGAGCAGATTCGCCGTGTGCTGGCTGAATTGGGCGAGGTTGATGTTTCCCGCATCGCTATGCATCCTGGTTCAGTCCAGGGCTTTGGTCTGCTGGGAGATGACAAGATTCCAACGTTCCTCCTGCCGTCGAATCCGGTCGGCGCATTGGTCGTTTTTGAGGTCATGGTTCGTCCCCTCATCCGACTGGCGTTGGGGAAGCGCAATCCCCGCCGCCGCGCTGTCACCGCTCGTGCTGTCGGCCCGATCGAGTCGGCGGAGAAGCGCCGTGGCTACATCCGTGGCCAGCTCATGCGTGACCGCGAGACCGGCGAATACATGGTGCAGCCGCTGGGAGGTTCCGGCGGTGCGCAAGCCCATCTTTTGGCCGGTATGTCGGAAGCCAACAGCCTCATCGTGATTCCGGAAGACGTGCTGCACGTGCGTCCGGGAGATGTAGTTGACGTGCTGTTCATGGCGCGCCAGGCCTAACCTCACTCCACTACCGCGAGTATTGTTGCTGTGCGTACTTCTCGTCTAGTAACCAGTGGCGGCCGAGTCCGCCTGCGTGTGCCAGAGCGCTCTGATGCCTCTGCATGGCGGACACTGCGGCTGCGCGACGAGCCCATTTTGCGCCCCGTGGAGCCAACCCTCGAGGACGACTGGGATAACGCCCACAAGGCTTCTGTTTTCCGCCGTAACCTGCGCAGTTGGCGTCGTTCAGAGGCTGCGGGAGACATGATTGTCTCCACCATTGAAGTAGACGGCCAGTTCGCTGGCATGCTCACACTCGGCGGTATTACACCTTTCCCCGTCGCTCACGCATGGATTGGCTACTGGGTCGGCAGCGGCTTTACATGTGGAGGGGTCGCCACTGCGGCAGTGGCGTTGGCGTCGGATTATGCCAAGAGAGTTGGCGTCCACCGAATTGAAGCGACTGTGTTGGACAGCAATGTCCCGTCGATACGCGTGCTGGAAAACTGTGGGTTCGAGTACGAAGGCGTGGCGCGGGAAGCCTTCCATATGGATGGCGCGTGGCGCGATCATCTGACTTATGCGCGGGTGGGGGAGGACAGTGCAGTGGACCTCATCGTGGCGAGTGGTCGCGCGCAATATGAAGAGGCGGAGAAATACCCACCGCAACGGCGCGCCTGAGTAGTCTGAGTAACACACGCCGATAGGGTGATGACAACTCTACTATTGGGCGAATTCGCTCTAGATACGCTGACTGCCTTCGCAAATGCCTCTGTGGAAGGGCATGTGGGTGGCGTATTTGGGCCGGGGAGAGACGGCGAAACCCCGGGCGAAATCGCAAGGAGACACAAAATATGTCAACTTCACTGTTGCTGATACTCATCGTTGTACTGTGGCTGTTTGTGCTGGCCCCGCTGGTGGTCAATACGCGCAAGCCGATTCGTCGTACTTCCGATGCGCTAGGTAAGACCCGCGTGCTGCATCGTGGTGGCGAGGAGTTGGCCACGACGCGCCGCCGTCCGTCTTTTAAGGAGTCGGACGTGCGCGTAGCCGAAGAAGTCGACGATTCTCTCGAAACCGTTGACGCGCAGGTCGACGATGACTTCGATGTCAGCGACGTGCTTATCGACGACACCGTGGACGAGGCGGCCGACCCGGCCGTCGTTGACGGCGATATCGTCTACGAGCTGGAAGCGGCAGATGCAGAGGAGGAGACCCCGCAGGCGGATGATTCCGCTACCGAGGAAGCCACTGCTGAGTCTTCTGACCGCTCTGACATGGACGTGTCCGATGATGAGTCTGCAGACCAGTCGCTGCAGGCTGTCGTTAATGACGAGGATGCTGAATCTGACTCCGCCGTTGCCTCCGCCGAAGGTGACGTGGTTCGTGCAGATGAGTCCTCTTCCGATGTGAGCGTTGACGTTCGCCGTCAGTTTGTCGACGCCGATGACTTGATGTTCGAAGATGCCGTTGAATCTGACGCTGATTCCGGTGCCGCGGCTGACGCTGAGCACGCGGACGCTGAGGCGCTCTCTGAGACTGAAGAGGCAGCAGACACCGTAGACGAGCAGGCGGAACCCGACGAGACCGGCGAGGACGACAGCGACCACAGTGTCGAGTCCAACGATGACGCAGTCGCTGTCGATGACACCTTGACCGAAGATGATTACGCGTTCGCTGAGAAGCGCCGTGGTCGTGGTGGGTTCGATCCGATTTCGGATGCCCAGTACGCTGAGACTCGCTTTGCCCGCCGCCGCCGTTCGGTTGCTGGGCTGGCAGCGTTCATCGCGGTCACGGTCATCATCGCTGCTTTCGCCGGTGGTTGGACCTGGTGGATTCCACTGGTCGGTGTCGGCTTGATGACCCTGTATCTGGTCAACCTGCGCCGCACCGTGCGTGCAGAGCAGGAACTGCGAGCTCGCCGAATTCGCCGGATGAAGATGGCCCGCCTCGGCGTGCGTAACCGCGAGGATGATGAGCTGGGAATTCCACAGCGACTGCGCCGTCCGGGCGCGGTAGTGGTCGAGCTTGATGATGAGGACCCGGATTTCGCAGATCTGGCCTACACTGACCACCGCTTTGATGACGACGATTATGACGAAATGCCACAGGCTCGTGTGAGCTAGTCCTGTGAACTGAGCCGTAGAACAACCTTAAAGTTGTCTGAGCACGTCAGCGCGATTTTTTGTTAGAAACTCGGCCTGTTACGATGTCACTACCTAAGACATGACACACCGGGTGTGTTTGGCGGAAGGCTTCTCCCGAGGGGTTGGGAGAAGCCTTTTTGCATGTTAAAGTCGCTGGCCTCTCGCAGCCGCAGTGCTACCGTGCTTTGACCGTGCCGTCGGGTAGCATGTCCCTCATGGATCGACCGGTAATGCGCGATATCGCGCTCGTGATTCTCCGCCTAATACTCGGAATTATCTTCATCTGCCATGGCTGGGACAAGATTTTTATCACCGGTATCGACAAGACGACCGGTTACTTTGTCGCCGCGAATATCCCGCAGGCGCACTTGACGGTCTGGGTTGTCGCTCTAGTCGAACTGGTCGGAGGCGCGTTGCTGATTCTGGGACTCTTGGCACCGACGGTGGCGATGGTCTTCATCATTGAGATGATTGGTGCCTGGTGGTCGATGCACCTGGGCAATGGCCTGTTTATCCGCGACAACGGTGCGGAGCTCGTGATGTCACTCATCGGTGGTCTGGTGATGATTTTCGTTTTCGGAGCCGGCCGTTTCAGTTTGGACAGGCAATTCATCAGGTAAGACCTCATTAGGTACAACCCCCTTAAGAGTTAAAAGCGGAGGAGATTCCCCGTGGAGTGCGAGGAAATTCGCGCAGCATTGTCAGCTCGCCTCGATGGCGAGCAGGCAAGCATTGCCGATGAAGTCATCGATGCCCATCTTGGGGCCTGCGAGGAGTGCCGAGCTTGGTACGAGCGAGCGGTGCGGCTGAACCGCGCCCTTACGGTTGGGCCTGCCGATGGTATGCCGGAGATTTCCACGGATGATCTCTCGGAGCGCATTTTGGTCTCCATCGAACCGGAGCGCCGGCGGCGTGAGCGCGCATGGCTGCTCATGGCCGGCACCGCCCGCGGGGTGCTCATTGCGCTGGGCCTTTGCTGGGCGGTCTGGGGGATTGCGACACTGGTCGACGCCTCCGGCATGATGACGCTCGGACTTTCCTCGGCGCAGCCGCAGGACGGTGCAGGAATCGCAACAAGCACGGGAGCGCCTATCGACGGTTCCACTGCCACCGTTGACCCAATGGAGCTCGGAGCACGCCTTGCCATCCAACTCGCGGCAATTCGGCTTGCATTGGCAGTGGGATTGTTCTGGGCTGCTTGGCGGCCACGCGCTGCCATGGGCATGGCGCCGGTCTACGGTGCCGTCGCCACGTTCAGCATCGGTTTTGGTATTCGTGACATTCTCATCGGTGCCCAGGGAGCATCAGAGATCGCTGGTCTGGCCTTGATGTTTGTCTCCGCTTTGACGCTGGCCGTTGTGTGGCTGGGTGGCTATACGCCGACGGCAATCGCACAGGCATGGCGGGCCGCCTCGGGGTTGCCGGTCACAGGCGTGCCACCACAGCGGGACTAGCTCCAAGACGGCAACCAGAACCGCCATTCAAAGTGGTTGAGAGGCAGCGGGTAGCCGGTCAAAATCGGCAGCCAGAACACAAACGCGGCCACCACTAGTGCGGCGTGCGTGCCAACGATTACCAACCCCACCGGCTTATCGCGGGGCCGCCAGTGTGAGAGATCGTCGGCAAGCAGAGCAAAGGCGATGAGTACGAATGGAATCAGCGCGGTGGCGTAGAAGAAGTACATCTGACGGTCGTAGCCGATGACCCACGGCAGCCACGAGGCGAGGAAACCGATGACTGGCAGCGCGTAGCGGCCGTCGCGGCGGCCGAGCCAGCGCCATGTGGCCCACAGGACCACGGGGACCAGCAACCACCAGATGGGCGGGGTGCCAAAGAGCATCATCCAGCCCTTGCACTCTTGGCCGCCACTGCAGGTGGTTTCGGTGGAGTAGTAGAGCATTGGCCGCCAGCTGACCAGCCACTCCCAGGGCTTGGACTCCCAAGGGTGTTTGTGGCCATTAGAGGTGGTCAGCTCGGCGTGGAACTTCAGCACGCTGTTCTGGTAGTGCAGGTAGTTCTGCACGGCCTCGGGAAGCCAGCCGGTGCCGGGGAGTCCCGTATCGCGGTCTTCGGGCGAGACATGGCGATAGACCGACGTTTCTTCGGCGAACCAAGAACGCCAACTTAAGAAGTAAACGCCCAGCGGAACCACCACCAGATCACGCAACGCCGGGGCGGTATCGCGGGCGAGTGCGCCGAGCACGGGCTTGTCCGCACCGGCATTCTTGCGTGACACCAAATCCGTGAAAACGGACCACAGGCCGAATGCGGCCATGTAGTACAGACCGGACCACTTCACCCCGGTGGCAAGCCCCAGCATGATGCCGGCGAGCAGTCGCCACCAGCGATAGCTGAGATAGGGGCCGAAACTACCGAGTTCCGTGGCGGATTCCAGGCGCTTGCGGGCATCGGCCTGGTCAATGAGAAGTGCCCACGCGGCCGCGATGATGAAAAAGGTCTGAATCATATCCAGCATGCCGACCCGAGAGGAGACAAACAGCACTCCGTCGGCAAGCGCGTAGAGACCAGCAATACCCACTGCCAACCGCGAGCCGCGAGAGATACGTCGGACGATGTCCATGAGCAGCAGGATGACCAGCGTGCCACACACCGCCGACATAGACCGCCAGCCCATTGGTGAATAACCGAAAATCCACTCGCCCAAGGCGATGACCTGCTTGGCCACTGGCGGATGCACAATCAGACCGTAGCCGGGATTGTCCTCAATGCCAGATGAGATGGGGTCGCGCGTGGACTCCAGAATCTGCCAGGCCTGTGGCACATAGTGCTTTTCGTCGAAGAGCGGGGTGCCATTGTCGGTCTTGGCAGCAAGCCCGATGAAACGCGTTAGCGCTGCGACGATTCCGAGAACCACAAAAGTGGCGGTATCCCATTTGTCCCACCGCCGCAGTGGCGGCAGCGGGGGAACCGGGGGAATCGGGCGCAGGAAACGTTTTTTCGCGCGGCGCTCGGTTTCCGGTGGTGGGGTTAAAGCGGCATCGGTCACGAATGTCAGTTTAAGCTATGGAATCATGACGCATTCGGCATCGAACTTCCAACCGCACGAGAACGAGCCCCTCAGTGAGGCTACGACGCTGGCTCCCGGCATCACTCTGGTGGCAACGCCGCTGGGCAATATAGCCGATGCCTCCGACCGCTTGCGCGGTGCGCTTATCGACGCCGATATCATCGCCGCGGAAGACACCAGGCGGGCGCGCAACCTAGCCACAGCGCTGGGCATTTCCCCCAAGGGGAAGTTTGTTTCGAACTTCGATCACAACGAAGAGAGCCGCACTGAGTCGCTGATTCAGGCGGCGAAGGCGGGACAGAAAGTCATTGTGGTGACCGATGCGGGGATGCCGGTGGTGTCAGACCCCGGCCTGGCTGTGGTGGCGGCTGCTCACGACGCGGGTGTGCCGGTGTCCTGCGTACCGGGACCGAGCGCGGTGACTACCGCATTGGCTCTCAGCGGCTTGGGTGTCGGCCACTTCTGCTTCGATGGCTTTGCACCTCGTAAACAGGGGGCGCGCCGGGCCTGGTTGGAATCACTGAAGACAGAGAAGCGAGCCTGTTGTTTCTTTGAGTCGCCGCATCGATTGGCTGCCACGTTGGCGGATGCCGCGGAGATTTTAGGTGAGGAGCGGCGCGCGTCGGTAAGCCGTGAGTTGACCAAGCGCTTTGAAGAGACTCGCCGCGCGACGCTGGGAGAACTGGCTGCGTGGGCGGAAGAAGGTGTCCGCGGAGAAATTACGGTGGTGATTGAGGGCGCGGGGCAGCAGGCGACGGAGGTATCCACGGAGGACCTAGTTGACCGCGTGGAGGAGCTCGTGGCTGATGGCATGCGGTTGAAGGATGCCGCGAAGCAGGCTGCGGCGGAGGCTGGAATGACAAAGCACCGTGATCTCTATCAGGCGGTTTTGGCTGCTCGCGAGGAAAATCGTTAGGCGATTGTTACTTTGTGCCAGGAAATGCCCAGCGCACGACAGTGAACAGGGTAAACGCCATTATTGGCAGTTTTTGCAAGCTGGGAAAAAATGAAGAAAACCTGAGAAAACCCGCATTCTAAGTTGAAATCCCAGGTCAATGGTGGACATGGTGGAGGAATGACGAATCCACCAGAACATGAAATACAACAAGAAGTAGGGGAGTCGGTCGTTGGCGAAGTCAGGGCCGACGATTCTCACGCTCCCGTGAACCTCGGGGTTACCGTCCCCGCCATTGCCGCAATTCTGGCAATTATCGTCTGGGGACTGGTGTGGCCGGACAGTTTCTCCACGTTTGCATCTAGTTCTCTGAACTGGGTCGTGGAGAACACCGGCTGGCTGTTTATCTTGGCTAGTACCGTCTTTGTCTTCTTTATTGTGTCCATCGCGATTTCCAAGTTCGGTCACATCCGCCTGGGCAAGGACGCCGAGAAACCAGAGTTTTCCACACCTAGCTGGATTGCCATGATGTTCGCCGCCGGTATGGGCATCGGTCTGATGTTCTACGGCGTTGCTGAGCCACTGACCTTCTACCGCGAAGGTGTGCCGGGTCACCAGCCAAAGGAAGTCGGTACCGCCATGGCATCGACGATGTTCCACTGGACTCTGCACCCGTGGTCGCTCTACGCCATCGTCGGCCTTGCCATTGCTTACTCGACCTACCGTCTTGGTCGTAAGCAGCTGATTTCCGCGGCGTTCATCCCGCTTATCGGTGCACGTCGCGCTGAGGGATGGTTGGGCAAGCTTATCGACGCACTTGCGATTTTTGCCACCGTCTTCGGTACGGCAGCCTCTCTCGGTGTTGGTGTGCTGCAGATTTCCGCTGGTTTGGAGATCAACGGTTTCACTGCCATCAAGGGCACAAGTTTGTGGATTGGTCTTATCCTCATTCTGGGTTGTGCCTTTTTGGCTTCTGCGCTGTCGGGTGTGGGCAAGGGCATTCAGTACATTTCGAACTTCAACATGGTTGCCGCTGGCCTGCTGGCTCTGCTGGTGTTGGTCCTCGGCCCTACCGTGGTGATTCTGAACCTGATTCCGACTTCTATTGGTAGCTACCTGAATTCCTTCTTTGAGATGGCCGCCCGCTCCAGCGCTTCCGCTGACGGTACCGCCGGCGAATGGCTCTCGTCGTGGACAATCTTCTACTGGGCCTGGTGGATCTCCTGGTCGCCGTTTGTCGGTATGTTCATCGCGCGCATTTCTCGCGGCCGTACTATCCGTGAGTTCGTCTTCACCGTCGTCGCAGTTCCGTCGATTGTCTCTGCCGTATGGTTCTCCATCTTTGGCGGCACCGCCATTACTCGTGAGCAGCAGGGTGCTTCCATCTATGGCGACGGCTCGGCTGAGAGCCAGCTGTTCAACCTGCTGGAATCCCTGCCGGGTGGCGCGATTACTTCCGTCATCGCAATGGTTCTGCTGGCTACCTTCTTCATTACCTCGGCGGACTCCGCCTCCACGGTGATGGGCACCATGAGCCAGTTCGGTCGACTCACAGCATCGCGCACGGTCACTGCTATGTGGGGTATTTTCACCGCTCTGATTGCGATTGTCCTATTGGTCACCGGCGGCAGCGATGCCCTGTCCAACCTGCAGAACATCACCATTTTGGCGGCAAGCCCGTTCGTCATTGTTATCTTGGCGCTGATGGTGGCGCTGGTTAAGGGGCTTTCCGACGATCCGATGTACCTCGATGACAAGGAACAGCGTCAGTTTGCCCTGCGCATGGCTCGCGAGCGCCGCTTGGCGGAAGCGGCCGAACAGCGCGAACGCCGCCGTGCTCGTAAATTGCGCAACTAGCTTTCCAACAGCAGCGGTGCGGCCTTGGCCTCAATCTCGGCCCATTCGCCCTCGGGCGTAGACCCGATGGTGATGCCACCGCCGATGCCAGCTTCGACCCGAACTCTCCCCGAGTTCGGGTCTTTTGCATACTCAGCGGTACGAATGGCGACATTGAGCTCAAGTGCATCCCCGTGGGCCGCACCAATCGCGCCACAGTGAGCGCCACGGGGCTCGGGTTCCCACTCGCGCAGAAGCTCAATTGCTCGCAGCTTCGGTGTACCGGTGACTGAGGCCGGTGGGAAGCAGGCATCGATCAGCTCAGCGTGGCTGAGCTGATCGGGAAGTTCCGCGGAAACTGTGGAAAACAGGTGCCACACGCCCGGTGCCGGACGCACACTGAGCAGATCCGTGACCTTCACAGTGCCAGTTTTGGCCACCTGGCCGAGGTCGTGGCGCACCAGGTCGACAATCATGATGTTCTCGGCGACATCCTTATCGCTGCGCAACAGCTCATGCGGGGGCCGGTCAGCGGGAATCGTGCCTTTGATAGGAGTTTCAGTCACGCTTGTGCCAGCGCGGATGAGGAACTCCTCAGGACTCAGCGAGGCCAGAATTGGAATTCCAGCATCGAGGTTGCCGGGCAAGAATGCCGCTCGAGCCGGCTGATACCGCGCCACGCGGGAGGAAAACCACGCGCCGGCGTGGGCTAGTGCAGCATTGTCCACATCGACGTTCGTGCCCGATCCCGCATTCAGCTCCGCGTGAAAGCGTGTAGAGATGCAGGTTTGGTACACCTCGCCCGCGGCAATTGCTTCCTTACAGTTCTCCACTGCAAGCTGGTGGCGTTCTCGGTCGCCCTGATCCCACTCCAGTGGTGTGGCCGCGGGGAGCGCGTCGTCACGCGTGTTTTCGTGCGAGTATTTGATGGTCTCCTGAAGGGCTTGGAAATCCGGATTTGAGGGGTCACCGGTGCCGGGGCCGTCGAAATGCCACGTGCCGTCGTCGGCAAGCAATGCGACGCAGGCAGCGATCCCATGCGCGCTGGTGCCGGAGTAGGGGCGGAACCCAAATAGCCACGCATTGGGGTCGGGGCTGGTGAAAAGCGCTGTCGAATCGCAGGCGGTGAGCTCGACGTTAGCGGCGAGAACCGCGCGATAACCGAACCAGGAGCCGACGAGTGCGGCGGGGCGATGACCGGCGGCGATAAGACGAGCTAGCGCAGTGGTCGCGCGCGAAGTGAAGTCAGCGGCCGAGTCGGAGGAGGTGGACCGAGTGGACATAGGACATAAGCGTAGTGACTGCGCGAGCGCGCGATGACGCTAGGGGACAGTTCTTGGAAGACTTCATGAGGGCACAGTTCATCGTGATGGTAGGTCATCTATTACCCTGTTAGATATGTCTCGCATTTTCACAGCAGTTGCGTGGCCGTACGCTAACGGTCCGCGACATATCGGCCATGTTGCAGGTTTCGGTGTCCCCTCGGACGTTTTCGCTCGCTACCAGCGAATGATTGGCAATGACGTGCTGATGGTCTCCGGTACTGATGAGCATGGCACGCCACTGCTTGTGCAGGCGGAGAAGGAAGGCGTTTCTGTCCAGGAATTGGCCGACCGTTACAACCGCCAGATTGTGCAGGACCTCGCGGGTCTGGGGCTTTCCTACGACCTGTTTACGCGCACAACCACGCGCAACCACTACGCCGTTGTCCAGGAGCTCTTCCGTGGGCTCTACGAAAACGGCTATATGGTCAAGCAGACCACGATGGGTGCGATTTCCCCGTCGACCGGTCGCACCCTGCCGGACCGTTACATCGAAGGTACCTGCCCAATTTGTGGCGCTTCCGGTGCCCGCGGCGACCAGTGCGACAACTGCGGTAACCAGCTTGACCCGGCCGATCTGATTGATCCGGTGTCGAAAATCAACGGCGAGACCCCGAAGTTCGTTGAAACTGAGCACTTCCTGCTAGACCTGCCGGCTCTGGCAGAGGCCTTGACCGAGTGGCTGCAGGAGCGCAAGGACTGGCGCCCGAACGTGCTGAAGTTCTCCCTGAACATCCTGAAGGACATCCGTCCGCGTGCAATGAGCCGTGATATTGACTGGGGTGTGCCGATTCCGCTGGAGGGCTGGTCGGAAAACGGGACGAAGAAACTCTACGTTTGGTTCGACGCCGTCGTCGGTTACCTATCCGCTTCCATCGAGTGGGCCTGGCGCATTGGTGACCCGGAAGCGTGGCGCAAGTGGTGGAATGACCCGGAGGCGCTGTCCTACTATTTCATGGGCAAGGACAACATCACCTTCCACTCCCAGATTTGGCCGGCTGAGCTGCTGGGCTACCGTGGCGAGGGCTCCCGCGGGGGCGAGGTCGGGGAGCTCGGTGAGTTGAACCTGCCGACGGAGGTCGTCTCCTCGGAGTACCTGACCATGTCGGGCTCGAAGTTCTCCTCTTCCAAGGGCGTTGTCATCTATGTGAAGGACTTCCTGGCGGAGTTTGGTCCGGATCCGCTGCGCTACTTCATCGCGATGGCAGGCCCGGAGAACCAGGACACCGACTTCACCTGGGATGAGTTCGTCCGCCGCGTGAATAACGAGCTGGCCAACTCCTGGGGCAACCTGGTCAACCGCACCGTGTCCATGGCTTTCAAGAACTTCGGTGAGGTGCCAACTCCGGGCGAACTCACTGACGCTGACCGTGAACTGCTCGACCTGGCTGAGCGTTCCTTCGCCGAGGTCGGCGACGCGCTTGCGCTGTCCCGCTTCCGCGCCGGTATCACCGCCGCCATGCACTTGGTCGGAGAGGCCAACGCCTACATTGCTGCGCAGGAGCCGTGGAAGCTGGCGAAGGACGAGTCCCAGCGCGAGCGTCTCGCCACCGTGCTGTGGACAGCACTGCAGGTAGTCAGCGACGCCAATGTGCTGCTGACCCCGTACCTGCCGGAAAGCTCGCAGAAGGTCTTCGAGACCCTGGGCGGCGAGGGGATCTGGGCCGCAATGCCAGAAGTCCAGGAAGTCCAGGACGACATGCCGGTCGAACCGGTCGGCGCTGACCTGCCGGCAGAGGGTAGGAGCTACCCAATCATCACCGGTGACTACGTCAATCAGAAGGCCGCCTGGCGTCGCTTCGACATTGAGCCGGGTACGCAGCTTGCCAAGCCGAAGCCGATTTTCACCAAGCTCGACTCTGAGTTGGCTGAGCACGGCCCCGAGTGGGCACAGGTGAAGTAGGGGCTCAGTAGAGGTATGGGAAAGCGCAAACGCAAGATTGCAGAACCCGCGGAGTATCTCACTCCGCTGTTTGACGCCCACACGCATCTCGCGTCCTGTGGGGCGCAAACTCCGGAAGAGATTGCGGCGCTCATGGACCGGGCCGCCGCAGCGGGCGTCGTCGGAGTCTGCACGGTCGGCGATGGCATGCCGGAAACCGAACTGGCCTTTGCCGCTGCGCACGCGCACCCCAACGTCTGGGCCGCCGCCGCCATCCATCCGACGCGCGCGCACGAGCTTGACGACGACGCCAAGGCCCGCTTAACCGAAATGGCTGCCGACCCCAGGGTTGTGGCCGTGGGGGAGACGGGATTGGATTGGTACTGGCTGGATTCCCTCGACGGCTGCGCGTCGAAGAGCGAACAGCTGGCTGCGTTGCAGTGGCATATGGAGCTCGCAGCAACCGTCGGCAAGCCGTTGATGATTCATAACCGCGACGCCGATGAAGACCTGATGGCGGCGTTGGACGGCTACGACAATACGGTCATTTTGCACTGTTTCTCTTCGCCCATCGAGGTTGCCCGCGAAGCCATTGCACGCGGTTACCTGCTGAGTTTTACCGGCAACGTGACCTTCAAACGCAATGATTACCTGCGGCAGGCTGTGGCTGAGGCGCCGGCGGAGCAGCTGCTGGTGGAAACCGATGCCCCGTACATGACCGCGGAGCCTTTCCGAGGTGCGCGCAACGAGTCCACTTTTATCGGTCATCAGGCGCGTGCGATGGCCGCAGCCCGAGAAATCGGGGCGGAGGAGATGGCACAGATTTTGACGGATAATGCACGTCGGGTGTACGGCATTTAAGCACGTGCTGGCGTATTGCCGCCCCTGAGCTGTGGAAATGCAGCCGGGGCGGTTTGTTGTATTTCCCGTCACTTTTATCGATATATTTTAGACAACACTGAATCTTTACCGTACTGTTACAAACTGTATTTCTTTCATTTGCTAGCTGCCCCATCCTCCGAAAGGCTGTGACGAACCCCGTGAGTGCTGCGAAGAAGCGTCATCTCAATCGTGCTAATGACGGAGTCTCCACTTCGTCCAAGATTGCCGCAGGCGGTCTGGTCGCTGCTGTTGCTCTGGGTGGTACTGTCGCAGCATCCAACTATGACACCATCACCGTCGAAATCGACGGTAAGGTTGAGCAAATCGCAACCTGGTCCAAGGATGACAAGGCCATTCTGCAGAAGGCTGGTGTCGAAACCACCGGTGGCGACCTGGTTCAGCGTCAGGGCGATCTCACGGACGGCGGCAAGCTGGTCTACCGCTCTGCCAAGCCAGTCACGATGATTGTCGATGGCAAGCCGCAGGAGCACAAGACCAATGCCATCACTACCGATGAGCTGATTGAAGGTCTGAAGAAGCAGGGGCTCATCTCCGATAAGGACAAGGTCGAGGTCGAAAAGGGCGAGATTTCCGCTAAGGGAGTCGAACTCGACGTCGTTCGTGCCAAGAATATTGTGCTTCACGACGATGCCAAGGACATCGACCTGACCGTCCCGGCTATGACCGTCGGAGATGTGCTGGCTCAGCGTGGCATTGAACTGCGTGAAGATGACACCGTCGAGCCGGGTCTGGATGCTCCGGTCACCGAGGGGATGCGCATCGCTCTGTCTCGTCTGATTGATAAGACCATCACCGAGACTGAGGAGATTCCAGCTCACGAGAACATCATTGAAGATGATTCGATGTTCGAAGATGAGCGCATCGTTGAGCAGGAAGGTGAACCGGGCCAGGTAGAGCGTCAGGTCAAGGTCACCTCTCGCGATGGTGAAGAGCTCGGACGCGAGGTCCTGGAAGAAAAGGAGCTAAAGGCTCCGGGTATCTCCACTATTCGCCAGGGCACTAAGTCCCGCATTGCAGCTCCGGCTGCCGGCTACGGCGTGTGGGATCAGCTGGCTCAGTGTGAGTCCGGCGGCGACTGGGCTATCGATACCGGTAACGGTTTCTCCGGTGGTCTGCAGTTCACCGATTCCACTTGGGCAGCTTACGGCGGTACTGAGTATGCACCGCGTGCATCGCAGGCTTCCCGCGAGCAGCAGATTGCTGTCGCTGAGCGTGTCCAGGCTGGTCAGGGTTGGGGCGCATGGCCCGCTTGTACCGCTTCCATGGGGCTTCGTTAAAGCTAGTTCCGTCTAGCCATAACGAGCTAAGCCTATTTTTTGTGTTGACCCCGTAGTATCTAACTGTGACTAAAGCAGAAGTTTCTTTCTTGGGGCCGGTCGAAGTACGCGACTTGGCGGCGCAGTTGGATATTGTCCCGACGAAGAAATTGGGGCAGAACTTCGTCCACGACGCCAACACCGTGCGTCGAATTGTCGCTGCGGCGGACTTGCCGGAGGATTCCTACCCTGTTGAGGTTGGCCCCGGCTTGGGCTCGCTGACCCTCGGGCTGCTCGAACACTGCGGCCGCGCGGCGGCTGTTGAAATCGATTCGCGGCTGGCGGCGCGTCTGCCCCAGACAGTCACTGAGCGCGCTGAGGGCTGCGCGCTAGAGCTCATTGAGAAAGATGCGCTGAAGGTCAGCCGCGAGGACTTTCAGACCGCCCCAGATGCGCTGGTGGCCAATCTGCCATACAACGTTTCGGTACCGGTGCTGCTGCACATGCTTGCCGAGCTCCCCACCATCCGCCGTGTGCTCGTGATGGTGCAGTCCGAGGTCGCTGACCGGCTGGCGGCTCAGCCGGGCTCCAAGATCTACGGCGTCCCCAGCGTCAAGGCCGCCTACTACGGCACAGTGCGTCGCGCCGGTGCCATTGGTCCGCACGTCTTTTGGCCGGTCCCGAAGGTTGATTCCGGGCTTGTGCGCATTGACTGCTACGCCCGCTCCGACGCTCCTGAGAACTCCAATGCCGCCGATGCCCCCGAGGCTCCGTGGGAGATTTCGCCGCAATTCCGCGCGCGCCTTTTCCCGCTTATCGACGCTGCTTTTGCGCAACGCCGCAAGACCCTCCGTGCGGCCCTATCGGGGATTTACGGATCTGGTGCCGCAGCCGAAGAAGCGCTTATGGCAGCGGGGATTGACCCCAAGCAGCGAGGAGAGAAGCTCGAAATTGCCGATTTCGTTCGCCTCGCTGAGGTCTCACGAGACCAGCGCTTTTAATAAAGGACAGGCAATCTTTCCCCATGCACCGTGATGACACCCCCAGTAGGGCCGAGATCGGCCGGCGCGAACCGCGCAGCCTGGCTTGGACTAAGTTCTGGCCTGACGACGACGGCTGGGTGTGCAACTGCATAGTTTTCCGCGGTGACCGCTTGCTGCTTCTGCTGCGTGAATACGAGGGCTTCCTCGGGGGCCAGTGGGATTTGCCCGGTGGCAAGCTAGACGCGGGGGAGGAGCCCGTGGAGGCCGCTGTGCGCGAACTGCGTGAAGAGGCCGGCTTGCGCGCAGCGGAGGTCAGCGAATTTGCCCATTATTCCAATCCGGACTTGGGCGGGGAGAATTTCCGCTTCCACACGGTGACCTTTCTAGTACGCGAGGCCGACGACACGCAGAATGTCCAGCTCAGCGGCGAGCATCCGGAATTTAAATGGGTAACCCGAGAGCAGTTCGAGGAGCTGCCGGTGGCCTGGTATGTCCGGCGTGTGCTTGGCAACGTCGAATGGGGCACAATAAATACTCATCATGGCGAATCTGATTAATTGCGAGAATATTTCTAAGTCCTTCGGGCTCAAGACTCTGCTCGACGGCGTCAGCCTCGGTGTTCAAGAGGGCGACCGCATCGGCGTTGTCGGTTTGAACGGTGGCGGCAAGTCCACACTGCTGAAGATTCTGGCAGGCGTGGAGCCGGCGGACTCCGGACGTATCTCGCGAGCCAACGACATGGCCATGGCTCATGTCACCCAGGGCGCCGAGCTCGACCCGAATTCCACCGTGTTTGAGTGCGTCATTGCACCGCTGGGACTCGCTGAACACGAGTGGGCGGGTAACGCTTCCATCCGCGAGGTCCTCGATGGCATCGGTATCAATGACCTCGGTATGGATACCAAGGTCGCCAATCTCTCCGGTGGTGAGCGCCGTCGCGTTAACCTGGCGGCCGCACTGGTCCGAGATCTGGATCTGCTCATTCTCGATGAGCCAACGAACCACCTCGATATTGAGGGTGTGCAGTGGTTGGCCGATCATGTCCTTTCGCGCCGGGCAGCCCTGGTCGTCGTCACGCACGATCGTTGGTTCCTGGATACCGTTGCCACGAAGACGTGGGAAGTCCACGATGGTACCGTCGATTTTTACGATGGCGGTTACAACGACTGGACGTTCGCGCGTGCCGAGCGTGCGCGCCAAGCCGATGCCGCCGAGCAGCGTCGCCAGAACCTTGCGCGTAAGGAACTCGCGTGGTTGCGCCGGGGTGCGCCGGCCCGCACCTCGAAGCCTCGCTACCGCATCGAAGCAGCTGAGGCTCTCATCGCCGATGTCCCGGCGCCGCGTGATTCCGTGGAGTTGATGGCGTTTTCGCAGCGTCGACAGGGCAAGGTGGTCGTAGAGCTAGAGCATGCGTCCCTGGAAACGCCCGATGGTAGGGAATTGCTTAACGACGTCACGTGGCGTCTGGCCCCCGGCGAGCGCATTGGCCTGGTCGGTGTCAACGGCTCGGGTAAGACGACTTTGTTGCGCGCATTGGCGGGAGACTACCCCTTAAGCGATGGCAAGCGGATTGAGGGCAAGACGGTGCGCCTGGGTTGGCTGCGACAGGAGCTCGATGATCTGCCGCTGGATATGCGTGTGCTCGACGCTGTGGAGGACGTGGCGACCTACATTGACCTGGGCAAGAAGCAGATTAGCGCCTCGCAACTGGCGGAGCGACTGGGTTTTTCCCCGAAGCGGCAGCGCACCCCAATCGCAGACCTCTCCGGCGGTGAGCGCCGTCGCTTGCAACTCACACGCGTGTTGATGAGTGAGCCGAACTTCCTGCTGCTCGACGAGCCGACGAATGACCTGGATATTGACACGCTGCAGGAATTGGAAGATCTGCTGGACAATTGGCCGGGCACGTTGGTGGTCATCTCGCACGACCGCTACCTGATTGAGCGTATTGCCGACTCGACCTGGGCCCTCTTCGGCGATGGCGAGCTGACGAACTTGCCAGGCGGGATTAGTCAGTACCTCCAGCGTCGCGCACAGCTGGCTGACTCGGCCGCTAGTGGTGGTGCCTCTCAAGCAAATGCCGGTAGTCCGCAGACCCGTGGCGCAGCTTCAGAGGAGGATACCTCGAAGCTCTCGGCTGCGGAAGCTCATGCTGTCCAGAAGAAGATGAGTGCTCTGGAGCGGAAGATGGCGAAGCTCAGCCAGCAAGAAAGTGAACTGCATGCGCAGATGGCGGAAGCGAGTGCTGATGTAGCCAACTTGGACACACAAAAGCTGGCGGACCTCGATCGCCGTGCTGCGGAGGTGGTTGAGCAGAAGGCAGAGCTGGAGATGGAGTGGCTGGAGCTAGGGGAGCAGCTCGAGGGCTAGCATCTTACTTCAGCTACTAGCCGAACATTTTAGGTATGAGCCGGGTACTCGTGGTCAGCGTGCCCGGTTCTTTCAATTTGCACCGTGGCGTGTTCAATCCCGTGGACGTCGTGAAGCAGTGCCTGCGCACGGTCGAGCAATGCGTGCTCGTCGCCGTTGGGGAGCGTGTCACAGCGCACGAGGTGAACAGATGCCAGCAGGTCGCTGCCGTTGAGGGACCAGACGTGGAGATCGTGGACATCGACCACTCCCTCTAGGCCGGACAGGTCAGCAGTGATTTTCTCAGTGTCGACGCCCTTCGGGGTGTACTCCAGCAACACGTGGAGACAGTCGCGCACCAGAACGGCGGCTCGGGGGACGATGAAGAGCGCAATCACGATGGAGACCACAGAGTCGATGGCAGTCCAGCCGGTGTATGCGATAGCGATAGCGGAGATAATGACGGCAACCGAACCAGCGGCGTCGACAAGCACATGCAGATACGCACCGCGGACGTTGACGCTTTCCTTGGCAGCCCCCGCGAGCAGAAAGGCCGCAATAACATTGGTGAGCAGGCCGATGACCGCGATGATGAGCATCGACGTGGTCTGAATTTCCGATTGTTCTGGGGAGCCAAAACGCCGGATTGCGCCCCAGAGAATCACAGCGGCAATGATGAAAACTGTCAGACCGTTGATAAGAGCAGTCAGAACCTCAACACGACGGTACCCGTACGTCGCGCGGTGATTCGCACCGCGCTGGGCGATAGCCAAACCGGCAACTGCCATAAGCAGGCCCGCGGAGTCCGTCACCATATGGCCGGCATCTGCCAGCAACGCCAGCGAACCCGAAACCAAGCCACCGATGAGCTCGGCGAGAAATACGACAAGAGTCAGACCCGCAGCCACGAGCAGGCGACGGGCAGGAGTATTCGCGGGGTCAAAATGAGCGTGGTCATGGCCGTGTGAATGACCGTGTGAATGACCGTGGCCGTGCGAGTGGCCAGAGTGTTCAGTCGTGTCCATAACCCCTAATGGTAACAGGGTTATTCAGCCTCCGGAAGATAGCTATCCGCCCACGCATAAATCAGGTCAGCAGCGCGCGCGGCGGACTTAGCGCGAGTGAGCAAGTGGTCCGCGCGATCCAAGCTCATCAGAGATTTTGGATAGCGAGATACCTGGAAAATCTTCTGGGCGCTATCGATACCAACAGTCTGGTCGGTCGGGGAATGCAGAATAAGCAGCGGCTTGCGCAGCTGGCTGAGATAAACCTCCGGGTTGTAGTCCGCCAACACTTCCAAGAACTCACGGGAGATGGGAATGCCACGACCTTCAATCTGCAGAACCTGCGTGCCGTGCTCATCGACCGTCGAAATGTCACCGGCGATGCGCACAATCGAGTGTGCCGGATCGAAGGGTGCACCGATTGTCGCAACCGCCTTGACCTTCGGCATATCGTGGCCGGCGTTCAGCGCCGCTGCACCACCGAGCGAGTGCCCAATCAGTAGCGCGGGGGCCTCAAATTCTGCCTCCATGAACTCGTAGGCGGCCTTAAGATCATCGATGTTGGTCTGGAACGTCGTCTCACCGAAATCACCAGTGGACTGCCCGAGGCCAGTGAAGTCGAACCGGAATGCCGCAATGCCCTTCTTCGCCAGCGCCTTACAGGTGCGTGACGCGCCGGGCACCATCCGATTACACGTGAAGCAATGACCAAATAGCGCCCACGCGCGTGGCTGACCGTCCGGCAAATCAATTGATGCAGCCAGAGTCTCGCCGGTCGATCCCGTAAATTTTAGGTGCTTTGTTGGCATAGGTTATATCCGCGTCTCAGTGTGTGCTCAATGTGTGTACGTTTTCGCTTTACGACGCCCATTGTGGTGGCGACCGTACGCAATATTAAGCCCGGGTGCCACAAATAAGTGAGGGATTGGGCGAAAAATTCGACCAATCCCTCAATCTCCTAGTGGCTGTGAGTTAACGCACCGGAACCCCTGGCCCCAGCGGAATGCCCGCGAGGTACCACACGACAAAGAATAGGAACCAGCCCACCATCATGCACAGCGAGTACGGGATGGCCAGTGACATCAGCGTGCCGACACCCGCCGGCTTGTAGTACTTCTGCAGGAAGGTCAGCGCCAGCGCAAAGTATGGCGACATCGGTGTAATGATGTTGGTCGGGGAGTCACCAATACGGAATAGCTGCTGGGAGACCTCTGGGGAGACGTTGACGTACATCAGCATCGGTACCACGACCGGCGCCATCAGTGCCCACTGCGCGGAGCCAGAGGTAATCAGCAGGTTGAGAACAGCCACCATCAGGACGAAGGCAGCAAAGAGCAACAGCGGCGGCAGATCCGCCTTGGTCAGGAATTCGGAGCCCTTGATAGCGGTCCACTGGCCGATATTGGACCACTTGAAGTAGGCCGTGAACTGCGAGACGGCGAAGAAGAGCACCATCATTGTGGTCAGTGTGCCCAGGCCGCGTTCCATGAAGGCGGGCACGTCTGCTGAGGAGGTGATGGTTTTGGCACCGATGCCGTACGCAATGCCGACCACTGCGAAGAAGAGGGCGATGGACGCCACGACGTCGGTAAGCAGCACGGAATTCAAGATGCCGTCGCCTTCGCCGCGCAGAGGCGAACCCGGGATGAACAGGGCAGCGAACCAAAGCGCCAGGAAGATGACAGCGGCGATGTTGCCGTAGCGGAGGCCACGTCGTTCGGCATCGTTGAGGATTAGCTTGTCGCGGCCATTGCTGGAGCTGCTAGATGCGGTGTTCCGCTCCTCCTTCTTGGCGTTTTCCTCGGCAGCTTCCTCCGAAGCGCCCGGTTTGGTGAATTCCGCGGCATCGTGGTCAATGTGGTCGTCGTGGACGGTCTTCTCCACGTGCTTGGTAATAAACAGTTCAGTAACGGCGGTAATAATCAGAGCCAGCACAATCGACGAGGCCATAGTGAAGAAGTAGTTGGCCAGCGGTGAAACTACGTATTCCGGATCCACGAAGTGCGCTGCATGCGTGGAGATACCTGCCAGCAGCACATCGGTGATGTTGAGCACCAGTGACGAATTGAACCCGGCCGACGAGGCGGCAAAGGCGACCATCGCACCGACAATAGGGTTACGACCAACTGCGGCGAATGAGGCGGCACCCAGCGGAATGAGAATCACGTAGACGGCATCAGAAGCGATTGAACCAGTCACGCCGGCCAGTGCAACAATGAATGTCAGCAGGACAGGGGAGTGCACCTTGGAAATTGCCGCGCGGATTGCCGAGCCGATGTAACCGGAGTACTCCGCAATTGCGACACCGAGCATGCACACCAGAATCAGGCCAACTGGTGCGAAGTCCGTGAAGTTCGTTACCGCCTCAGAGACCATCTTTTGCAGGTACTCTGCGGTAGC
This sequence comes from Corynebacterium sp. MSK012, assembly GCF_030232435.1. Taxonomy (NCBI): domain Bacteria; kingdom Bacillati; phylum Actinomycetota; class Actinomycetes; order Mycobacteriales; family Corynebacteriaceae; genus Corynebacterium; species Corynebacterium sp. MSK012. The sequence goes on from NZ_JASPJU010000008.1 coordinate 79,553, forward strand.
AAGGCTTTCCACCTCGATGATGTCACCCGACGCGGGATCCTTGGCCTGCATACCCGCAGCCTCACCGAGCCACGAAGAAACGATGACTACACCGGCAAGAATCACGAATAGCCAAAATGGATTTGGCAGTGCGTTGCCGATACGTTCCAGTGTTGCTAGGAACCCCTTTGGCTTCGGTGGCGCTTTGTCCGGTTCCAACGTTTTTGACTGTCCCATATATATAAATCCCTCTGTGTTAGACGTTGGTAAAAGGTTAGGGGAAAGTAAGTTGCGTCACAACGTAAAAGGCCAGAGGCATATGTATGTCGGGTGCGAGCAGGCGCATAAGGGAAAGTTAAGGGAATAGCTAGGGAATAGCTGTAGTGCACCTTCTTCGACTAGAGTTAATCAGGTTATGGGCAAGAAGAAGTCGAAGAAAGAAAAGGTCAGCGCCAACAACGCGGTGGTGGCCACCAATCGTCGTGCCCGCCATGACTACAACATTCTGGACACCTACGAATGCGGTGTCGTTCTCGTGGGCACTGAGGTCAAGGCGCTGCGCGAGGGCAAAGCATCGCTTAATGACGCCTTCGCGACCATCGACGACGGCGAAGTGTGGCTCCGCGGGCTGCATATCCCGGAGTACTCCTACGGTTCGTGGACTAATCACTCACCGCGTCGCTCGCGCAAGCTGTTGTTGCACCGCAAGGAGATTGACACCCTGTGGGGCAAGGTCCGCGATGGCAACAACACGCTTGTACCCCTGAAGCTGTATTTCACCGACGGCCGCTTGAAGGTCGAGCTCGCACTCGCCCGCGGTAAGCAGGATTATGACAAGCGCCAGGACATCAAGCGCCGCACGGAGGAGCGCGAAGCTACTCGTGCGCTGGGCCGTCGTGTGAAGGGCATCAAGGGGTAAAAGAGGTCTTCATTAGAAGAAACCCTTTTTAGAAGGGGAACTCAGTCGCATCGACTGGGAGGATGAGTAGGCCAATGACGTTTTCGTGACGGTCAAAGGCAACTCGAGCCATCCATTCGCCAGCCTCATGTTTGAGGGTGGTGATGACGAGACTTGTGCCGAGAATCTTCGACAGGAGTTTCTGCGAGGTCGGTTCCTTAGTCCTGGTTCCCCCGAGGCTGGTGACTTGGGTGTCGTCGAAAGATTCGAACGCCCCAGTCTCGGTGAGAACATCTTCCCAGACAGAGTAGATAGTGGACCAGGGGAGATCCTTCCGGAGCTTTGGGGAAATCATGCTTACGGTTTCTGCTTCTTCGCCGTTGATGATGTGGCGAAGGAATTTTTCGCCGAGCTCGGCGATATGTGTAGTTTTTGTGGCAGTCATCAATTCTCCTGAAACGGGGTTTTGGACACTTCCGAACCGCTTGAATGCCGCTTGCCGGGAGATATTGAGTACATTTCCAATCTCTGCCCATGAATGGCCCGCTGCGCGAGCCTGCGCCACGGCATCTTCAAGTTCTTGTTCGGCAATGTTCGTTGCTTGCAGTCGGTGACGGATTGTCGTCAATGGATCCATGACTGCAGTCAACCATTGGTTGACGTCAGTGTCAACCCGGAGTTGACATTCGGGGGGGGGGCTGTGGGCCTTGCGGCGAAGCTTGTTGACTTTTCCCGTCGTAAAGCGTTATTCTTGAACATCCTTTGAGTGCTACGCACTTTCCCGTGCTCGAAGGCATTGTATGGGGCTGACATGGTTTCGACACCGTACAGTGAGCCAGGGGAAGCGTGCCGGTGCAGGCTAGAGACCACCGTTTAAGCGTCGTAGCAACTGATTAAGCGCCGAGAACACTCAGCGCGACTACGCTCTCGCTGCCTAATTAAGCGACTAGCGTGTCTGTCAGACCGGGCTTGCCCTTTGGTCCGGACCCTGGCATCGACTTAAAAGGGCTCGCCCGATGGGTGTGCCGTAAGGCTCATCGGGGATCTTCTTACTTGCGGCTGGGCCCGTCATTCGGACATGTTTGCCTGAGCCGAAGGGTCGAGTAGAGGCGATCGTGCGAACTGCGCACGGAGAAGCCCTGGCGAGTTGGCGGTGGACCCGAGTTCAATTCTCGGCAGCTCCACAAATGGAAATCCCCGGTCATTACGACCGGGGATTTTTCGTTGTACTTGAAGACGTCTGAGCGACGTCGAAAGACCTTAGAAGGTGCTCTTGTAGACGTTGGCGATAGTGGTGCCAGCAACTGCCGAACCGTGGAAGGTCGGGTGGTTGGTCATGTTGTAGGAAGCAACATCGGTATCCAGAATTGCGGAGACCTGACGCTCACCGTCCGGACCGCACATTGCGACGTCGATGTTGGTGACCTCCTTCATGTTGACGAAACCGATACCGGATTCAGCGGCAGCACGCATCTGGCGGTTCTGCAGAGCCATCTCAAAGTGGTGCATACCGGCAGCCGGAATGTGCGGTGCAAAACCTGCGGCGTTAACCGGGCAAGCGTAGTGAGTCGGGTCATTAGAGGTGAAAGCCGGGTAACCAATCAGCATGACGCGAGCAGTTGGGTTAGCGGCCTTGATCTTCTCCACAGCGGCCACAACGTTGGTGGTGTACAGGTCATCCTGAACCGGCATTGGCAGCACAGCGCCCTGCATCGCGTCATTGGCGCCAACGTAGATGGTTACTAGCTGGGTAGCCGGGCCGAGGGAGCCCTGAGCGATGGCGTTGTCAACCTGGCCCATCAGGGACTTCTGCGGCTGAGTCGGCATGAAAGCGGTAGTGCCGTTGCAGGAGTAGTCGTGCAGTTCAAGACCAGTCTCACGAGCAACGTGAGAGCCGATGTTCGAGACCGAAATCGGGCAGCCACCACGGCCCGGTACGGCTGGATCGGACTGACCCGGGTTAGCAGCGAAGGAATCGCCGAAGGCAACGTAGTTACCAGTAGGAAGAGCGTTGGCAACACCACCGGTCAGGAGGGAGGCTGCCAGCGCAGAAGCTGCAGCTGCCGAGGCTGCTGCACGGCGAACAACGTTGTTCTTCATAATTAAAAACCTCTTAGTTGAAAACCTATAGAAGGAAAAACTCGCGCTACACTCGCGATTTCTTCGCCACAGACCGTCCCTGGAAGAACCAAGTCCGACAGAACCAAGTCCGACAGAACCCTGAGCGGATACTTAGAGACGCGCCTTTATCACTTTGTTATACAACTAGGTTCTAAGTCCGATGTCAACCGGAATCAGCTAGTTATATGTATATTCGGCGCTTTCAATACCTCTTTTTGTCTCTTATCGCTGGTAGGTGGATTTATGAGGCGCTTCCGAACGTGGAATACAACGCAGCGATGACACCATCGGCTACCCCAGAACCATCTTTTAGCTCAATCTCATCTTCAGCAAAGGGCCCACGCTCATCCAGTTCCGCCTCTGTGGGGCGAGGTTGGATCAGTGTTAGGTGTGGACCTTCGCTGATAACACCACTGAAAAGACGTGCCTGGCGAGCCGCCTCACCATCCGCCTGTGCCCGCACCTCGTCCAGGGATGCACCCTCAAAGCTGTCCGCCTGCTCCGGAGCGATGACCATTATTTCCTGCGCTAACACGGCACCGACGACACCTGCCGGCCACGATGTCCGAGCGATAAAGTCCGCCAACTCAGGGCTACCGCCTTCAATTCCCTCGGGGAGGGGTTCCTGCGCAACGACAGTCAATGGGGCGCTGTCAATCAGCTCGTCGGCAAGCACGTCGGCAAGCGCGGCGGTGGGGACGAGGGCGAAGAGGCTCGGAGCGCGGTCCCAACCTTCGGTGTGGACGTATTCGACAGCTTCGCGCACGGCGCGATTGAGTGCCTGCTGGCTGAGATGAGTCTGAGTGCCGTTGTTTTCGCTCATGACGCTTGACGACGCCCCTTTCCTGGCAACGCTGTATTAACAGCATCCTTAGTCAAATGTTAGGAACTTTATTTAGAGTAGATGACAGATAAGCGTACGACCGACTTACCAGCTCGCTGGCAAGTCAAGCTCAACTCGAACAGGAGAGACGTTGTCTCTAAACCAGACTCGACCGAGACGATCGGCGGGTGGCCGACCGGGGTGGCTGGCAATTACCGTGTTGGTGATTGCCGCGCTGACCTTTGTTATTCCAATCGCCGTCAATTTTTATACGGACTTTCAGTGGTTCGGTGAAGTGGGGTATCGAGGGGTATTCGCCACCACGTGGCTCACTCGTATCGTCCTGTTTATCACTGTAGGCCTGATAACGGGCGCACTGACATTTCTATCTATGTGGCTGGCGTGGCGCTCGCGGCCCGTCGACCTCGGACTGACGGATCCACGCAGCCCGCAGGCAGTGTACCGACGGATGGCTGAATCCGGTTCGAAGTCGATGTTCACCACGCTGCCCGTTGTATTCGGCGTACTCGGTGGCCTTGTGGGGCAGGGTAATTGGCAGACGGTGCAGCTGTTCTTAAATCGGCAGTCCTTCGGTGAGACTGACCCGCAGTACGGCAAGGACTTGGGCTTCTATGCATTCCAGTTGCCGCTGTGGTCGTACATCATTTCGACGCTGGTTGTCCTGGTAGTTATTGCGTTCCTGCTGTCGCTGGTGACGCATTACTTCCTTGGTGGCATCCGCCCAGGTAACCCGACTACAGGGGAGAAGACCCGCGTTTCCAATGCGGCTCGTGCGCAGTTGGCGTGCTGGGCCGGTGTTTTCATGCTGCTCAAGGCTGTGTCTTACTGGCTGGACCGCTATGAGCTGCTGAATAACAAGCAGAAGACCTTCACCGGTGGTTCCTACACCGATATCAATGCGCTGCTGCCGGCGAAGATTACGCTGCTGGTCATCGCAATCGTCGTGGCCGCTGCATTCTTCGCGGCCATTTTCCTGCGCAATCTTTCGATCCCGGCGTTTGCCACCGTGCTGATGTTGGTTTCCGCAGGTCTGATTGGCGTGGCCTGGCCGATGGCAGTTGAGCAGTTCTCAGTTAACCCGAACCGCGCTTCCAAGGAACGCGAATACATTGCGCGCAATATTGAATCGACGCGCTACCACTACGGGCTTACTGACGACAAGGTGAAGGTTGAGCGCGACTGGGGTGTTCCGGCTGAAAAGGAAGGCGATAAGGAAGCCGCGAAGGAAGGTGCGGATTCGATTTCCCGCGATGCTGCGACGCTGGCCAATATCCGAATTCTGGATCCGGAGGTGCTGCCACGTACCTTCACGCAGCAGCGCCAGCTGAAGAACTTCTATGGTTTCTCCGATCCGCTTGCCATTGACCGCTACCAGATCGATGGTGCGTCCCGTGACTTCATCGTCGCTGCTCGTGAACTGAACCCGCAGACGCTGCAGGGTAACCAGACTGACTGGATTAACCGTCACACGGTCTACACCCACGGCAATGGTTTCGTTGCTGCGCCGGCTAATAAGGTCGACGAGGTTGCCTCCGAGTCCGGTTCCGCCCGCGGCGGTTACCCGCTGTATACCGTGGCTGACCTGTTCGAGTCCGAGGACCCGAACGGCATGAACCTGAACCTGAAGCAGCCGCGTATCTACTACGGCCCGGTTATCGCCAACAGCGATGCCGACTATGCGATTGTTGGCGGTAACGGTGACGGCAAGGACTATGAGTACGATGCCGACGGCCGTAACTTCACCTACGACGGTGAGGGCGGTGTTGGCGTAGGCGGGCTTGCCAGCCGCATGATTTTCGCCACCCGTTACCAGGAACTCAACATCCTGCTGTCCGACCGCATTGGGCCGGACTCCAAGATTATCTACAACCGCGATCCGCGTGACCGTGTTCAGAAGGTCGCCCCGTGGCTGACCACTGACACCAAGACCTATCCGGCTGTAGTCGATGGCCGTATGAAGTGGATCGTCGACGGCTACACCACGCTGGCCAAGATGCCGTACTCCCAGCGCATGAGCCTCCAGGAAACCACACAGGACTCCATTAACCCGGATGGCACTCCACGCCCGCTGCCGAACAGCGAGGTCAGCTACATCCGCAACTCGGTCAAGGCGACCGTCGATGCCTACGATGGCACCGTTGAGCTCTACGAGTTCGATGAGAAGGATCCGGTGCTCAAGGCCTGGGAGGGTGTCTTCCCGGATGTGGTGAAGCCAAAGTCGGAGATTTCCGAGGAGCTGCAGGAGCACCTGCGCTACCCGGAGGACTTGTTTAAGGTTCAGCGTGAGCTGATGGCCAAGTACCACGTCAGCGATCCGGGCGTGTTCTTCGCCAATGACTCCTTCTGGTCCGTCCCGTCCGATCCGACCGCGCCGGAAGAGCAGAACCTCTCCCAGCCGCCGTACTACGTTGTCGCTTCCGATCCGAAGACCGGAAAGCCGAGCTTCCAGCTGATTTCCGCCTTCCGCGGTCTGGAGCGCGAGTTCCTCGCCGCCCAGATGAGCGCTTCCTCCGATCCGGAGACGTACGGTCAAATCACCATCCGTGCCCTGCCGACCAACACCCAGACCATGGGTCCACGGCAGGCGCAGGACACGATGATGTCCGCAGATGAGGTCGCCCAGGACCGTACTCTGCTCGAGGGCACGAACGTGGTCACCAACGGTAACCTGCTGACGCTGCCGGTCGGCGATGGCGAGATTCTCTACGTCGAACCGGTCTACACCCAGCGCAAGGGCCAGGAGACCGCATTCCCGAAGCTGCTGCGTATTCTCGTCGCTTACCGCGGTCAGGTGGGCTATGGCGCCACGGTCACTGAGGCTCTGAGTCAGGTCGGTATCGATGCTTCCGCCGCGACCAAGGTCCGCGGTGAGGAAGAGACTGAGGAGCAGTCGGCGGATAAGGACAAGGATGCCGCCGACGCTGAGTCCGACGACGAGGCACCGAAGGAAGAGCGCAAGGTTGATGTCGCCGCGCGTGACGACGCCGCTCGCCGTATCTCCGACGCACTGCAAAAGCTTAACGACGCTCAGAAGAACGGTGACTACGCGGCACAGGGCCAGGCACTTGCCGAGCTCGACCGCGCTGCCGCTGACTACCAGAAGGCCAACGGCCAGTAAGACGTGCAACGAGTAGTTAACCGAGAATCATAGGTTTCTATGGTCCGAAGACTCCCTAGGTTGTAGCGAAATTGGCTATGACCTGGGGATTGGTCTTTGTTGGGAGCGTCGTGCTACAGTTACTTCTCGTTGGTCAGAGAGACCAGCGCCCGCTGTGAGTGCTTGTAAAAGCCAGGACAGTTGACGCGGGGTGGAGCAGCTCGGTAGCTCGCTGGGCTCATAACCCAGAGGTCGTAGGTTCGAATCCTGCCCCCGCCACTAAGAAGAGACCCCTACCGGTGCAACGCCGGTAGGGGTCTTCTTTATTCTGGGGCCAAATCACCGTTTTTCACCGTTTTTTTTGGGGGGGGGTAAGTCGTTGGGTAGCCGTTGGGTCTGACGAACTCGCGCACTGCACAACCGGGCATTAAAGGGGCGGCCATCAGAAATGCGGTGTGAGGCGCTGCTCGATTAGTCGGCCTGAAGGTACTTAGCTTGAGGGGGTGCTGGGTTGATTCCGGTCGATTTGCCTCAGCTCATGTACGCGCTGCTGGCTTTCGGTTTCACATATCGATGAGTTATTCACTTATGGATACGCTGGAGCGCATCGATAGGTGAATTATGCATCGATAAGTGAGCGCAGCGCTAGAAAATAGCTGGCAGACGGGCCTAGTCAGTCCACGGTGGGGTCGCAACAGTAGAGGGCGGGAGAAAACTTTTCCTGTCCCCGCCCTCTATAAAGAACTCTACGAAGCCCTGGTCTTCGATTTCTTCAGCATGATCATCGGCGGAATCAACAGGGCTAGCCCGCCGATAAGCGCGACTCCACCGAATAGCCACACCAGTCCGGCGAGGATTGCGATGGGTGCGAGGATGGCTGCCGCGATCTCGAAGGGCGCGAATCCCACATAGGCCATGCCAAATTCCTCGAGCGTGCCGGATTTCTGCTCCGGGTCCACAATTTTCAGTACGGCGATGCCCGTGGCCACGGAGGCAGTTGCCCAGCCCCAGCTGAATACGGCGCGCTCGAACCAGCCATGTTCAAAGATGCGTGGTGCGACGTAGAAGAACAACACCAGGCAGAAGGCCAGGCCCACGACGAACAGGATAATTAGCGGGACGATGTAGGTGGCCACCACTGCCGGCACAATCGACGCGATGCCGACTGCAACCAGGAAGTCCGTCGACGCGCCGGAGACCGAACCCATCAACTTTGCATCCAGGTAGTGTGGTGCCTTAATCAGGTGCAGCACGCCTACACCTGCCAGGCCGACCAGGAATGCCATTGCGAATAGTGGGAAGCTCAGTGCAGGGAAGATGTCATTGACCCAGTTGGTCAGGATATTTGCCAGGAAGAGCGTCACCGCTAGTGCTGCAACGTGCAGCGCGATTGGTTCGATTGAGGACGGGCTTGTAGTCGCCCGCCCCACACTTGGGCGCTGACCAGGAAGGGAGATGATGCCTGTCCGCATATCCTCCGGCAGTTTATCCAAGTCTGGCAGCTCGTTGGTATGGCCCTTCTTCGAGCCCCATCGGGCGAAAATCACGCCACCGATAATTGCGGAGAACATGCCCACCGCTGCGGCCGTAAAACCCAAACTCGTGGCCTCGGTCATGCCTGCTGAGTCCAGCGCGCCACCAACTGCGGCGGCCACACCGAAGCCACCGACGAAACCAACGGGAAGCATGATGCCGAACCAGTCCGGCGTATTGAACAGTGGGGCGAAAATTATCACGCCGAGTAGCGCGAAGAATCCCCACTGCGCCAGGTACATGCCTACGGAATAGGACCACATCGTTCGCGCGCGCTGGCGCACCTTGGCATCGAAATCCATTGTGAATGGCAGGGCACCGAAGACTGCCGCGATGAGAATGGTCGCGTAGTCGCCGAAATGCTCGCTGAACTGGATTATTCCCAAAGCGTTGGGGCCTAGCAGCAAGCCGAGCAAGCCCGCAGTAATCGGTGCGGGGATGAGAAGCTTTTGGAACCAGGGGATGAACCGTCGCATCAAATTACCGATGATGAGCAGCAGCGAGATCCAACCGATATCCATCAAGACGTCGAAGGGTGTGTAGCCATCCACGTGAACTTATTGCCTTTCTCGTAGGTGGGGTTTCACCATTTAACAATTATGCGAACCACATCATGGATTCTAAGAAAAGGGTTAGAACCATAGGGATACGTTGCGATTGTATGTTAGCTACCGCGAGATTTTGAGGCTTCGGCCCCAGTTGAGCTCACTTCCTTTGCAGAAAAACCACCTACCCAGTTCCTTCTGGGAGGTGGTTTTGGTTGAGGTCAGACGGTTTTACTGTCGCCCATTCCTAATGCGCGACCAAGCCGCCGCGATAACCACGCCAGCGCATGCGATGGCGAGGTAGGCCCACACGTGATCACCGCTGGTCTGAATGGTCTTTGGCGGAGCAGGAGTGTTCTCCGCAGTCAGCACACTTTCTGTGTCACGGCCGGAGGTGATGTCATCGATCCAGTCAGCAGTGCCAGCGAGGGTAGTTATAGCCGCGCTGGGGGAGGGCAGGTCAGGGTCGCCATTGGAGGTTCCGGCGGTAGCGAGACCAGCGAGCTTTCCGTCGACGAAGAATGGGCCGCCGGAGTCGCCTCCCTGCATACCCGCGCCAGAAACGGAATGTGCGTCCAGGATGGCGCTTCGAATCATTGGCATCATGGCAGCGTCGGCTGGGATACTTTCTGTCCCTGCCGGGATCGACTCGGTTTTGGAGTCATCTGGCATGGCAGCTCCTGGCTGCATCTCCATTGATTCCATAGCGTCACCCGGAACAGCGCCGCCCGGAATAGCCTCACCCGGAACAGCGCCGCCCGGAATAGCCTCACCCGGAACAGCTTCGCCTGGAGTAGCGTCACCCGGAACAGCACCACCAGGCGCAGCCTCACCTGGAGTTCCTTCAGTCGGCCCGCCGCCCAGCAGCTCATTGACGACCATCTTGGTCATCGGAAGCTGCCCGGATCGTGCCATGGACGAGCTGCTGCTCCAGCCGTAGAGAGTTCCCGTCTGTCCAGGTGTGGGGATATCGCGGGAGACCTTCGCCGGGGTTGCGTCGGTGACCTTTTGGGTCAGGTGAAGCAATCCCGCATCAGACATTGGAGAAAGCGCCCAAGAATCGGCATCGTAGACCTTCCCGCCGATCCGGGCCTGGGTCCCTTCGTTGTTCACAGACTCCAGGCAGTGGCGTGCGGTGAGCACCCACTGATCGGCAACCAGGGTGCCTGTGCAGTCGCCGAAATTGCCGATTTTGCCAATCTTCAGCGCGGCCACAGAACTGCTTTCAGCATTCGCAGGTGCGGGTTCGCCGTTTTCCAATGCAAGAGCTGGGGCTGCAGATAGAAGCAGGGTGCTGCTAACAATTGCTGCGATGGAAAAAGATGTTTTCTTCACGGTTATTTCCCTTTCCCAGAAGGAACAATGGCCTTGATTGCGGTGGCAACGAGTTTTTCGGCAGGGCCCTGTCCGACAAATTTCTTCCAGAGGCTAGCAATGACGAGGAAGAATACGATGAAACCGGCTGCGGACAACGTGGAATGCAATACAACATTCTGCTGCCAATAAAACGCGGTGAGAACGTGCAGGATGTAGATAGTCAGTGACATTGTTCCCATAGCCGCGAATGGGTAAACCACAGCTGGGAAACGATCGCCTACGAACAGGCACAAGTGCAACACAATAGCGGCAACAGCGACGGAGAGAATGATTTCGCCGAAGACGCCAGTGTGTCCGGTAAAGCGGAGCCAGCCAGCAATCTCTGGATCAAATCGGAAGTACATGCCGACGGCAGTGACGACAACGCTGACAGCGGTGACAATCCAGCTCAACCGAGCATTGGCGCTGTTCTCAGAGGTGGAAGTGTCTTGCAGGCGACGGCGTAGGTAGACGTCGTAAAGCAGCATGCCGCCGATGAAATATGCGATCCACGCGAGTAGCGGATAGATCTGCGGCAGCGTCATAGGCGCGTACTTAATTGTGGCGGCGATGGTGGCGGCGATGAAGAAGCCGACTCGCCACCAGGTTCCGAGCGCTGGCATCCAGGAAACCAGCATCATTACCAGGCCCATGATGACGAGGACCACCTGAATTTCTCCACCCACCGGCAATAGTGCCAGGCCGATGAGAATGATTAGGGCGCCGCGAGTGATCAAGCGCAAGAAGGTAGTGCTGCTGTAATTGCGGCCGATGATCATCATTGTGGCGCCGGCGATAATGGCGAACAGTGATGAGGGTAGGCCAGAGAGCACAACCTTTGTGCTCCAAAGTAGTGAGGCCATATGGACAATGATCATGCCGATGATGGCGAGTGAGCGCGCTATATCGAGCCCCACAATTCGGGTAGGTTTATTCACCCCGGATTTCTCCTTTACTACAACTTATAGGGAGGTGCTCTTTGGTAAAAAGCACTCTCTACAAACGGCGTATTGAAAACGACTTTCTAGTTGTAGCAACCGAACCTGACAATACATTAAGTGACTATGTGTAAATCATGGTGTTTCGTCTGTGTTTTTACTGGGAAACTAGCGCGCTCAAAAAGCTAAGAGGCAGGCGTAACCTGGTGGCATGACATCGATGCTGACGAGTTTCACCTGGGCAGAGGTGCCAGGCGTCTTCCTCGCGTACCTATTAATCATTGCCATCCCCATCGCTCTCGCATGGGTGGGTGCCGCATGGTTGGCCAAAAAATACGGCGAGCGTATCGCATTTGGGCACACGATTTTCGTCTTTGTCGCAGCATTCCTAATCTGCTTTTGTACGCTCGCGTGGACACTTGAGGGCGAATACGACTACTCGCCGTGGCAGGTTTTCTGCAGCGGCTTTGCGATGGTCATCCTCACTGCCTCTGCCATGATGCGCGTGCCCGCCCCAACTCTGAACCTGCTGCCCACCTGGTGGGCTGCCGTCGCCGGCTACGCCCTGTGCTGGAGCATCATTGCCGGCACCGACGACACCACCGGGCTCTGGGCAGTCGGCCTGATGTTCCTGCTCCTCGGTCTCATCGCAGGCGTCGGCGCAGTCGTGTGGCTTACGCTGGCGATAAGGCGGCTTTTGTTGGATTCTGCCGCTTAGGGATTCTTAGTGGAACGGAGTTCGACAGCTAACTCGTCGATACGGCGCTCGAGGTCATCGCGAATCAGGTCCATGCGTTCTTTTCCGTCGATGCCTCGTTTTGAGGGCTCGTCAGTAAGCCAACGCTCGAGTGAGCCTTGAGCGTCCGAGGGGAGCTCTACATGAGCGGCATCGCCGATGATGACAACACGATCTGCAGTCCGGAGAATCGTGGGGGCAATGGGCTTTGGTGATGCACTGTCCATAGAGGCGCCGATTTCTGCAACTGATTTGGCTGCAAGCGCATTGGTAGTAGTTTTGGGGTTCGTTCCTGCTGAAAGGGCGATGAACTGCGTGGCATATTTTGCACGCGCAATGGCCTCGGCCATCTGGGATTTACCGGCATTTGCCACGCAGATGAAAAGTACCTTCGGGATTTCCTTCATTTCAGAATCCTTTTTCTATAGTTTGTCCGGTACGGAAAGGTCATTAGGGAAAAGGCGCGGCCCGAGCCAGCGGGTGACGTAGACAAGTGCAACGAGTACGGGTACTTCAATAAGTGGTCCAATCGTTCCCGCAAGTGCTTGCTGGGACAATGGGCCGAAGGTGCCAATCGCAACCGCAATTGCCAACTCGAAGTTATTTCCGGCGGCCGTAAAGGCAATCGATGCGGAGGTTGCGTAGTTCATGCCCGCGGCCTTGGCCGAAGTGAGAGCGATCGCGAACATGGCGAGGAAGTAGATCACTAGTGGTAGTGCCACTTTCGCAACGGTCCAGGGATTCTCAAGAATCTGCTGTGACTGAAGCGCAAAGAGCAACACGATTGTGTATAGAAGGCCGGCAAGTGCCAATGGTGAGATTTTGGGCAAGTACTCATTTTCATACCAGTCGCGACCACGGGTGCGTTCACCAATTATGCGTGATGCCGCGCCAGCCAGAAGCGGAATACCGAGGAATACCACTACAGATAGTGCGATTGCCCAAAAAGAAAAGGTGGCGGAAGTGGTTTCCAGTCCCAACCAGGAGGGCAGAATCTGCAGGTAGAACCACCCTAGAGCGCCGAACATGAAAATTTGAAATAGCGAGTTGACGGCCACCAATACGGCAGCGACTTCAGTATCGCCGCAAGATAGGTCGTTCCAGACCAAAACCATTGCAATGCAGCGGGCGAGACCGACGATGATCACGCCAGTGCGCAGTTCTGGACTATCACTGAGGAATATCCAGGCAAGGGTGAACATCAGTGCGGGGCCGAGAATCCAATTGAGGAAGACTGTGATGCCCATCAGCTTCCTTGATGTCAAAATTTTGCCCGTTTTGTCGTATCGAACCTTTGCGAGCGGTGGGTACATCATGACCAGCAATCCGATGGCGATTGGTACGGAAATTGTCGTAATTTTTGCCTCTGCCAGCCAGTTCACAAGTGACGGTGCAATTTTGCCCAGAATGAGGCCAATTGCCATTGCAGCTGCAATCCATAGCGGCAAGAAGCGGTCTAGGAAGCTGAGTGACTTTGTAGTCTGTGTCATAGTTTCCGGTGTAATCAATATATCGATGATTGTCAATATATTTAGAGGGGAGGCCGTGTAGCCTCAACGGGTATGGACGAAATCTCAGAATGCTGTGCACTTGGCGGTCGGCCTCTCGACGCGGCGGAAGCGCAGGCTGCGGCAACGCTCTTCAAAGCGCTGGCGCAACCGGCGCGCCTGCAAATTTTGTCTCAGCTCGCTGCCGCTGGCTGTAGTCCGATGACCGTAGGGGAGCTGGCCGCTGTTTCTGGGCTTAGTCAGCCGACGGTGTCGCATCATTTAAAGACCATGGCGGATGCCGGGCTGCTAACTAGGTCTAAGAGTGGACGGGTGGTAACCCATGAGGTACGCCCTGAGGTATTTGCTGAGCTGCGACGTATCCTGGATATCGGTCACGCGGACGGGAGATAGTGAGCCGCTCGTCGCAAATTGCGATAGGTTGGAAAACCCTGTTTACCCGCCCAGGCGCTTGACGACGGCGTCGTGAAGCACCCCATTCGTCGCAACTGCGTCCCCGCCGTGCGGCCCGTCGACTCCCACTAGGGAAGTGAAGTGGCCGCCAGCTTCCTCCACCAGGATCGCAAGCGCTGCCAGGTCCCACAGGGAAACCTCCGGCTCTGCGGCGACATCGACCGCACCCTCGGCTACCAGGCAGTAGGAGAAGAAGTCGCCATAGCCACGCAGGCGCCAGGCGTCATCGGTGAGACCGATGAAGTTGTCGCGCAGGTCGCGCTCGGCCCAGCCGGTGAGCGAAGAGTTGGAAATTGAGCAGTCCGCGATGTCTGCCACCTTCGAGACCTCAATGCGGCGCTGAGCGGCTTCCCGGCCACCGACGTGGGTGCGCTTGAATGCGCCGTCGCCCTTGGATGCCCACCAGCGACGGCCCAGTGCTGGGGCAGAGACTACGCCGACAACCGGCTTGCCGTCCTCCAGCAGGGCAATCAAGGTGGCCCAGACCGGGACATTGCGCACGAAGTTCTTGGTGCCGTCGATGGGGTCGATGACCCACTGACGGCCCTCAAACACAGCTTCGCCGCCGAATTCTTCGCCGAGAACTTCATCGCTCGGGCGCTTGTCCGACAGAATCTCGCGGAGCAGCTTCTCGCACGCGATATCGGCATCGGAGACCGGAGTCAGGTCGGGCTTGGACTCGACGATTAGATTGGCCGCCTCGAAGCGGGACATCGTGAGGTCGTCGGCTGCGTCGGCAAGCGAGAGTGCGAGGGCGAGATCTTCGGAGTAAGAGGTGGTCATGGCCGAAATTCTAGCGCAGAACCTCACTCAGCTCTGCGACCTGGCCACTCGAGCCCGCAAGCTTCCAGCGCCCCACCGACGTACATTCGCCGCCTGCGCCCGAGATAAGCGCATACCCAGGCAGCCAGTCCCAGGCTGCGACGTCGCGCTGGAACCATACGCCGATGCGGCCGTCGGCAACGCCTGCCATATCCACCGACGCTGAGCCCAGCATGCGCCAGGTAGCGCTGCGGGACACCGCATCCAGCCAGGACTTTGTAGCCGTGGCCTCGGATTCCTCGCTCGAGCTCACCACCGTGGTGTGGAGGTAGGTCGCTGCGCAGACTTCCGAGAGGGGGCGGTCAGTGACCCGGAGGTCATCAACAGTGCCATCGAGGTTGATACGAGTGGTCGGGAGATTGGGGCCACCAATCCAGCTCTCGCCCGTTGCCGGGCGGTGCACCGCGCCGAGGACGACCTCATCCGGATTGTTCGCATCGCCCATAACCAGCGCCAATGCGCTGCACCAGTAGTCCGAACCAGTGGTGAAGTTGTAGGTGCCATCGACAGGATCGATCACCCACGTGCGACCAGACTGGGACTCCTTCGCGGACCCTTCCTCGCCAAGAATGCCGTCCTCCGGGCGGAGCGCGGCCAAAGCCTCGACGACGAATTTCTCCGCTGCGCGGTCGGCCGCGGTGACGACGTCGGAAATCGATGTCTTGTACTCCGTGACCAGGCCTTCGTCGCGCATACGAGCGGCAATGGTAGCGGCACGCTTCACGATGGCAACCGCAACGCTGGTATCCGATGCCACAATCGACTCGGATACTTGGGAGAGAAAGAGTTCTAGGTCTTGGCTGGAATCTTGGCTGGCGGTGGATTCAGACATACGTCCTATTGTGCACCGAAACAGGCGGTATAGCTAAGGTAGTACCCGTGAACCCGGATCTGAATGCTGACCTCAAAGAACTCGACGCGACGCTGACCACCATTGAGAAGGTGGTCGATGTCGACGAGCTTTCCGACCGGATCAGGGAGTTGGAAGCCCAGGCCGCCGACCCGTCGCTGTGGGATGACCCCGACCACGCGCAGCAGGTCACCAGCGCACTATCGCAGGCGCAGGCGAAGAAGAAAAAGATCGACTCGCTGCGCGGGCGCCTCGACGATCTCTCTGTGATGTACGAACTCGCGGAAGAGGAGGGCGACCCCGACGCCGTCGAGATGGCCGATGCCGAACGCGCTGAGCTGCGTGCCGACATCGAATCCCTCGAGGTCACTACGATGCTTTCGGGGCCTTACGACGAGCGCGAGGCGGTCATCAACATCCGCTCCGGTGCCGGTGGCGTGGATGCCGCTGACTGGGCCGAGATGCTCATGCGTATGTACCTGCGCTGGGCCGACAAGCATGGGCATAAGGTCGAGGTTTACGACACGTCCTACGCTGAAGAGGCCGGTATTAAGTCCGCTACTTTCGTCGTCCATGGCGAGTACATGTACGGCACCCTCTCGGTCGAGCAGGGTGCGCACCGTCTGGTTCGTATTAGTCCTTTCGACAACCAGGGGCGCCGCCAGACTTCCTTCGCTGAGGTTGAGGTGCTGCCGGTTGTGGAGGAAACGGATCACATCGACATCCCCGAGTCAGATTTGCGTATCGACGTCTACCGCTCCTCCGGCCCAGGTGGGCAGTCGGTGAACACCACGGACTCCGCGGTCCGACTTACGCACGTCCCAACCGGCATCGTGGTGACCTGTCAGAACGAGAAGTCGCAGCACCAGAACAAGGCATCTGCCATGCGTGTTCTGCAGGCGAAGTTGCTGGAGAAGAAGCGCCAGGAAGAGCGCGCGGAGCTGGACGCTCTCGGCGCAGGCGGCAATGCCTCGTGGGGTAACCAGATGCGCTCCTATGTGCTGCACCCGTACCAGATGGTGAAGGATCTGCGTACCGAATACGAAGTCAACAACCCGCAGTCGGTCCTCGACGGTGACCTCGACGGTTTCATTGAGGCCGGTATTCGCTGGCGCATGGCTCAGCAGTCCGAAGGGGAGCAGCGCTAGAACGGCGGTTCGTCTTCGGGTGCTTCCGGTGTCTCGGGAGTTTCCGGTGCTTCCGGTGTGGTGGGCTCGTCGGCTTCTGATTTTCTCTTGTTTTTGTTCATTCCCAGTTCTTCGCGAGCCTGATTTGTCAGCTCCTGTGATTCGCGGAGGTTTTCCAACCTCTGCTCGTTGTACTCCTTGAGTGTCTGTGCTTTCTTTGTCTTGCGCAGGTCGAAGGAGTAGCGACCGTGGCCGGAGAGCGGCCCTGATTCTGTGCTGATTAGGGCAGCTTTTTCAGCGCTCTGATCAGTGGCGGAGGTCCAGTACTCCACGCCGTCGATATCGCGCACGACATTCCAAAGACCGGCCGTTTTTAGATTGTGGTGGCGACGGCATAGGCAATGGAGGTTGGGCGTCTCGGTTTGGCCACCTTCGTCGGGATTCTCGTGGTTATACGGCTGAATGTGGTCGATGTCGCACTTCGTCGCATCGACATCACATCCGGGAAAGCGACAGGTGCCGTCTCTACCTTGGATGTAAGTACGCTGTCGCTCTGTTGGCGAGTACTTTTCCGTTTTCTCGTCCGCTAGTAGCCGGATGCTAGTGACCCGATCGAGCCAGGATTCAGCGGCGATTTTGTTGATCCACCCTAGGCCGCCAATCCAGGCTTCTTGGGGCTTGTCTTGGGTAAGCGGGCAGTACAGATTCAGTGTGGCGGTGACCTGAGCAGTCCCGTGCAGAAGGTGTGAAAAAGCCTCGACGAAGTCGCAGTCTTGATCAGCGGTGATTTCTTCCAAGACCTTCTGAAACTCAATTGCCCGCTCAGGCATCAGTTCCATGGTGACTTCAGTGAGGGTGTCCTTTAACTCGAACTTTATAGATTCGCCAGCTTTTTGTTCGATGCCTTTTTGAAACGAAGTGATCGGCGGGTCGTACTCATTCTTCGGGCGCAATAGCGGGCTGACTTCATCAATAAGTCGCTGAATATTCTGTTGAAGGCTCCGAACTCCGCGAAGAACTTCACCATTGACTCTCGGCGTGATCAGCTCAAGGAGATGGTCTTCGAAATATCTCACAGCCGAGGGGTCATCCAATGGGAGGATGGCCGTGGCAATGACCCGCATGTGGGGAAGCGGTAGCTGTGCGCGTTTGAGCAGAAGCTCTTTTAACCGCGGGAGTCGCTCTAGTTGCATTCCGACATCGATGTACTGGAGTGTTCTCCCACGTGACATGCCAAGAGCTGGAGCGATTTTGGCGATGTAATCTTCGACATCTTTTGTTGAAGAACAGGGAACACAAGCAAGGGCAAGCTTCAAGTCAGCTCGATTGCGGTCAATTCCAAGACGTGCTGGTGCTGTTTGAGAAATCTCATGGTGAAAGCGTGGCGCTGTTGCTTCCATCGCCGCAGTGTAAGTGCGTTTGCGTGGTATATTTTCCCCGCTGGCCATTGTTGAATCCCCCTGAAAGATAAGGCCTGGACGTTGAAATGTTGGAATAGGGAAGAGGTAGGGAAAGTATTTTCGACTAGCTCTGAGTGTTAACTTTCCGAGCTTCAAGCAGCTCGGCGATGCTATTCGGTGTTTTTAATCCTCGTGTTTAATCTTTCATGGCTCATTGTAATCGAACAGGCAAGCGAATTAAAGGGGTATTTAAAGATTTTTGGGGAAAATAATTTCGAATGCCGCTATGGCGTGAGCTTTCGTGCAGTCGCGCGCTCTGGGGTAGCGTTCGACGCCGCCTGTTCCCGCAATCCCGTCACGGCGACCAATTCCACGCATTCCAGAGTGACTTGAGTGGCTTAAGTGATTAGAGTGTCTACTTATGATCACTTTCGACGGGGTTACCAAGTCCTACTCGACTTCTAGCCGACCAGCTCTCGACGACGTTTCAGTCCACATAGATAAAGGTGAGTTTGTCTTTCTCATTGGACCGTCGGGCTCTGGTAAGTCGACCTTCCTGCGCCTTATGGTGCGTGAAGAGAAAGTGGATTCAGGAAAACTGACGGTTGCAGACCAGGATCTAACCAAGATTTCTCGTCGCAACATCCCTAAATTGCGTCAAAAAGTGGGGTATGTCTTCCAGGACTTCCGCCTGCTGCCAAAGAAGACGGTGTACGAAAATGTCGCGTTCGCGTTGCAGGTAATTGGCAAGCCGAAGGCGAAAATCGACAAGGCAGTTCCGGAAACGCTCGAAATGGTCGGGCTCTCGGGCAAGGAAAACCGCTACCCGCACGAGTTGTCTGGTGGTGAGCAGCAGCGCGTCGCCATTGCTCGCGCCTTCGTCAACCGCCCGCTCATCTTGCTTGCCGACGAGCCCACCGGCAACCTCGACCCAAGCACCTCCGGTGACATCATGCTCCTGCTTGACCGCATCAATCGCATGGGCACGACCGTTATTGTGTCGACTCACGACAACGATGCCGTGGACTCCATGCGTCGCCGCGTGCTGGAGCTGGAGCTGGGGCGTCTCGTGCGTGACGACGCCACGGGTGTTTACGGCCTG
The DNA here is from genome assembly GCF_030232435.1 of Corynebacterium sp. MSK012. Taxonomy (NCBI): domain Bacteria; kingdom Bacillati; phylum Actinomycetota; class Actinomycetes; order Mycobacteriales; family Corynebacteriaceae; genus Corynebacterium; species Corynebacterium sp. MSK012. The sequence continues at coordinate 98,862 of NZ_JASPJU010000008.1, forward strand.
AACAACTAGCAGACAGTCCATCGGTAGAAGAACTCATTCGAAAGGTATTACTGACCTATGAAGACTCGCTTTGTCCTCGGTGAGGCTTTCTCCTCCTTGGGCCGAAACATCACGATGACCATCGCGATGATTATTACGACTGCGGTGTCGTTGGCGCTGCTTGCGACGGGCATCCTGGTTACTGAGCAGACCAGCCGCACGAAGGATCTCTATCTCGATCGAGTAGAAGTGCAGATTGAGCTGAATGAACAAATCTCCGCCGAAGACCAAACTTGCTCCTCGCCGGAGTGCGCTGACGTCGTCGGCAAGCTTGAAGAGGCTGACGGCATTGATTCGGTGACCTTCCGAAATCGTCAGCAAAACTTTGACCACTTCGTGGAGATGTTCAAGGACAGTGACCCCGTGCTCGTGGAAAATGCGACGCCGGAGTCGCTGCCGGCTGTCGTGATGGTGCGTTTGAGCGATCCGACCGATGTCAGCCCGCTCGATCCGATTCGGGAGCTGCCACAGGTCGACCACGTTACTGACCAGCATGAAGAGATCGGTACTGCAGCTCAGAACTTGGATTCGGTGCGAAATGCGACCTTCCTGCTGGCTGCGGTGCAGGCCGTTGCCGCTGTGTTCCTGATTGCGAACATGGTGCAGATTGCGGCGTTCTCGCGTCGTAAGGAAGTTGAGATTATGCGCATGGTCGGTGCCAGCCGTTGGTTCACGCAGGCGCCGTTCGTCCTCGAGGCTGTGATTGCGTCGCTGATTGGTGGTGTGCTGGCCATTGGTGCGCTGTTCCTGGGCAAGGCGACGGTCATCGATCCGGCGCTGAGTAACCTGTACAAGGCACAGCTCCTGGCGCCGCTGACCAACGGCGATATCGGTGTGGTGGCGCCGATCGTGGTCGTTATTGGCATGGTCTTCGCTGGGCTTGTTGCGCAGGTCACGCTGCGTCTTTACTCACGCGACTAGGGTTGCAAAAAGGTTAGCTATTAGGCCCCGCGGTTAAACCCGGCGAATAGGGTCGTCGCGCCCTGCCGGGTAAACTGTGGACTATGAATAATGACGACGTCCAGCGCCCACCGAAGCTCGACAAGAAGGCTTATGAGGCCGAGCTTAAAAAGCTCCAGGCAGAGCTCGTCGAAATGCAGCAGTGGGTAGTAGAAACCGGTGCCCGAATTGTCATCGTGATGGAGGGGCGTGACGCTGCCGGCAAGGGGTCGGCCATTAAGCGCATCACGCAGTACCTGAACCCCCGTACCTGCCGTGTTGAGGCTCTGCCGGCCCCAACTAGCCGTGAGCAGGGTCAGTGGTACTTCCAGCGGTACGTCGAAAAGCTGCCGACTGCTGGTGAAATCGTGATTTTCGACCGCTCCTGGTACAACCGTGCCGGCGTTGAGCGGGTCATGGGCTTCTGCACCTCCCAGGAGTACCGTCGCTTCTTGCATCAGGCGCCGATTTTTGAGCGTCTGCTGGTCGAAGACGGCATTATCCTGCGTAAGTACTGGTTCTCTGTGTCGGACGAGGAGCAGGTTGCCCGCTTCAAGTCCCGCCGTGAGGATCCGCTGCGCCGCTGGAAGCTCTCGCCGATGGATTTGGAGTCCATCACCCGCTGGGAGGATTACTCCCGTGCAAAGGATGAGATGTTCATCCACACCGATATCCCGTCCGCACCGTGGTTCACGGTTGAGTCTGAGGATAAGAAGCGTTCGCGTATCAATGTCATCAACCACCTGTTGACGACCATTCCGTACGAGCGCATTCACCGCGATGTTCCGGAAATCCCGGAGCGTCCGGAGTCGGAGGGAAGCTACGAGCGTCCGCCGCGCACGGAGTTCCGCTATGTGCCGGACGTTGCCGCCAATCTCGAGGCTGACCGCGTAAAGGGCGCAGGCAAGTCCGATAAGAAGGGCAAGAAGCACAAGAAGGACAAAAAGGACAAGAAGAGCAAGAAGAAGTAGCTCCTTAGTCTCAGTGAGGTTCTGGTCGTCAGAACCTTTCCCTGGTTAGTTATCTGTGTCACACTGGGTGACATGACTGCTACTGATAACGGTTCTGGCACTGCACGCACCGAGGTCGATGAGCCGAAGGTGCTGCGAGAAGTCCACGGGCGATCTGGTCACCTTCGGCTGAATAGGCCGAAGGCACTTAATTCGCTCGATTTGGATATGGTCACCGAGGTCGTCGAGGGGCTCCGCGCATGGCGTGACGACGACTCGGTGGACCACATTGTTGTTTCATCCGGTCACCCCAAGGCGTTTTGTGCCGGTGGTGATGTGCGCGCAGTTCGGCAGGCTGTGCTCGATGGCGTTCCGGAGCAGGGGGAGGAGTTTTTCCGGGATGAGTACGAGATGAACGCGATGATTGCGGAATTCGCGCAGTCCAAGCCATATATCGCGATTATTGATGGCATCGCTATGGGCGGTGGCCTTGGTGTTTCTATGCACGGCTCCCACCGAATCGTGACCGAGCGTGCCAGCGCTTCCATGCCAGAAATGGCAATCGGCTTTATTCCCGACGTCGGCATTACCCACTTTTCGCAGCATGTGAACACGCGGTTAGGAGGGCCCTCGTCGGCAATCGCGAGGTTTACCGGGCTGACCGGTTACCGCCTTACTGCGGCGGACATGCTGTGGTCTGGATGGGCGACACATGCGGTGCCATCCGCGCAGCTGGACGAGTTTGTTGCGGCTCTGGACCGCGATGGAATTGATTCGGCGCTCGCGGAGTATGCGCTCGATGTGGACTCAGCTGAGGCTCGTGATCTGCTCGGGGATCCGCAGTTGGCCGAGTGGAGCGACTGCATTGAGGCTTGCTTTGGGGCTGATACCTGGTCGGAGATTGAGCGAGCTCTCAACGAAGCCGCTGAGGCGGGCTCCTGTGCATCGTCAACAGTGGAGACTTTTCGCGACCTGCTGGCACCCGCCAACCCGGAAAGTCTCGTAGCGGCCGTGGAACTCTATGCGGCTAACTCGGCCCACGAGGTCACCTTGCAGGAGGCGCTAGACCGGGAAATGAAGCTTGGCGCTTACATGCGTCAGCACCCCAATTTTGCCGAGGGCGTGCGGGCAGTGTTGGTGGATAAGGACCGCGACGCCGCCTTTAAGCCCGCTACCGTGCAGGAAGTTGACGTCGAGGAGATTCGACAGCACCTTCGTTAGCTGGCTATGCGTTAGACAAAGCTGTGGCGGCCAGTCGTCGGCGCGAAATCATCGGCAATCATGGCCGCCAATTCGAGATAGCTCTGGGTGGTGGCAGGCTGGAGATTGTCCAGCTCGATATTGGCACCATTTGCGATATGCGGATCATAGGGGATGACCTGTACTGCGCGGCAGCGCTGGGCAAATAACTCGTGTACGGTCTCTGTGGACAGTCCCTGTTTATTTAGCTCGTTGACCACCACGACAGTGGTAGAGACCAGCCGTTCGAAGCCGTGCGCTGAAAGCCAATCCAATGTCGTCCAGGCACTTTTCACGCCGTCCAGTGCAGGCGTGGTGACCAGCACCAGACAATTGGCCGCAGACAGAATCGAAGCGGAGATGGGCTGCGTCAGGCCGGTACCGCAGTCTGTCAGACTCACGTTGTAATGCCGCCGAAGGATGTCGAGGGCCGCGCAGTATTCGCCGTCGGAAAGCGCGATCGTCGATGTCGGATTTTGGTCGCTGCCGACAACCTCCAGCCGTGACGGCGTGTGTGATGTATATGCGCGGACCTGCGCGTATTTGTCCGTATCCGGGGCTCGGAGCAGATCGCGAATAGATGCGGGATTGGCTGCGGTGACGCGTGCGCCGAGGGTGCCAAAGTCCGGATTCGCGTCGATCGCGACGATTCGGTCACTGCGCAGGCTTGCAAGCGTGGCGCCCAGGCACATGGTTGTCGACGTCTTGCCAACGCCGCCCTTCACGCTGATAACAGCGATGTTGTAGTCACCGTAGATAGGCTGTCGCACCCGCTCTATCAGCTCGCGTTGCTTGCGTGCCGACGATGATTCCCGCGGTGAAATTGCGCCCCAGGTGGCCTTATGAACCCAGCTGCGCCAGCCCGACTGTGGTGCCTGCCGCGAGTTCAGGCTAGCGGCCAAGTCTGAGACGGAAACTGCGTGATTGACTGCGTGTTTGGTGGAAGTCATAGACTTCATCCCCTCCCCAAAAATCCCCAAAGTATGTCCCCGCCGTCGTTTTTACCACGCAGCCAGAACGACGGCGACTCCAAAGAAGGCATCGAGAATTCCGACCTGTTTCGGAGTCCACGGCCGAGCGCGGCGAGCGCCGGAGATTGGCATGGTAAAAGACCTGATGAGAAGCCCAATTGCGACGATGGGCACACCGATGCTGATGAGGTTCCGGTCGTGGAGGACGAGCCACCCGATGATGGCCACGGCGGTAATGAGAACGTGATACGTGACCGAGCCAATGAGCCACTGGCGGTTGCCGCGCTTGCGAATCATAGTTTTTACATAGGGCACGGTGCCGACGAAATATCCAGCGTAGATAGCCGCAATTGCCCAAGCTTTCGGGGTTGGTCCGGCGATGATAGGCACCATGAGGCTAGCGGCCAGAACGGTGGAGACACCAGAGAGAAGTGAGCGCGGTCGGCGGCGGTAGGTCTCCCAAATAGCGATAGCGGCAAGAGGGGCAATGAGGGCGACCCAGGTGAGGAGGGAAACGTCGGCAAGCAGTGTGATGCAGCCGGCGACGGCGGTGAGCGCGGTGTATGTGGCGGCGGGTGCGAGGTGGCGGCGTTGGCGACGAGAGCGGAGCCAGACGCTGACGGCGAAGAATGCGAAGTAGCCGAGCAGCCAGGTTGCGGTGACGGCAAGGCCTGTCCATGTGGGGTTGAGGGCGAGAGCGGTCAGCGGGGGAATGGTGACCATGAACCAGGCGCCGTGCTGGTCCGGAACCCAGCCAGCGGAGCGCTTGTGATGGGAGCGGCGGGCGGGGCGGGGAGGACGTGGTTGGCGGGGCTTTTGGCTCATACTACGCATTGTAGATGCGTAATTATGTCGGGGCTGTATTAGAACCTCATATTGAAACCTCATTGAATAAAATGCACATGCGCGCAAGGCGACAGTGCTAACGTTGAACTCGCATTCTCAGGGCGAGGTGAAATTCCTCACCGGTGGTGATGCTGCGGCTGACGCAGACAAGTCCACGAGCGCCCTACCTGTGGCCAGAAGGGTCGTCAGGTAGGGGACAAGCAGATTTCGGTTGGAATCCGAAACCGACGGTCATAGTCCGGATGAAAGAGAAGGAGTTGAATAATTCGTGGAATACGTGTCGGGTTTTTTGGTGGGTTTCCTCACTGCACAGCTCAGTGTGGCGGGAGCGCCAATCTTGATTCGTGAAATTGTCGGTAACCTCTTTGGCCTGGCGTGTGCCTTCCTAGGTATGAAACGGAAGGTATGGGCTTGGCCGGTCGGCATTATCGGAAATGCCTTGCTGTTTACCGTCTTCCTCGGCGGAGTTTTCCACACGCCGCAAAATCTTGATCTCTATGGCCAGGCGGGGCGTCAGGTCATGTTTATCGTCGTCAGTCTCTACGGGTGGTTCAGCTGGGTCAAGAGCCGCAATCAGAGCGGTGACGAGGTCGCAATTGAGCCGCGGTGGGCGACGGCATCGGAACGCATTGGGATGATTACCGTGGCTATCTTCGCCACTGTGATCTGTGCCAATGTCTTTGAGATGCTGGGCTCGTGGGGGCCATGGGCCGATGCCTGGATTTTCGTCGGTTCGATGTTGGCGACCTGGGGTATGGCCCGCGGGTGGAACGAATTCTGGCTAATTTGGATTGCCGTTGACGCCGTGGGAGTGCCGTTGCTGCTCAAGGGTGGCTACTACCCGTCGGCGGCGCTGTACCTCTTCTACGGATGCTTCGTTATTTGGGGCTTTGTCTCCTGGGTTCGCCTCGAGCACCAGAGCGACAATGACCAGCAGAAGAGCTCCGAGACCGACCAAGTACCGGCTTTGGCAGCAGCCGAGCGGTAGGATAGTCCAGGTGAGCTTCCGACCAGATAACTCCCGTACCAACCGCGCCCATCAAGCCGAAGAGCGTGCCCGCAGTCTCGTGCAGGACGTCCTCGACCGCGAGGAGCGGGTACGCAACAATCTGGCCAGCGCTGATGTCGACCCGTGGACGATGCGTTTCGTCGTCGATGAGTCGATTTCTGAGGGCGCAATCATCACCTGGCGCAATGAGGCCACTCGTGCCCGCCGCATCATGCGCCGCTATGACATTCAGCGGGGCTACCGCGAGAAGTTGCGCGAAGTTGAAAAGCGCATCGATGCCATGTTGCACCTCGCGGAATCGCTGGAGGAGTCGTGGGACGCCGCGGCACACGCCTCGAAGAGGCTTTCCGACGCGGAGGCCCGCGATGTCGCCGCCTTTGAGCGTGAGCGCGAGCGGCAAAATGACGCGGCAGAGACTAAGCGGCAGCGTGAGGAGAAGGTCCGCAAGTTCCGTCGGAAAGCGGAAAATATTGCTACCGACGCGTGGGACGCGGGCCGTGACGCGCTGGAGAAGCTGCCGCCGCTGTCGTCTTCGCTGAAGGACATCGCGGCTAAGTTCCGTTCGCGGGGCTCGGAGGAGGAACCGCGCGAGGTACGGCGGGCAACAGCCCGCGACCTGCGCAAGGAGCCCCCGCTGCCGGAGGACTAGCGCTCCTCAGCTTTAGCTGCCTGGACTACCTCAGCGAGCTTGGAAATCTCCTCGTGAGAGGGGCGGATATCTGGATGCGTGCGACAGTAGTCCAGCAACAAATAGCCAGCTGTGCGAATGCGACGATGCCCATCCCAGTGTGGAGTGGCGATTTCGGGGTCGTTGGTGGCCAAAGACGAGATGGCCTGGCGCTCACTGAGCAGCTCGTACTGGAGATCTCGACGAATATCGAGCGCCTGATTCGGAGTACCGGTTAGCAGCGCGCCGAGAAGAGCGCCCATCTGTCGATAGCAGCGCGGAATATGACGCAGGTAGTGCTTTTCAATGCTCTCGGTTGGCCAGAAGTGCAGGACAGCGAGAGCCAGCGCGCAGGCGATACCGACTTCCAAGACACGATCGGTCACAATCGGTGCGAGTTCGCCAGCGACGTTTCCGCCCAGCAGCAGCGCCAATGGAGTGGTGACGATTGTCGTCAGCGCATAGTTCTTCACCACGAGAATCTCCGCGCCGAATTGGCAGGCTGCAAGCGCGATAAGTAGCGTCCAGCTGTCCAGGCCAAAGGAAAAGAGCAGCGCATAGAGGAAAATGCCGATAATCGAGCCGACCATGCGGTGAATCCCTCGGATCGAACCAGCGGTGCGGTCGGGACCCCACTGCAGAGTCATCAATGCGCTGACCACCGCCCAGTCAGGCCGGTCGAGACCGACAAGCACGCTGATGAGACCAGCTAAGCCACCGGTAATAGCAACCTTTGCCGCAGTCATCGACGCATGGGAATAGCGATCGAAAGAGCGGAAGATCCGGTAACTCACGCTTGGTCGCGCGAGTGGAATGGTTGTCTGCGTCTCGTCGAAGAGGTTAGGCGTGTCCACGATGTCCACAGCGCTGCCGTGCACGCCCAAGCGTGTGCGGATAGCAATCAGACGCTGATGAGCAGCAATGACACGGTTGACCAGTTCCGTGTGGGAGGGCTTAACGATTTTGCTGCCACGGATGATGCCTGCGTCGGCAAGCGATTCCCATGCGTCGGTGAGTGCAGTTTGCGCCTGGTGATGAACGGCGAACGATGTCGAGTCTGACTTTTCCATCGCGTCGATGGCTGATTCAAGGGATTCGACAGCCGCCATCTCGGGGCCATGCGGATTCCACAACCGCGGTGCCATGCCGATGACTATCGCGGAAAGCACGCCAACGGTAGCCCACATGGCGGTTTCCACCGGGTTGAAGCCAAGGCGGGCGACCATTGTTGTGCCGCCGGAGACCATCACAATAAAAAATGAACCCGGCGGTGGCAGGCGCAGTGCGTTTTGAATAAAAGCGCCGATGGTGGCCAGTATCGTCGTAAAAAGCGCAATGAGCAGCAGCCATAGATTGCTGCCGCCGGAAGCGATCTCACCGTGGACCACTGATCCGACAAAACTGCCGGACATAACTCCGGCGATCAGGCATAGCCCGGCGATGGCCATCACGCGCAGACGACTGCGGTAGGGGTGGCCTTCGCCATAGATGACCACGCACCCACCAGCGGCGATAAGGAGCATCTCCGAGCCATGTCCGGTGAGAAGTGCCACGGCACCCGGCAGGAATAGCGCGAGTGCTGCGCGGAGGGCGCCTGGCCATCTCTGTGCACGGGAGTGGAAGGCAGTAAAAAGTTGCCATGCACTTGGTTGTGGAGGAAGCTCAACCGTTTGGCTCAATGTTGGTGAAATCTCCTTAAAACTCTAGTCTGCGACCAGCGTCTCGAGCGTGAACTCCGGGTGCTCCTTCTCAATGAAGGACAGCTTCCACTTGTCGCCGAAGAGGGCGATGAGGGCGCCGTCGGAACGCGTGAAGATCTCCACGCCGCGCTGCTTTGCCAGCTCAGGCGCGGTCTCTTCGTCCGTGCGGCGGGCGACGGAGTAGGGGATGGGCTCGGCGATGGTCTCGACGTTGTACTCGTTTTCCATGCGTGCCATCATGACCTCGAACTGCATCGGGCCGACCGCGGCCATCACCGGGGCGGCATCGCCGCGGGTATCGTTGCGCAGAATCTGCACCACGCCCTCGGCATCGAGCTGATCGACAGCTTTGCGGAACTGCTTGTACTTGCCCAGGCTCTTGGCGCGCAGAGTGCGGAAGTGCTCGGGCGCGAACTGCGGCATCGGCTTGAATTGAACCTTGCGGCCCTCGTAGATCGTGTCACCCGGCGCCAGTGAACCCGCATTGACCAGGCCGACAATGTCGCCCGGGTAAGCCGTCTCCACGGTCGAACGTGTCCGGCCGAAAACGGTCAAAGCATACTTTGTGGAGAAACTACGTCCCGACTGCGCATGCGTGACCTGCATGCCGCGGTCAAACTCGCCAGAGACAACGCGCATGAATGCCAGCTTGTCGCGGTGGTGCGTATCCATACCCGCCTGCACCTTGAACACGACGCCCGAAAAATCATCCGTCGGCTCGCGCTTTTCGACGATAGCCCCCTGGCCGCCAGCCGCCGCAGCGGCAACGGCAGCCGGGTCGGACTCGCGGGCACCAGGTGCCGGAGCCAGCTCGCAGAGAGTGTCCAGGATCTGGTGGACACCCCAGTTCAGCATGGCGGAGGCGAAAATCACCGGAGAGGTATCGCCAGCGAGGTACATCTCCTGGTCGTGGTCAGCGCTATCGGCGGAGAGCAGCTCGGACTCCTCGGCTGCCGTCTCCCAGGCGTCGCCCTGCTCTGCGGCGGCCTCATCTGGGGTGAGGTGACGCTCAGCGGCAATAGTGGCGCCACCGGCAGTGCGCTCGAAGCCGATGAACTGCTTGGCTTCGCCGTCCTCACCACGCTCCAGCAGACCGCGGAAGTCGCCGGCCTCACCAACTGGCCAGTACAGCGGAGTCGGTTGCAGTCCAATCTCCGCGACAATCTCATCCATCAACTCCAGGGGAGCCTTACCCGGGCGGTCCCACTTGTTGATGACGGTGACGATGGGAATTCCGTTGGACTTACAAACCCGGAACAGCTTCAACGTCTGAGGCTCGAGACCCTTGGCACCGTCGACAAGCATGACAGCGGCGTCGACAGCGGTGAGCACACGGTAGGTGTCCTCGGAGAAATCAGCGTGACCAGGCGTATCGACGAGATTGATCATGTACGGCTCGCCGTCGTGCCCCTCTGGCTGGTACTCGAACTGCAGCGCGGAAGAGGCAATCGAGATGCCGCGATCCTTCTCCATGTCCATCCAGTCGGACACAGTCGACTTACGGCCGGCCTTGCCGTGGACAGCACCGGCCTCGTTAATGACATGAGCATGCAGCGCCAGCGCCTCGGTGAGCGTGGACTTACCGGCATCCGGGTGTGCGATGACGGCGAATGTGCGGCGGCGTGCGGCTTCTTCGGCGAGAGTGGTCACAGGGAAACTACGCTTTCCTTAAAAAGAAAATCGGAATAAGGGAATCGGGTTCAACCTTTCTAACTTACCGCTCCAGTGGGGTAAGGGGTCAATTGCAGTTAGAGGTTGAACAGCTCGCGCAGCGTCGTGATGACGCCTTCCTCCGCGTTCGACGGTGCGATGTCGGTGGCGCGGCGTTTGATTTCCGGGTGACCGTTGGACATGGCAAACGAACGGCCTGCGTGGTCGATGAGCTCGAGATCATTCAGGTAGTCAACGAAGCAGACAGTTTCGGCAGGAGAGATACCTAGGGCCTCCTGCAGGGCGGCGAGTGCCGTGCCCTTGTTGGTGTTGGCGTCGATGAGGTCGACCCAATGTGCACCGGAGACTACCGCGCGCAGGTGCGGGCTCTGGGAACGCAAGTAATCGGCGGATTCGTCTTCGACGGAGTAAGGATCAAAGGCGGCAATTTTGACGATGCCGTCCTCGGCGGCGGCGGCGATGACATCATCGACCTTCTGCAGCTTCAAATAGTACTTGGCGGCCTCGTTGAATTGCAGCTGCTGAACTTCCTCCGGAATATTGAAATGCGGCGGGAAAAACTCCACGTATGCGCTGGCAGCGCCGCAGATGATAACCGATAGAGGAGTGCGCCCCGCTGCCACGCGGTTGTCGTTGAACTGGCGGATCGCGTGTACCAACTGGGTGACGATGTCGTGGTCGATACTGGTAACCGAGACCACCTCGCCCGCATCCGCGACATAGTTGCCGTTTTCCGCAATGATTGGGATGCGGTGTGCAATGGGGGCGAACTGGTCGGCCAGAGTTGCGTACTGGCGGCCCGACGCGGGAGCGAAGTGGACACCGCGGTCGAGCAGCTCCGTGACTACCGGCCAAAAGGACTCCGGGATTTCCTTGTCTTCATTTAGTAGAGTCCCGTCCATATCCGTGACTACAAGGCGGTATGGCGGCTGGGCGGGAGATTGCTGCTGGATATCCAGGGGTTCCGTCATGGCTCTTATTCTAACGGGTAAGTAGGGTTCAATTTTCTTCCTTGAGGTGTCTCCCGGTGTCTCCCCCGATTGGGTGAAAGCTGGGCCACAATACGGGGTACCCAGTTGAGGGCGATAGCCGGTGAATAGCGTGTGCGGGGTATTTTGAGGGGGAACTCATACTCATTTAAGCCAGGAGGATTTATGTCGGATTCGGCCCCCATCAAGCGCAATGACTGGAATGAGCGCATCAGCCTTGCAGAGCAGATGATCCCCCTCCTGGGACAACTGCGCCGCAACAATGATGTCGTGACTTCAATCTTCGGCCGCCGACTGGAAAACGTTACCGAGACCGGCATCATTAAGTCGCACCGCTACGCCCGTCGCATCACCTCGCAGGAGCTGCCCCTGAGTCAGACCCTGCCGATTCTGCAGGAACTGGTGAAGATGGATCTCGGCACCGCCTCCATTGACCTGGGCGCCCTGGCTACCAGCTTCGAAGAGGAAGGCGGCGATCTGCGCGCATTCCTCGAGCGTGAGCTTGCCGACGTCATCGGTGCCGGGACACAGACCCCGAAGACCGACATTGTCCTCTACGGTTTCGGCCGCATCGGCCGTCTGCTGGCTCGCATTCTGCTGGCTCGTGAGGCACTGTTCAACGGCCCGCGCCTGCGCGCTATTGTGGTTCGCCAGAATGGTGAGGACGACATTGTCAAGCGTGCTTCGCTGCTGCGCCGTGACTCCGTCCACGGTGCATTCGACGGCACCATCTCGGTTGACCGCGAAAACAACATTATTTGGGCAAATGGCACCCCGATTCAGGTCATTTACTCCAATGACCCGGCAACTGTTGACTACACCGCCTACGACATTAACGATGCGATTGTCATCGACAACACCGGTCGTTGGCGTGACCGCGAGGGACTGTCACAGCACCTTCAGTCCAAGGGTGTTTCCAAGGTTCTGCTTACCGCGCCGGGCAAGGGCGATGTGAAGAACATCGTCTACGGAATTAACCACAGCATCATCGAGGACTCTGACAACATTTTGTCGGCAGCCTCCTGTACTACCAACGGCATCACCCCGGTGCTGAAGGTCGTCAATGACAAGTGGGGCGTCGAGTTCGGTCACGTCGAGACCGTCCACTCCTTCACCAATGACCAGAACCTGATTGACAACTTCCACAAGGGTTCCCGCCGTGGTCGCGCAGCCACCCTGAACATGGTTCTCACTGAGACTGGTGCCGCAAAGGCCGTCGCCAAGGCTCTGCCGGAGTTCGAGGGCAAGCTGACCGGTAACGCGATCCGCGTTCCCACCCCGGACGTTTCCATGGCGGTGCTGAACCTGACTCTGGACACTGAGGTCGACCGCGACGAGGTTAACAACTACCTGCGCGAAGTTTCCCTGAAGTCCGTCCTGCGCCAGCAGATTGACTACATCCACTCACCAGAAGTGGTCTCCACCGACTTCGTTGGTTCCACCCACGCAGGCATCGTTGATGGCTTGGCCACCATCGCCAATGGTAAGCACCTGGTGCTCTACGTCTGGTACGACAACGAGTTCGGTTACTCCAACCAGGTCGTTCGCATCGCTGAGGAGATTGCCGGTGCTCGCCCGCGCGTCTACCCGAAGCGCAAGCACATCGACGAGCTCTAAGTCGGCGGTCCTGGGCTTGAGCTGTTGAGCCCTCGAACGCCCTCTTCCCCCTCCTAAACCACGGGGTTTGAGGCGATGGGGAGGGCTTCGAGGCGCTCGTCGACGTGCCGGACGGGGTCGGAGAGATTTTCCTGTCCATCGACGACGACCTGGATTCCGCGTATGAGCCGTTCGAGTTGGTGAGGATTGTGGTCCTGCCGGAACTGGGCGACGAGGATCTGGTTTTCGGCCTCCAGTTCCGGGCCTCCGGCGACATCGAGCACCGGCGGGGGATGAAGATCCGGCAAAGTGATTTCGGGATCGTCGAATACGGCTCGGCGGAAGTGGCCCTGTTCGGCGTCTAGGTGACGGTCGCCACTCGGTCCCGATCCGCGTGGGGGTCCCTATGTGGATTGTCAATAGTCAGGCGGGACTTTCACGTACATCGTATGGTGGTGTAGCCGTGACTGATCGCCGGTCCGCATCGTGCGGGCCGGCGGTGATTAGCGCAGCGGCCTACGCAGCCGTGGCGATGGTTCTAGCAGGGATTTCTCGGAAGAACTCACGCCGAGTCAACAGGGCATAGATGACGTTGCAGCGGCTCCGGGCAAGCCGCATCACCGCGGCATTGTGCTTCTGTCCTTCAGTCCGTTTACGCAGGTAGTAGTCGCGCGATGCGGGATGGCAGTTCGACGCGATCCACGCCGATTGAAACATCGCGTTTTTCAACTGTTTATTGCCGGCCCTGGTGGGAAACTCGCCGCGGACCGACGGTGCTGTTGCAAAGTTGGGCGGAGAGCAGCGAAGACTCAGTTTCTCATTCCCTGATGGCCGCTGCGTGTGGGCGTTCTCAGGCCGTCTCGAACACCCGGTTGACGATCACCGCGTCCGGGTTCGGTTGCCCGTGGGCAAACATCGTGCCTTGCCCTTTCCGCAATGAGTGCATCGCCTCCATCCCTTTCAACGTCCGATATGCAGATGTCCGGTTCTTAAACGCGCCTTTCGGCCCGAGGATCCGCTTCAGCCGACCATGGTCGCCTTCCAGGATGTTGTTGAGGTATTTCACCTGCCGGTGTTCCACTGTTGGCGGGCAGATTCCCTCTGACTTCAACTCGGCGATTGCCCTGGCTAGGGAGGGTACTTTATCGGTGTTGATCACTCTGGGATACCCGGCTGATGCATTGGATCTGAGGGCCTTGGCCAGGAAACGCTTCGCTGCGGCCACGTTCCGCTTCGGAGAGAGGTAAAAGTCCAGGGTCTGACCACCGGCGGTGATCGCCCGATAGAGATAGCACCACTTCCCGCCGACCCGGATATAGGTCTCATCCACCCGCCAGGAACTGGCCTGCCAGTCAGGTACCTGCCGGTACCACCGTGTTTGCTTGTCCAGCTCAGGGGCGTATTTCTGGACCCAGCGGTAGATCGTGGTGTGATCGACCGGCACGCCCCGCTCGGTCATCATTTCCTCCAGATCGCGGTAGCTCACCCCGTAGCGGCAGTACCACCGCACTGCCCACAGAATGATGTCACGGGGGAAATGACGACCGGAGAAGATACCCATGGCTGTGATTAATTCACGTCGCTCTTCCTACTGCCCCAACTTTGCAACAGCACCCAGAAATCGGCTTGACGATCACCGGAGCCGCCGACGCCGGAACCTTCACCATCATCGACGCCGCCCCGGTCGCTGTCGAGGGGCACTGCCCCGACTGCACCCAACCCGGGAAACTGCGTGATCACACTGTCCGCCGACTGGTTGACCTGCCGGTCGTGGGGTTTCCCACCCGCCTGCACGTTCGTGTCCCCCGATTCACCTGCACCAATCAACAATGTCGGAGGAAAATCTTCCAAGCCTCCCTCAACTGCGCCAATGACGGGGCCAAGCTCACCGACCGGGTGACCGGCTGGATCCTCCAGCGACTGGCCATCGACTGGATGAGCGTGGCCGCCACCGCCAAGGCCCTCGGGGTGGGGTGGGAACTGGTCAATCAGGTAGCTGTGGACGCCTGCCGCAAGTTCGTCTACGACAACCCCTCCCATCTGGACGGGGTGCGCATCCTCGGGGTGGATGAGCACGTGTGGAAGCACACCCGAAAGCCAGGCCAGCCGTCGAACCTGGTGACGATCCTGGTCGACCTTACCCCGCTGGCCGATGGCCGTGGGCCGGCCCGACTACTGGATATCCGGCCTGGCCGCAGCGCGGACGTGCTGCGCACGTGGCTGCAGGAACGCGACCCTGGTTTCCGCAGCCAGGTGCAGGTGGTGACCATGGACGGCTTCACCGGCTACGCCACCGCCGTCGACCAGGTTCTGCCGCAGGCGAGGAAGGTGATGGATCCGTTTCACGTCGTGCATCTGGCCGCGGACAAGCTCACTGGCTGCCGGCGGAGGCTCCAACGTGAGACCACGGGGCGGCGTGGACGCAAGGATGATCCGCTGTACAAGCACCGGCGGACCTTGCTGGCCAGGAGGAACTACCTCGCCGAGCGGCAGAACAGGCGGCTGGACCTGTTGTGGGCCACCGATGACGAATACGTGGCACTCGAGGTCACGTGGATGGCTCTCACAGGACATGATCCAGGCCTACGGGCACCCGAAGACATCGGAGGGCAAGAAGTTGAGGATCATCAACACCCTGCGTAAGGGCGTGCCGAAAGGTCTGGAGGAGCTGGCCCAGCTGGGTCGGACGTTGTGGCGCCGGCGCGAGGACGTGCTGGCTTACTTCGACATCGGGGCGTCCAACGGGCCGGTCGAGGCCATCAATGGCCGGTTAGAGAATCTACGGGGGATCGCCCTGGGGTTCCGCAACCTCGACCACTACATCTTGCGGTGCCTGATTCACTCCGGGCAGCTGCACACCCGGATCAACGCACTCTAAATCGTGAAGAACCCGTAAAGCGGAAATCAATTCGAGGCGCTCGCGGTGCGCGGGACCGTAGACGGACGTGGTCTGGTTCTTCTTCGCCCCGGGCGGAAGCAGGCCCTCGCGGATGTAGTACTTGATGGTCGCGGTCGACGTGTCCGTGGCCGCCGCGAGCTCGCCGAGCTTCATCGTGCCGCCCTTTCGATCGGGGATGGCCGCATTGGGCAGTGGCGCTACCTTGCCGATGGTCGGACGCCATGGAACCTGTCATATAGTTAGGCTAGGCTGTCCTTCAAATGTCTGCGTCGGCCCCGTGCGCTTTGCGACGGGACCCATCCTCGAAAGGTGAGTGGTCGATGGCGAAGGGGTTTGAGGCCGTCGTACTCCGTGGCCTGGGCGCCAAGGAACATGCGGTGACCGTGATCGGGAAACGCCGGCTCGCGCCGCACTTCATCCGGGTCACGTGCCGCTCGGAAGGGCTGCTCGATCCGAAGGGGGAAGCGCCGGCGAACTGGCTGCGCCTCTGGTTCCCCGACCCCGACGGCGGCCCGAAGGAGTTCCAGCGCGGCTACACGCTCGTCGATCCCGATCCGGCGACCGGCGAGTTCTCCATCGATTTCGTCATACACGAGCCCGCCGGGCCCGCCTCGCACTGGGCGGTGAACTGCGAGGAAGGCGACCGGATCGTCGCCATGCGCTACGGCGAGCAACCCTTCGCCCTGCCCGAGCCGCCCCCGGCGGGGTACCTGCTGCTCGGGGACCTCGCCGGCTATCCGGCGATCCGCGCCCTGGTCGCCGCCATCCCCGAGGACAGCCCCGTGGTCGTCTACCTGGAGCGGCACAGCCCCGACGACGACCACATCGCCCTGCCCGAGGGCCCGAACATCACCGCGTCCTGGGTCGACGAGCTTCCCGACGGGCAGGCGCTGGTCCAGGCGATCAGCGACGGGGACTGGGCCGGCTGGTACGCCTGGGTGACAGCGGAAACCGCGTCGACCCGGCACGCGAAGACACTGCTGCAGAAGAAATTCGGACTCAACCGAGCGACCTTGCACGCGCATGCCTACTGGGTCCGCGGACGCCAGATGGGCAAGACGCAGACCATCGATTCGGCGGGTCCGGAGGCAACCGAGGCGAAGGGCGCGTCGGCTGCGCCTGCCGCCGCCGACGCGGACGCCGCCTCCGATGTCAACGTCATGGCGGCTGCCTCCGCTGCCTCCGGCGCCTCGGCCACCGCCGGCACCACCGGCGCTTCGTCCAGCGCCTCCACGTCCGCAAGTGCCGGCGCCGTCGGCTCCACCGACGCTCCCGAACCCCGGCAAACCCCCGGCGCCGACGCCGGCAAGGGGGGTGTGCTCCGGCCGCTCAAGCGTCCGCTCATCGCCGCAGGCATCGTCGAGGGAGCGCTGTCCCTGCTGCAGCTGAGCCCCTTCATCCTGTTCGCGGAACTGGCCCGGCTGTTCGTCGAAGGGGCACCTGCGGAGGCTTTCGCCAAACCGGCGATCTGGGCGGTGGTCGCGATGGCCGTCTCGGCGGCGGGGACGACGCTGCTGGTGCTGTGGCTTCACTTCCTGGACGCCAACTTCGCCACGGCGCTGCGGCATCGCCTCTTGGCGAAATTCTCCCGGCTGCCGTTGGGCTGGTTCATGCGCGGCCGGGCGGCCGACGTCAAAAAGATTGCCGGCGATGACGTCAGGGCACTGCATTACCTGGTCACCCACGCGGTGCCCGACATCGTCGGCGCCGTCGTCGCGGCGCTGGGCAGCCTGATCTACCTGTTCGCCGTCCAATGGCGATTGGGCCTGGTACTGCTGCTGCCGATCGTCGCCTACATCTACGTCATCAAGGGAATCCAGCGCCGCGACAAGGACAAGGTGCTGCAGAACCAGCGGTACGAGGTGCTGGCGGCGGGCCAGACCCAGGCCTTCATCGGCTCGCGCGGGACCTCCGCGGTCTTCGGGCCGAAAGCGGTCGTCGACCTCGAGGGCACGCTGCGGGAATCCGGTGATTTCATGGCCGATTGGCAGCGCGACACCGGCCCCCGCAAGATCATCGCGGTGATGACGAACCGCCCCACCACGGTGCTGGGCGTGCTTCTAGTGGCGGGATTCGCGATGGTCGTGGCGGGCTGGATGCCGGCGACGGATCTGATCCCCTTCCTCATCCTGGGCACGTCCTTCGGCGGCCGGCTGCTGAACCTCGGGTTGGGCGTGGCCAGTTTGTCGGGCGGACTTGACGCCAAAGCCAGCGTCGAGCTTTTACTGGCGACGCCGGAGCTCGCGCCCCCGGTGGATTGTCCCGCGCCCCCGGGCCACGTGCGTTTCGACCACGTCGATTTCACCTACGGCGGCGGCCGGAAGGTCATCGACGATCTTTCCCTCACGCTGGAGCCCGGCAGCGTCACCGCGCTGGTGGGCCCCTCGGGGGCGGGCAAGTCGACGGTGGCGGCGTTGCTGGCCCGGCTGTGGGACGTCACCGGCGGTTCCGTGAGCATCGACGGGGTCGACGTGCGCGATCTCACCCAGGAGCAGCTGTATTCCTCGGTGTCGGTGCTGTTGCAGGATGCCCAGCTGGTGCATGCGAGCATCCGCGACAACATCGCGCTGAACCGTCCCGAGGCGACCGACGCCCAGATCCGCGAGGCTGCGGAGGCCGCGGACGTGCACCGGGTCATCGAAGCGCTTCCCGACGGCTACGACACCGTGGTCGAACCGAACCGTCTTTCCGGCGGCGAACGCCAGAGGGTGGCCATCGCCCGCGCGCTGCTGGCGAACACCCCGATCGTCGTGTTGGACGAGGCCACTGCCGCGGCCGACCCGGACTCCGAGGCCGCGATCCACCGTGGGCTCGAACGCCTGCTGGCGGGCAAGACGGTGCTGATGATCGCGCACCGGCTGCACACGATCAAGAATGCCTCGCGGATCCTCGTCCTGGACGAGGGGAAAGTGGTGGAAGAGGGCACGCATTCCCGGCTCGTCGCGGCGGGTGGGGCTTATCGGCGGATGTGGGATGCGCATTGCGGCGCACCCGTGTCCGTCGCCGTTGAATCGGAGGAGAACTGATGTTGCGGGATCTGCACTTCGTCGTCGGGGGAGGTCGTCCCCTGTGGTCCTTCTTCGGCGCGGTTGCCGTGTCGGCACTGCTCCAGGTGGCGGCCGTCGTTACCCTCTACCCGCTGTTGGGCGCGCTGTTCTCGGCGGACCCCGGGGCGGCGTTGCCGTGGCTGGCGCTGTTGCTGCTGTTCGTGGCCTGCAGTTGGGGTGTCGACATCTTCGCCGCCCACAGGGGGCTCGATCTGGGCATCGCCGTCATGCGCGAGATCCACAGCAACGCCCCGGGTGCCGTGCTTTCGTGGCCGGATGCTCGGCTGACTTCCGAAAAGGAAGGTGCCATCCGCGATTTGGTCACCAAGGCCAGCACGGTCACCTCGGCGGTGATCCTGCTGATCGGGCCCGTGATCACCTCGATTGTGTTCATCTTCGGGTTGGGCATCGGGCTGCTGCTCGTCTCTCCCGCGCTTGGCGCGGTGACGTTCCTCGGCGGCATCGCTTGCCTGGGGTCGCTGTGGGCGTCGGCGAAGCTGGAGGACAGGTCCACGGCGGAGTTTGCGGCGGCCAATGCCGGTCTCGATGACAGGCTTTTCGAGTTCGCGCTCGTGCAGCCGACCTTGCGCACCGCGCGCCGGGTGGACGCGAGCACCCGATTGGTTGACCGGGCCATCGCCGAGGCGCGGCGGAAGACCCGCAGGGTCCTGCTTTGGCAGATCCCCGGGCAGCAGGTGTTCACGGTCGTGGTTCAGCTGGTGCTGTTGGCGTTTGGGTTCACGGTGTGGTGGTCCTACGACCGTTCGGCGTTGACCGGAGCCGCGGCTGCCGCGTCGATTGTGGTGTTGCTCCGGGTCGTCGAGCAGGCCAACGTTCAGGCGGGATCGGTGGGGGCCGTCGTCGAGCTGCGGCGCTCCCTGTCCGAAGTGCGCGAGCTGATGGAAGTCGAGCGGGTCCGCGCCGGCGGCCCGGGCGAGGGCCCCGCCACGGTGGAGGTCCGGGGCGTCGATGTCACGTTCCCCGACGGCACGACGGGGCTCGACGGCATCGACGTGGACTTCGCGCCGGGCACGATCACGGCCGTCGTCGGCCCGTCCGGCAGCGGCAAGTCGACGCTGGTGTCGCTGCTGGCCGGGCTGACGGTTCCCGGCGTGGGCACGGTCGACGTTGACGGGAAACCGGCTTCCCCCGGTGACCTGCGCGGCCGCGCCGCGATGGTGTTCCAGCGCACCGTCCTGCACACGGGGTCGATTCGCAACAACCTGCTCGCCGTGAACCCGGATCTGACGCAGCCGGAATTGGATGCGATCGCCGTCAATTGCGGCCTGGCCGAGGCGATCGAGCGCTTGCCCGATGGCTGGGACACTCCCGTCGGCGAGCTGGGCAATCGGCTGTCCGGGGGCGAGCGGCAGCGGCTGGGCCTGGCCCGCGCCCTCGCCAAGCCGGCATCGATCCTGCTTGTCGACGAAGGCACCTCGGCCCTGGACGGGCGCAATGAGCGGACGGTGACCGATGCCCTGTCTGGGCTGCGCGGCTCGTACACGACCGTGGTCGTCGCCCACCGCCCCGCGATGGTGGAGATCGCCGATCGCGTCATCGTCATGGAATTGGGGCGGGTGGTGGAAGCTGGCCCCATCGATGAGTTGGAGAAGGCCGATGGGCCCTTCGCCCGCATCGCGGAGCAGTGGCGGGAAGCGGCGACGTGGGGGATTGGCGAGGCGCAGAGCGTCAGCGGATAGCGGTCCCGGGCCCCGCCGGTGGCGGTCCAGGGCGCCGGCATGAGCCGGCGGGTGGTGGGCCGGGCCCCGGGGCCGGTGGCCGACCCGGGTGTCGGCCGTTTGCGTGGCGACGGGACGTCGTAAAGCGTCGGGGATGGCACGCCCCCGCATGGCCTGTGCGCGTCGACGATTGCCACCGTCAGCTTCGGCGTACTTGGGCATCGTGCGCGGGAACCGGCGGGCGCACGCGGGCAACATGATCAGCTCGTACGTCGACAAGTTGATCGGATTCGGGTTCGCCGCGCCGAGAAACACCTCCGCCCTCAGTTGCGCGGCAAACGGCGAAGCCGCGATCGGCCCTGATGCCAGTTGCTTCGATCCCAAAGCTGGATGGGCTCGTTGCGCGCCGGGTACCGGAGCGCCGGGTCGACGACTTCGTCGACGTCGTCGAACTCGGCGGCCGACTCGATCATCTCGGCGAAAACGAAGCCCGCCAGATCCGGGGCCAGGCGCAGGTCTTCGGAATCGCCGTCGGACGAAGATCCCGAACTCGGCGAAACGGTCGGCAGCCTCGGAGAGGACCAGATACTCCTCGGGCCACGGCGCGAGTCTCCTCGGCGCTCTCACGTCCCGACTGCGCAACCGCCGCTGAACGCGATCAATGAGGGCCACTCGGGTATGGTGCGCCGATGAACGGGGGAGGTGCGGGGGCACATCCAAGTTTCAGTGAAGGAGTAATCGGCCATGAGCTTCAACGTGTACCTTTCCGGCGAGATCCACACCGATTGACGTGAGGAAATCCAGCGCGGCGCCGAGGCCGCCGGACTGGACGTGGTCTTCACGGCGCCGGTCACCGATCACGACGCCAGCGATGCCGCCGGCGACCACTTGGGAGAGGCGCCCGCCGGGTTCTGGCGCGACCACCAGTCGTCGAAGGTCAACTCCATCCGGACCCGCACGCTGATCGAGAAGGCCGACATGGTCGTCGTGCGCTTCGGCGACCAGTACAAGCAGTGGAACGCCGCCTTCGACGCCGGCTACTGCGCGGCCCTGGACAAGCCGTACGTCACGCTTCACGGCGAGGACATCGTCCACCCGCTCAAGGAAGTCGACGCCGCCGCCCAGGCGTGGTGCACGACCACCGACCAGGTCGTGGAGATCCTGCGCTACGTGCTCGAGGCGTAACGCCACCGTCGGGGAGTCGCACGCACCGGCCGGTGGAGGTGGAGCTACCCGCGCTCCCAGAGCTGAATCGGCTCGTGGCGCTCCGGATACCGCAGAACCGGGTCCACCAGCTCATCCACCTCCGAGAATTCGAGGAACCCCATCGAGTCGTCGTCACGCACGATCAGCGGACGCGCGAAGAGTTCGCGGAGCGCCGCGGCCTGCTCCTGCCCCAGGTAGGGCTCGTGCGACTGGAGCCAGGCTTCCGCGTTACGACGGGGCTCGCCCTCACCCAGGTAATCGTCGTCGTAGAACTCGGCGGAAGCGACGACCATCTCCGCGAAAATGAACCCGGCGAGATCCGGCGCGAGACGCTCATCCTCCTGCTCATCGTTCTGCAGCAGAACCACGGGGACCGGACCCGCGCCGGCGGCCCCGGTGCGGAAGCAATAGAGGTTGCCGCCGGGCTCCATCCCGAAGGGCAACAGGCCCTCGGCGGGATCGATGTTCCGGAAATCGTCCGGCTCCGCAAACATCTCCAATCGGCGGGCGATGTCCTTGGCCCCGAGCAGCTCGAAGTTCGTGCTGAAGTGCAGCAGCGGGACTTCGTCGCCGGTGGGGGACATGCCCACCATGCCGTCGTCGGCGATCGTCAAGTACTCCTCGGGCCATGTGAGCCCATGTGCGGCCGAGACCTCGCGCAATTCCGCCGAGGTGGTCATGGCACCGTTCCTTCGTTCAAGTGGTCTTGACCCAGAATCTAGCAAGATGGGGGCAGGATGTCCCGGCATCGGAGGCTGGGCCACGGGCCGACGCACGCGCGCAGAAGAGCGCGCACCGTTGAGGAGGAACATGACATGGCCACGACGAAGCAGAAACTCGGCACGGCGGGAGAAGAACTCGTCGCCAAGCATGCCCGTTGCCCGGGGTGCAAGCGCACCGACAAGTCGTTCAAACTCCTGCCCCCGAACTTCAAATGTGCCGATCTCGTCTGCGACTTCTGCGGCTACCTGGCTCAGGTGAAGTCGAAGCGGATCAAGGGGGAACTGCCGGACACCATCACCGGCACGATCCTCGGTGCCGCATGGGGCTCGCAGCGTGAACGCATGGAAGCGGGCATCTACTTCAGCCTCTACGTCGTCCTGGTCAATGAGGTCGGGCAGGCCAGCATCTACTTCCTGCCCCGCGACCTGCAAACCGCGGAAGTGTTCGTCCCCCCGGAAGCCTCTCGGCCCGGAGGCTCGGCGCGCCGGGTGGCAGGGCTTTATGATCGACATGGACAAGACCATGGCCGACGTCGTCCGCATCTCCGACGGCGACGTCGAGGAGTTCGTTCTCCGCGCATGACCCGGGAGTGCGGAGTACACATATTCGTAGATCAGGGGCGTCTGATCCTTGGGGAAAGCCAGCCTGCGGTGCGGCTCACCGCTCGTTGACGGCAGTCGGGACGTGCCGTGCGAGAAAGGCCAGCTGTTCGGCGACGTTGTGCTCGAAGGCATCGCCGACGTAGATGTCGAAGTGCCCGCCGGGCTGCATTCGCACTTCGCCCTTCGGGGCCTTCCGCACATGCCGCAGGGTGGGGCCCGGCGGGGCCAGCGTGTCGTTCTCGTAGACCGCGAAGTGCGCCGGGGACTGGATCTTGCGGGCGTGTCGTCCCGGGAAATAGCGCAGAATATCCAACCCGAATCGTGCCGTGATGTCCGAGCGGATGTCATCTCCGGCGGGCACAATTGCTTCGATGCCCGCCACGCAGTCGGGCGCCGTCATCAGGGCGGTCGACCCCGTCGAGGCCCCGCGCATGGGTGATCGCGGAGTTCCAGTCCTCGAGCTGACGCCGCACCGACAGGAGCTGACGGGGCTCCCCGGCGCTCGCACCGAAGTGCCTGTAGTCGAACACCAGGCAGCGGTAGCCGGCGGCGCTGAAACGCTCGGCGAAGGCATCGAGGCGCATCTGGCGTACCCCGCCGAGACCGTGGGCCATCACGATGATCGGCCCCGGGGCAGGGGCGTCGTCGGGGACGTACAGCCACGCGGCGCAGGATCCATCTCCAGAGGGGAAGGTCACGTCAGATCTAGTCATGGCGTTAACCCCAGGGGGGTGTCCCTATGTGGATTGTCAATAGTCAGGCGGGACTTTCACGTACATCGTATGGTGGTGTAGCCGTGACTGATCGCCGGGCCGTATCATGCGGGTCGGCGGTGATTAGCCCAGCGGCCTACGCAGCCGTGGCGATGTTTCTAGCAGGGATTTCTCGGGAGAGCTTACGCCGAGTCAACAGGGCATAAATGACGTTGTAGCGCCGCCGGGCAAGGCACATCACCGTGGCATTGTGCTTCTGTCCTTCAGCCCGTTTACGCAGGTAGTAGTCGCGCGATGCGGGATGGCAGTTCGACGCGATCCACGCCGATCGAAACATCGCGTTTTCAACTGTTTATTGCCGGCCCTGGTGGGAAACTCGCCGCGGATCGACGTACCCGACTGCCGGGTGGTCGGCGCGATGCCGGCGTAAGCGGCCAAGTGCGCGGCGTCGGCGAAGTCCTGGCAATCGCCGATGGACAACAAGATGTTAGAGGCAGTCTTGATGCCTACGCCGGGCATCGACATCAAGACCTGGGCAAGAGGGAACGATTCGAGCATCTCCGAGCCATGTCCGGCGATCGTGTCGCGCTGTGCTTGAAGCGCTTTGATGTTCGCCGCCAGCTGGGGAATGACCAATTCTGCTGCCGCCATGCCGGGTACCGTGACAGTTTGCTCGGCAAGGGCGGCGAAAATTGCGAGGGCAACAGGGTCCTTCTTGGCGCGGTTGCGCATCCACTTCAGGACCCGGCCTCGACCTGCGGCGGCCAGTTTTGTCGGACCTTCGTAGTGGATGAGCGAGTCCAGCACCAGCGTGCGCGAGAGAATCTCGCCTGCAAAGACGCGCTCGAGTGCGGGGTGAATCTGTGTGAGCACGCTGCGAAGGCTGTTTTTCGTTCGGGTGGCGTCTTTGACGATGTCGTCGTGGAATCCGGCGAGCATCTTCAGCGCTACTAGTGTCTCGTCGTCGCGGTCGACTGCCCGCAGTGTGTGCGGCATGGTGCGGGCGGTGTCGGCGATGATGAATGCATCCCGGCGGTCAGTTTTTGATCGTCCAGGGTAGAGGTCGGCTGCTTTTCGCATGGCTAGGTCGGGGAGGTCTCCGACCGTGCAACCGCAGTCGCGGGCCACTGCGATGGGCAGGGCGCCGATCGTGTTGGGTTGATCGACGACCATGAGAACGCTGCCGTGGGCTTGCATGGACGCGAAGATTTCGCGCCGTGCGGCTTCGTCTTGGGGCAGTGGTTTGTCGTAAATTCTCTCGCCGGTGTTGGTCAGCGCGCAGGCATGGTGGCCGGTTTTGCCGACGTCGAGGCCGATGATGATGTCGGGTGTTCTGGACGGTTCCATGGTGGTGTCCTTCTGTTGCGGCTGGTCGCCGGTGTCTTGGACATCCGTTGCAGGCACCCACGCTACGACGAGACCTCTGTTTGGTCCGTGTCCCTATTAGCTGTCAGCGGTTGTCCCCGGTGTCCGGCGGCAACACTCCGGATTATGGAAATGTTCACGCAGATAAGCCATGCCGGGCCCGGTGACCGCGCCCCGTGAGGGGGCACCATCACGGTAACGGGGGGGCGGGGGTAAGGTCAGCAAATTGAGCCTGGCGTAAGTCAATAAGCATTGCCTAACCTAATACTGTTTCAGGTGGTGTTCCCGATTGGGAATCGGCAACGGAAGCGAGGCGGCGACGATGAACGGAAAACGTGGATCGACCGGAGAACCCCTCTCCGGAGGGGAAGCCGGGGACGCGGGCCCAGACGGGACGGGTGACGGGCGGTTGGTGCACGTCGCACCGGTCGCAGCGGGTGGCCGACCATCCACCCGCGACATGCTCGTCGCCGCCGCAATCGGCGTCGCGGGGTCTCTCATCGTCGTGCCCCTGACTTACCTGCAGGTGTTCGCTGGCATCGCCCACGTTTATCTCGTCGCGGCGACGCTCGGGTTGTGGTTCCTGCCGTGCGTTGTTCCCCTCATCGTCGTCCGCAAGCCTGGCGCGAGCCTTATCGCGTGCCTTGCCATGGGCGTCGTGTCCGCAGCGACCACCCCGTTCGGCGTCGCCGCAATCGGGGCGCTGATTATGGAAGGATTACTCATCGAGCTTCCGTTCATGATCACCCTGTACCGGCGGTGGACGCGTCCCCAGTTCGTAGCATCGGCGATATTGTTCTCCGCGCTGATGGGAACGATGGCCCCGCGCGCAGTCGGCGTCGACTCGCCGACCACGCCCATGACCCTGATCAGCTTCGCCGTAGCCTTGGCATCGAGCCTGGTGTTTTTGGTCCTGGGCTTTGCCGTCGCAAAGGGGCTTCGCAGCCGCGGGGTCACCCGGTGACCGGCGGAGCACCCGCGTGCGCCGGTGCGACACGCGGGACGGCCCCGGCCCGGTTACGGGTTAGTGGTGCGGGCGTGCGGCACGCCGATGGGCGATGGGCACCCGACATGGTGGATCTCTCCTTCGATTTCGGCACGATTAACGCCATCACGGGACCCGTGGGATGCGGAAAGACGAGCCTGGCCCACCTTATCGCTGGACTGATCCCCTCGCACATCCCCATCGACCATGCCGGATTTGTGCACATCGTCGATGCCGACGGCACCGAACGCCCCGTGGACGGGGACCGGGTCACCTTCGTCGGGCAAGATCCGGCGACGCAGGTGCTCACGCTCCGAGTCGTCGATGACGCGTCCATGGCCCTCGAGTTTTCCCTCGTGGAAGCCGACATCGTCGCCAAGCGATCAGCCGAGGCCCTATCGGAGCTCGGGCTGTCAGAGCTCGCGGAGAAGGATCCGTGGGCTTTGTCGGGTGGGCAACGCCAGCGGATGGCCATCGCCGGTGCGGTGGCCAGGGCGCCGGAGGTCATGATCTTCGACGAGCCCGCGGCCCACGTCGACGAGGACGGTCGGCGGGCGCTGTTCGCCGCCATCCGTGATTTGCGGGCCCCGGGGCGCGTCATCCTGCTCATCGAGCACGACCTCCGTCCGTTCGACGGGTGGGTTGACACGGTGACAATCCTCGATGCGGACGGGAGCGTCGCCGCGCACGGAGCGCCGGAGGGCATCGCGGTGAAGGGCATTGCGACGTCGGCCGCGACCGCCGGAGCGCCGGACGCCAGTACGCCGGGCACGGGGGCACCGGACCGTCCCGATTTGGAATCGGAGGCGGATGCCGTTCCACTGCTGGCCTTGACCGGAGCCCATGTGACCCGGGGCAGGGAGCGGATCCTGAACGGGGCCGAGCTGACACTGGAACGGGGCGAGATCCATGCCCTGGTCGGCACCAACGGAGCTGGTAAGTCCACCTTGCTGGCGGTGCTGTCGGGCCAGATGAAGGCGGGAGCGGACATCCGGATCGACGGCGAGCCAGCCCGGCGCGCTCCCGACGCCTTCGCGTCGTTGGCGTTCCAGAACCCCGAGCACCAGTTCACCCGCGCGACCGTCGCCGCGGAAATCGACTCCGCGCTGGCCGGCACGGACCCGCACGGGCCACTCGGCACCGATGAGCTGCGGAAACTGCGGGAAGCCCTGTGCCCCCGGGCACTTGACCCCGTCTCGCCGTTCGTCCTGTCGGGCGGACAGAAAAGACGGTTGGGCATCTTCCTGGCGGTGGCAGCCAATCGCCGTTTGCTGCTTCTCGACGAGCCGTTGGCGCACCTGGATTCGCCGAGCTCGCGCATCGTACTGGATGCCCTAGCGGAATACGCCGGGGCCGGCGGAACCGTTGTGTTCACGTGCCACGACCGCCGTGTCGCGCGAACGTGGGCGGATCGGGCGAGCATCGTCGCCGAAGGGAAGGTCGCCTGGTCCGGTCCCGCGGCCGCCGTGCCGGCTGCCCCGGAGTCGTCCCGGCGGGATCGCGCACTGCCCGCCGCCGGCGCACGGACGTCCGGGGACGAAAGCCCCTGGACCGGTGGATCCGCCGCTCGGAGGCGCGCGGGGTTGAACGCCATCACGATCGTCGCGGCGGTGATGCTCGTCCTCGTCGCCGGGCTGCTCTCCGGCGGAGACGCCGTTCTCGCGCTGACTGGGGTGGCGTTCCTCGCACTCGCTGCGATCGCGGAACGCGACGTTCGGGCGACGGCGGGGAAGGTCCTTCTCGTCCTGTTAATCGGGGTGTTCTTCGGCCTGCTCGGGTGGCGCTCCGAGTTCTACGGAGGTGGGGATCCGGCGGAGGCCGTCCGCCACGGCATCCATCACGGACTGCTGCTGACGGCCGTGTTCGCGGGGACGGTCCTGGTCTCCGCGTGCATGCGCGTCGAGGAGCTTTTCGACGCCATGGTGCAACGCCTCCGGGTGCCCTACACATGGTGCACCATAGCGATTGCCGGGGTGAGCATCGCGGCGTTCCTGCGCAGCGAAATCCCCCAGCTGACATGGGCGATTAGATTGCGCTCGATGCGACCGGAGCAGTCTTTCCGCTCCGGCTTCATCCGCGCGACGACGCCCGCGCGCATCGCCTTTCCCCTGTTCGTCAGCGCCGTGCGCTGCGCCGAAAAGCTGTCCCTGACCCTGGCGATGCGCAACTTCGGCCGCCATCCGTGGCGCACCTTCCGCACCAATCACCCCTGGCGAGTGCGTGACGGGTTCGCGGCCGCAGCGTCCGCCGCGGCCTTCGTCGCCGCCCTGGTGTCCGCAGTGACTTGACGGGCACCCGGAACCGGCGGGTCCCGGGCCCACGAGCGGTTCCGAGCTTGTGCGGAGACGCGCCCCACCCAGTTTCTTCACCCTTTCCACCCTTCAGACACATCCGCCGGGTCACGCCATGCGGCCCGGTCCGCCCGGCACCGGCATGGCGCCGACAACCGAAAGAGGTACCAATGAACACGATCCGGACCATCAGCGACGTGCTTCGGGACAAGGCCGATGAGACGAAAAAGGGGATCACCTTCGTCGAGAATCGGCGGGACGTCTTCGTCCCGTATGGCCGGGTCCATGCGGAGGCGGTGGCGGGCCCGGTTGACGTCGACAGGGTGCGGACGCTCTCGGACATGATGCCCGGGGCCCCGATCCTGGTCGACGAACGCAGTCACACGCTGCTCACCGGCGCAAACGGTGCCGTGGTCGTGGGCGAGGACCGGCTGCTCGACGTGTCCATCGTCAATGACGCTGCCGCGGAACCGGGTGCGGCGATGCCGGGTGATGCTGAATCGGACTTCTCTCAGGCGGGGGACGTGGATTCCGGGGATGGCTCCGGGGCGGTCCCCGCGTTCCCGGTGCGAGGTGGGACGGCCGGCGAAGCCCTTATCCAGTTTTCGTCCGGCTCCACGGGATCGCCAAAGGGCGTCATCGTAACCAACGAGTCCGTGCTGAACGGTCTGCACGCGACGATCCCACGCCACGCACACCGGTACGAGAACAAGATGCTCACGTGGCTACCTTTGACCCACAACCTTTCGCTGATCGGCTTCCACGTCTACGCCCTTTTTCGTGGTTACGACCAGGTGTTGCTGCCGGTTTCCGAGGTGGTCGCCGATCCCCCGAGGTGGTTCGAGGCCGTGACCAGGCACCGGCCGAAACGACCGTCGTCCGGGCGACCGGCCCGGGTTCCTACAAAATGACCGCGGCGATTGCTGCCGCCACCGTTGTGGCGGTCGCGGGGAAGCCGGTCGCGCCGGGGTGCCGGGATCTCGTCGGCCACCCCCGGCTCCTCGAACCGGTCCTCGCCTTCGCCCGCGATGCGGGCATCCATATCGAGGTGCCGCATGACAACCCGACCACGGGGCCGCTGCCGACAGCGGCCCACTGCGATACCAAAGGAAAGGGGAAACGATGACGGATCAAGCTGAACGAGGTGCGGCGATTGTCGTCCGCGACCTCACGAAGAGCTACCCGATTGCGGGCAAAGCGGGCACCCCGCCCGAAGGCGGGGCAGGTGCCCCGCCGGACGGCGGCCGCAAGGGAAAGCGCGGTGCCCGGATGCGCAAGCATGTGCTCGACGGCGTGAGTTTCACCGTGCCCACCGGGGCGATCGTGTCGTTCCTCGGCCACAACGGTGCAGGCAAGACCACCCTCATCCGAATCCTGTCGACGCTCATCACCGCCGACTCCGGCGAGGTGAGCATCTTCTCGCGCGATGTGAAAGAGGACCCGGCGGGCGTGCGCGCTGACATTGCCACCACCGGCCAATTCGCGGCGATCGACGAGAACCTCACCGGCCGGGAGAACCTGGAGTTCTTCGGGCGGCTGCGCGGACTCGACCGCGCCGCCGCGGCCGCCCGCGCGACGGAACTGCTCGCGCAATTCTCGCTCGCGGACAGTGCCTCGACGCTGGCGTCGGCCTATTCGGGTGGCATGCGGCGCCGCCTCGACATCGCCGCGTCGCTGTGCGTCGTGCCCAGGCTGCTGTTCCTCGACGAACCCACGACGGGGCTGGACCCGGTCAGCCGCGAAGAGCTGTGGGGCTTCATCCGGCAACTGCGGGACGACGGAATGACCCTGGTGCTGACCACCCAGTACCTGGAAGAGGCGGAGGCGCTGGCAGACCACGTCCATCTGCTCAAGGATCGCCGCATCGTCGCCAGCGGAACGCCGGAGGAATTGCGCCGCGACTTCGGGTCGCACGTGCTCCGCGTGTCCTTTGCCACCGCCGCCGAGGCGGAGGCGTTCGCCCGCTGCCTCGGGGGAACGTGCCTGGACGGCGCCCGCGTCGCGGGGAAGTCGGTGTCCCTCGACGTCGACCCCGGACCGCGGGTCCTCGAGGCGGTGGCGCAGGCGATGGAGGCCTCGGAAGCGTCGCCGGATTCGCTGAGCGTGTCGCCGCCCACCCTCAACGAGGTGTTCATATCGATGAACGCAGGGGGTGCGGCGCGATGAGTGCGACGTCGGTCGCGGCGTTTCTCCGCCGGGATCTGCTGCTGTTGCGACGCAACACCGCGTCGCTGATCTCCATGTTCGTAGTTCCGCCGCTCTTCCTGCTGTGCCTGTACGCGGTGTTTGGGTACTCGGCGGGGCAATCCGGCTTCGGGTACCTGCGTTTCGTGCTCGGCGGCTGCCTGTTCCAGGCGGCGATGTTCACCGCCGCGGCGTCGGCGATGGCAGTGGGACAGGACGTCGAGTCCGGGCTCGTTGACCGCGTGCGCGTGTTGCCCGGGGCCACAGGCGGCTATGTCGCCGGCAGGCTCGCCACCGATGTGCTGCGGATGTCCGCGTCGATCGCGGCGCTGCTGGTCGTCGCGTGGTCCTGCGGCCTCGACATGGCTATCGGTGACGTCGCGTGGACTGTCCTGTGGTCGCTGCTCGCCGCGGCGGTCCTGTCCCTGGTCACGGACGGGGTGATCCTGATGGTGCCCGCCCCGGTGTCGACGGCCTCATCGATCCAGGCGCTGGAAATGCTGCTGCTCATGTTCTCCACCGCGTTCATTCCGGCGACCGCTTTGGACGGCTCCCTTCGCGACGTCGTGCGCCACATGCCTTTTTCGCCGGTGATCGAGGTGATTAGGGCGGCGTCCCCGGACGCCTTCCCGGATCGCGCCGGGGAAGAGGCCGCCCTGTGGCTCGGTGTCGCGGCGGTCGCCGGAATCGTCCTGTTCATCCGCCGGTTCACCTCGAGGAGCGAATCATGATCGGCCCCATCTTCGTGCATCTGCGGCGCATCGCCCACATTTGGCTGCGGCGCCCCGACTTCTGGTTCATGACGTTCATTGCTCCGCTCGTGTACCTGTTCATCGTCAACCGCATGTTCGGTGGCCTGGTCAGGCAGCTCACCGGAGAGTTCGAACTCCCGAACGCGGTCATCCTGGTCGTGACGGCGTGGGCGTTCATCCTGGCCATCACGGGATCGTCCACCGTGTTCGTTGAACGCAGCAATGGCCTCCACGAGCGGTTAATCACCATGCCGGCGCCGTACGCGGCCGTGCCGGCCGCACGGATCATCGCCGAGTTCATCCGGATCATGGCGATGACGGCCGTCGTCGCGGCGGTGGCCGCCTTGCTTTCCGACAGCCCCCCTGAGGCGTCCTGGTGGTGGAGGATCGCGATGACCGGCGCGATGGTTGCCGCGGCGGCCGCATGCACCGGCACGTACATCGCGTTCTCCATCACCAGCCCCCAGGGCTCCGTGGCCCTCATCCCGTTAATCATCGTTGCGATGTTCGTCAACACGGTGCTCATGCCCGCCGACCACTTCCGTCCTCTCCTGCGCGGAATCGCCGGGCACACCCCCGTATCCGCGGCCGGCGAGGCCGTCAACGGCACCGGGGCTGCGGGTCTGGTGGTCTGCGCGGCCTGGTTCTTAGGCATCGCCGTGCTCGCGGCGTGGGGCATCGCCGTGAAAACGAGGCCGGGGGAGTCTGCATGACGGGCACGTCCACGGGGGCATCGCCGCCGACGACGGCCCGCGAACCCGAGCACCTAACCCGAAACGGCCGCGCGGACGCGGCCCACACACCCCGGAGACAGAACCAGATGAAGTCGATTGCCCAGATCGTCCAGAACAACCGCAGACTCCTCGCGGCCTACCAGGACAAGGTCCAGCCGAGGTTCCTCAGCCGCTATGCGCGTGAACCGATGGACGCCGCCGCCGTCGACGGGCTCGGGGCCCGGACGGAATTCCACGTCGCCGACGTCCTCGCGCCGCTCGCGGGAGAGCCCGGCAGGACCGATGAAATCTGGGTGTGCGGCGCGCTCCACCAAATGAAGGATGCAGGTGCCGCGCTCGGCAGGGTCGCCAGGCTGCTCGCCGACGGCGGCATCGCTTACGTGCAGACGTTCGCCGAGGATCCCGACGTGAACGAGCGGGTCGACATGGCCGTCATGGCGAAGATGGGCCACCGGGTGTTCCGGGGCAGCGAGCTCGAGGACCTCG
Organism: Corynebacterium sp. MSK012; assembly: GCF_030232435.1. Taxonomy (NCBI): domain Bacteria; kingdom Bacillati; phylum Actinomycetota; class Actinomycetes; order Mycobacteriales; family Corynebacteriaceae; genus Corynebacterium; species Corynebacterium sp. MSK012. The sequence goes on from NZ_JASPJU010000008.1 coordinate 131,144, forward strand.
CCGAAGCCAACGGGCTGAAGCTGGGCGGAGCCTCACACGCCGGCATGGTGTACTTCTGCACTCTCACGAAGAAAAGCGCGATCGGGGAGGCGGGCAAGTGAGCGCCGTGGACGGGACCGTAGGCCCGTGGTCGCTGCTCGCCCCGATCCGGACCCGGATGCGTGCGGTGGTCGCGTTATCCGTCCTGTCGTCGGTGGCTACCGTCGCTTCGCTGGTCGGCATCATCGACATCGCGATGACGTACCCGGAGGCCCCGGAGCATCGGACGTGGTTGGCCGTGGCTGTCATCGTCGTCGCCGCAACGGTGCGCATGGCCGCGGACGGCGCCGCCGGCATGCTCTCGCACCGGGCGGATAACGACCTGCAGCTCCACCTCCGGCGCCGGCTGGTCGCCCAAATCCGGAAGTTGCCGCTGGGCTGGCTAGACGCCCGGCGCTCGTCGGGAATCATCGGGTCGGTTGAGAAGGACGTCGCGGCTGTCCACCAGCTCATGGGCCACACCGTCGGTGAGACCGTGGTGGCGGTGCTGGTTCCCCTGCTTTCCCTCATCGCGCTCGTCGCGGTGGATTGGCGAATCGCGGCGGTGGCGGTCGTCCCGGTGCTGGTCACCTTCGCCCTGATGGGCGTAATGATGTCGCGTGGCGCCGGCCTTCAGCGCGACTACGAGCGAGCCTCCGAAGGAGTGACGGCCGCGGTCATCGAGTTGGTGCGCGGCATCCCGGTGATGAAGTCCTTCGGACGCGCCAACCAGGGCTCGGGCCGCTACGATGCCGCGGCGTCGTCGTTCGTCCGCGCGTGGTCCGCCTGGTCCCGGCAGTCGAACATCTATCTTGGGCTCATCGACGTGGTGACGTCTCCGATCACGGTCCTCGCAGTGGTGTGCGGCGCCGGCCTCGCTCTGAGGGACGCCGCGGGCGGCACACCGGAAGGTCTCGTCGCCGGGCTGGTTCTCGGCCTTGGACTCTCCGCGGCGATCGTGCGGGTAGCCATGAACTCCGAACCCATCATCGCGGGGATTGCCGCCCTGAAATCCATCGCGGAGGTGCTGGGCACGCCGCCGATCGCCGAGCCCGCCGATCCGGTGCCCGTGCGCGGAGGCGCGCTCGAGGTCCGGAACCTGGTCTTCTCCTACGGCGATGGGCCGCGGGTCCTCGACGGGATGTCCGCGACGTTCGAACCGGGGACCCTCACTGCGCTGGTGGGGTCCTCCGGTTCCGGAAAGTCCACCGTCGCCCGGCTGTTGGCGCGTTTCCACGACCCCGTTGAAGGCTCGGTGCTGCTGGGCGGCGCCGATCTTCGCGACATTGCCGTGCGCGACGTGCACCGCTCGGTGTCGGTGGTGTTCCAAGATCCGCAGTTGCTCACGCTGCCGTTGCGGGAGAACATCCGGCTGGCCAGGAGAGACGCCACCGACGGCGAAATCATGGCGGCCGCGAAGCTCGCGAACCTCGATGCGGTCATCGCGGCGCTGCCGAAGCGTCTGGATTCGGTGGTCAACGTCGACGTGACCTTTTCCGGTGGTGAGGCGCAGCGCGTGGCCATCGCGAGGTCGATCGTCACGGACGCGCCGGTGCTCATCTTCGACGAGGCAACCGCTTACGCGGATCCGGCTTCCGAGGCCCTCATCCAGTCCGCAATCGAGCGTTTGGCCCGTTCGCGGACGGTGATTGTGATCGCGCACAGGTTGAGCACGATCCGCAACGCCGACCGCATCCTCGTTCTCGATGGGGGAGCGGTCGCGGAGGCGGGTACCCACGACGAGTTGCTTGCGCGCGGTGGCCGCTACCGGGATTTGTGGCGCGCGTTCGCGCTCGACGACGAACCATCCGCCCCGCGGGGCACTGAATCAGACGATGAAAAGGCGGGGAACCGATGATTCGGGACTTGTGGTCGATGACAGATCGGCGCTCGAGAATGACGCTGGCGTGGCTCATTGCGTTGGCCGCGCTTGCCGCGCTGGCCCAGGGAGCGGCGTTCGTCGCGCTGCTGCCGCTGCTGTCGGCTCTGGCCGAGGGAGATGATGCGACGGCGTGGCGTTTAACCGGCGTCATCGCCGGCCTCGCGGCCGCCCATGCGGTGCTGTCCCTCGCCGCGGGGACGGTCGGCAGGGCGAATTCCGCAGCGGTGCTGTCGTCCCTGCTGCGTTCCCTGGGCGAACGGGTGCTGACGTTGCCACTCGGGTACGTCACCAAGTCCACGGCCGGCCGCTTTTCGGAGATGGCGTCGTCGGGTATCGCGTTCGCGGCGTCCGTGCCGCACGTGATCCTGCGGCCCGTCATCGCCGCGGTGGTTGCGCCGACCGTCATCGCCTTCGGAATTCTGGCGGTGGATTGGCGCGTCGGTTTGGTTCTCGTCGCGTCGGCGCCGGTGCTCTTCTTCGCCTACCGGGCCATTGGCCGGGTCGGCGGGGAGTCGGACGAAGCGCATGCTGACGCCGTCGCTGCCGTCTCCGGCAGGCTGATCGAGTTCACCCGCTGCCAGCAGGCGATTCGCGCCGCGAGCGACGGTTCGGCGGCGGACGCGATGGTGGATGAGGCAATCCGGGCCCAACACGATGCGTTCGCGAAGGCGACGTCGACGCAGGGGGCGGCCATCGGACGGTTGAGTTCGGTCGTCCATGCGGTGTTCACGGCGGCGGTAATCGTCGCCGTGGCAGTCGCCGCGACGGGCGGGATGGCGCCGGCGCATTTGGCGCCAATGCTCATCGTGGTCGTCCAGTTCACCGGACCGATCACCACGGCGGGAGCGTTGTCCGGCGGTTTCGGTGCGGGCCGCAACACGTTGGCTGCGTTGCGTGACCTGCGGGCAATCCCCGCCCTTCCCGAACCTGCCGCACCGGAGCCGCCCGACGGGCATGACGTGGAGTTCCGCGGCGTGAGCTTCGGGTACGGGGATAAGAAGGTTCTCGACGGCGTCAGCTTCCGTGCACCTCAGGGAGCGCTGGTTGCCGTAGTAGGACCGTCGGGGGCGGGCAAGACGACGGTCATGCGGCTGCTGTCGCGTTTTCATGATCCGGACTCGGGGGAGATCCTCATCGGCGGGGTGCCCTTGCCTCGGATCGGCACCGACGGCGTGAACTCGCTGGTGACCCCGGTGTTCCAGGAGACGTTCCTTTTCGACGCGTCCGTGCGGGACAACGTGGTCTTCGCCGACCCCGAATTCGGTTCCGGGCCCGGTGACGGGGACCGCTTGCGCGAGGCCGCCCGGCGTTCCGGGGTGGACCGCATCGTGGAGCTGCTGCCTTCCGGGTGGGATACCCCGGTGGGGGAGGAGGGGACGCTGCTGTCGGGAGGCGAGCGGCAGCGCCTCGCCATCGCCCGGGCGCTTTTGAAGGATTCCCCGGTGGTGCTTCTCGACGAGCCGACATCCTCGCTGGATGCGGCCACTGAGCGGGCGATCGTCGGCACGATGGAGGCGTTGCGCGGCGATCACACCGTGATCGTCGTCGCCCATCGCCTGCACACCGTCCGCGATGCCGACCTCATCGTCGTGCTGTCAGAGGACGGGACGGTCGCAGAACGGGGTACGCACGATGAATTGCTGGCGAAGGGCGGTCGCTACGCCGAGTCGTGGGCGTGCCGGACGGGGAGCTCCCCGGGCGCCTGATCCTCATCACCTGGTTGATGCCCTCACGGGCGCCCTGCCGCAGCTTCCCGAATCCCACCGCCAGGCGCTCGGTGGACAGAGCGAAACCGCCGACGAAAACGCCGAGCAGCACGAACACCGACGAGCTGTAAAGAATGAAGCTCCCGGGAACGCGAAAATAGCCCCCCTTTTCTCATCCCAGTGAAAGTTGGGAGGGAAGGGGGCTCGTTGCTGCCATTTGCCTCTATCTGCTACCGCCCGTGCACCTGGTTCTGAGCAATTTCCAGCCCGTGGCTGGCGATTAGCTCCACTGCCTCCGCCGCGGTGGGCAGGGTGAAAGCGAGTTCCTCGCGCTCCTTGGCATTGAAGTTGCGCAGCACATAATCAGCTGGATCCTGGCGGCCCGGAGGACGACCAATGCCAATGCGCACGCGCATGTAGTCCTTCGTGCCCAATGACTTCGAGGTCGAACGCAGCCCATTGTGGCCATTCTCGCCACCGCCACGTTTGAGGCGGACCACGCCCGGGTCCAGATCCAGCTCATCGTGGACCACCACGACGTCGGTAGGTGCGATGTTGAAGAACTTCGCCAGCGCCGCGACCGGCCCACCCGACAGATTCATGTACGTCCGGGGTTTAGCCAGAATCACCTGTCGCTCGCCACCATCGGAGGTTTTAAACCGAGTCTGCACAATCTCAGCGTTGGACTTCTTGTGCACGCTAAACGACGACGGCATCGGAGAAGTCCGGCTAGCTAGTTCATCTAGCACCAGATGTCCGACGTTATGGCGGGTGAGTTCATATTTGGGCCCAGGGTTGCCGAGGCCCACGACAAGTAGAGGCGTGGTGGAGGCGTTCATGAGTTCAATCTTGGCACACGGTAAGCAATCTTTTGATTTTGGGGAGTGCAAAAAAGGGACGGACAAGAGCGTCCGTCCCTTTTTTGTTAGCTAAGCGTGAAAGCCTGTATTGGCTCAGTCAGCTAGAGCTATTCAGCGCTTACATTACTCAGCGGATTCCTCAGCTGGCTCATCCGGGGTCTCAGCCTCGCCCATGCCCTCGATGTCGGCATCGACGTCACCAGCCGGCTCCTCCTCCGGCTCGACGATGTTGAAGATGAGCAGGTCAGCGTCGTCGGTGAGGACCAGGCCCTCTGGCAGGGTAACGTCGCCGGCGTGAACCATGGTGCCGACCTCTGCACCCTCGACGGAGACCTCGATCTCTTCCGGAATAGCCAGAACCGGTGCGTTGACCAGAATGGTCTCGGCATCCTGCATGAGCAGGGCACCCGGAGCGAGCTCGCCAGTCGGAACGACCGGAACCTCAACCTCAACCTTCTCGTCACGGTGAATGGCGAGCAGGTCAGCGTGGTCGATGTCGAGAGTCAGCGGGTTCTGGTCAACAGCCTTAACCATGGACAGCTGGGACTCGCCCTCGATGTTGACGTCCAGAACAGCGTTGACACCGTGGTTACGGATGACAGCGTGGAAATCCAGAGTGTCAACGAGGATGTGCTTCGGAGCATCCAGGTCAGCGCCGTAGATGACAACCGGGATGTCGCCAGCAACGCGGGCACGGCGAGCGGCACCCTTGCCGAACTCGGTGCGGTTACGAGCATCAATCTTGATGATGTTGGGCTTTGCCATGAAAATGGACTCCTAAACGATTCGATACTGAGTCGTCGAGTCGAGCACGTGCCGCATCCATGCCACCGTGGGCGCAAAAGTTGGGCTGCGAGCGTCGCGTCGATAACGGCAACCACCTACTGTGGCCGCCCTCGCCGAGACTTACCGGAAAAATTGTAGTGGACTAACAGGTCAAACAGCAAACCCCGCCACCACCAGCAAAACTAGGTTGCTGGTCGCGGCGGGGTGCCCGTCGGCAAGCGGAAAGAGCTTATGCCTGGCCCTCGAAGAGAGTGGTGACGGAACCGTTTTCGAAGATCTCGTGGATCGTCTTAGCCAGCAGTGGTGCGATTGGCAGGACGGTCAGGTTGTCCCAGCCCTCGGTGGACTGCGGCAAGGTATCGGTGGTGATGACCTCGCGGGCACCGCACTTCGACAGGCGCTCGCGAGCTGGGTCGGAGAAGACGCCGTGCGTGGTAGCGATGATGACATCCTCAGCGCCAGCCTCACGCAGCACCTTGACAGCGCCGGCGATGGTGCCGCCGGTGTCAATCATGTCGTCGATGAGCAGACAGGTCTTACCGGAGACCTCGCCGACCACGCGGTTGGCGACAACCTGGTTTGCGACATCGACGGAACGGGTCTTGTGAATGAAGGCCAGCGGGGCGTCGCCCAGGGTGTTGGCCCACTTCTCGGAAACCTTCACACGGCCGGCGTCAGGGGAGACCACGACCAGGTTGTCCAGGGAGTAGTTCTTCTTGATGTACTCCGACAGAATCGGCATGGCGTGCATGTGATCGACCGGGCCGTCGAAGAAGCCCTGAATCTGGTCGGTGTGGAGATCCACGGAGACGATGCGGTCAGCGCCTGCGGTCTTGAGCAGATCAGCGACCAGGCGAGCGGAAATCGGCTCACGGCCACGGTGCTTCTTGTCCTGGCGGGCGTATGGGAAGAACGGCAGGATAGCGGTGATGCGCTTGGCCGAACCGCGCTTGAGCGCGTCAATCATAATCAGCTGCTCGATGAGCCACTTGTTCAGCGGTGCCGGGTGCGCCTGCAGCACGAAGGCATCGGAACCGCGGACGGATTCCTCGTAGCGCACGAAGATTTCACCGTTGGCAAAATCACGAGCGGTCATCGGAGTCAGCTCTGTGCCGAGCTCCTTGGCAACTGCCTCGCCCAATTCCGGGTGTGCCCTTCCGGAAAAGAGCATGAGGTTCTTTTGGTTATCGATCCACTGGCCGGTCATCTGCCGTCTAGCCTTCCTGGTCTTCCTTGTTGTTGTCAGCGTTGTCAGCTACCTGCGCCGCCTGCGCTGCCTCAGCAGCAGCGGTACCTGGACGCTTCCGCTCGACCCATCCCTCGATGTTGCGCTGACGGCCACCACTGACCGCCAATGCTCCCGGAGGAACGTCGTCCTTAATAACAGTACCTGCACCTGAGTACGCACCATCACCCACGGTCACCGGAGCGATGAACATGGTGTCGGAGCCGGTGCGAACATGCGAGCCGATAACAGTGCGGTGCTTGTTGACACCGTCGTAGTTCACGAACACGCTGGAGGCACCAATGTTGGAGTGCTCGCCAATCTCCGCATCGCCGACGTAGGTCAGGTGCGGAACCTTCGAACCGTTTCCAATCTGCGCGTTCTTCGCTTCTACGAAGCCGCCGAGCTTCGCGCCGACACCGAGTTTGGTGTTCGGGCGAATGTAGGTGAACGGTCCGACCGTCGCATCCTCGCCGATCTCCGAATCGGAACCGTGTGTACGTACGACGCTGGCGCGCTTGCCGACGACCATGTTGGTCAGCGTCGTGTCCGGTCCCACGGTGGCCCCGTCGCCAATCACGGTCTTGCCGTGCAGCTGCGTGCCCGGCAGAATCGTGACGTCGCGGCCGATTTCCACCTCAACGTCAATCCACGTGGTGTCCGGATCGACGATAGTGGCGCCCCCGCGCATAGCTGCCTCGCAGGTGCGACGGTTGAGCTCACGGCCAAGGGTAGCCAGCTGGACGCGGTCATTGACACCGGCGACGACGGTGGCGTCGGCGAGGCGGTGACCGCGCACTGAGCGGTCGGCCTCACGGGCGATGCCGATGACATCGGTGAGGTAGAGCTCGCCCTGGGCATTGTTGGTGTCCAGCTGCTTGAGAGCGTTTGCCAGGGTCTCGGCATCAAATGCGTAGACACCGGAGTTGACCTCGGTGATCTCGCGTTCCTCGTCGGAGGCGTCCTTTTCCTCCACGATGCGCAGAACTTCGCCGTCGGCGTTGCGAACGATGCGGCCGTAGCCGTGCGGGTTGTCAGCAGTGGAGGTCAGCACAGTCACAGCTGCGCGTGGCTTGCGGTTGTGCTCTTCGAGCAGCGCCTGGAGCGCTTCGGAATCCAGCAGCGGAACATCGGAAGTGGTCACCAGAATGGTGCCATCGAAGTTCTGCAGCTCGGGGTGCTCCAGCGCGCACTGAACAGCGTGGCCGGTACCGTTTTGCTCGTCCTGGTGGGCAATGACGACACCGTTGGAGTGCTCGGTATCCGAAGCCCAAGTCCCGATGGCGTCGATTACCTTTTCGCGCTGGTGGCCAACGACAACAGCAATCTCATCCGGATTAATGCCCTTGGCGGCATAGAGCGCGTGCTCCAACATGGTACGACCGCCGATAGCGTGCAGCATTTTCGGCGTATCGGATTTCATTCGGGTGCCTTGACCCGCGGCGAGAATGACCACAGCGGTGGCCGAACCGTTCGACATGAAACTTGCTACTCCTCGGTCAGGGTGCATCACGGTCACGGCGGGGCGAAAAGTCACTTCTTAATTAAGGGGCCGGCCCCCCGCTTGCTCTCCCACCAGGACTCGAACCTAGAATGCCGGTACCAAAAACCGGAGTGTTGCCATTACACCATGGGAGAATGGGGCAAACGCGAAAAATTGCATGGCTGATTCGACTCAGCCAACTCGCTTGCGCCTGCGATATACGATAGCAAGACTTTAGCCACTAATCTAAAAGCATGGCCTCCAATTCTCCGAGACGACGTATGACCGGTCCACAGCGCAAAGCTCAGCTGACAGAAGTCAGCCGTGGAATCTTTGCCGCCAAGGGGCTTGATGCCGCCTCAATGGAGGAGATCGCTGCCGCAGCCGGGGTCTCAAAGCCGGTTGTCTACGAGCATTTCGGCACCAAAGAGCGGCTCTACCAGGCAGTTGTCGACCAGGAGATGAAGACCCTGGAGGCCACGATTAGGGAAGCGTTGTCCCTGGGGCGCTCGCGTTACCGCATCGAACAGGCGGTGTTGGCACTGCTGACTTATGTGGAGGAAAACCCGGAGGGATTCTCCATTATTTCTCGCGACCCCGGCGTGGCGGGTGGCTATGAGACGCTGCTGAATAATGCCACTGAGTCGGTTACGCCTATCCTCGCCGAGGCTTTCAAACGCGCCGGCTTCGACCCGGCCATGTCGGTGCTCTACGGAAACTGCATGGTCGGTATGGTTTCGCAGACCGCTCGCTGGTGGATGGAGAAGCGCAGTCCGGATAAGGAGACAGTGGCGGCGCACATCGTGAACCTGTGTTGGAACGGGCTGGCCGGCATGGAGGGTTCTCCGACTCTCCATGGTTCCGCTGATGTGCCAGCGGCCGCTGAGGGCGCGAAGTTCGGGGCAGGTGCTGCAGCAGACCCGATGCAGGTGGCGGAGAACGGCTAACCAGCACGCAGGGTGGATCCGGGGTGCATGGTTATATTGGGGCTATGCCAACTTCTGCGTCCTCCTCGGCGAAAGCCACACCCAGCATTCTGCCGAACCCGCTGTCGGGGCTGGAAAGCCTCGTTGTCACGGATCCTCAATTTGTCGGCGTGCTCGGGCGCATCGGCGAAGACGAGCTGGCGCTCACGGGTGCGGACGCGGTGCGTTCGCACCTTATTTACGCCATGTCTACGAAGGTGCCGGTGCTGGTCGTCACGGCTACCGGCCGCGAGGCGGAGGACCTGACCGCCGAGGTCAAGTCGATGATCGGCGACCGTGTAGCTATGTTCCCCTCGTGGGAGACGCTCCCGCATGAGAAGCTTTCGCCAGCGGTGGATACCGTGGCGCAGCGTCGTAAGGCGCTTTACGACGTTCGCCGGGGCAAGGTCGACGTTCTGATTGCGGCGGTGCGCTCGTTGGTGCAGCCGATTGTGGACGACCTTGAGGCTGAAGCCAGCGCCCCCATTCACGTCCAACTGGACCGGGACTGCGAGAGCCTGGTTGAGCGGCTGGTGCATCACGGCTATTCGCATGTGGACATGGTCGGCAGGCGTGGCCAGTTTGCCGTGCGTGGCGGCATCGTCGATGTTTTCCCTGCGACCGAAGAGCTGCCGGTACGTATCGAGCTCTGGGGTGACGAGGTCACCGACCTGCGCGCTTTTTCCGTCGCTGACCAGCGCACGATCTCTGAGGTAGAGGTCGACCAGCTGGATATCTTCCCGTGTCGTGCACTGCTTATCGACGACGATGTGAAGGCCGCCGCGGAGAAACTCGCCACCACGCGTTCTGGCCAGGTCCAAGAAATGCTCACCCGCATCGGCGATGGCCAGTGGGTGGAGGGCATGGAATCGCTGATCCCACTGATTAGTCAGCATCCGATGAAGATGCTCACCGAGGTCATGCCGGAGAAAACTCATGTGCTCATGTGCGGGCCGGAGCGCATTCGCTCCCGCGCACAGGACCTTATCAGTGCAGGCGAGGAGTTTATGGCCGCAGCGTGGGAAACTGCTGCGATGGGTGGCTCGGCGCCAATCGCCACGGATGGGCTGGAGCCCAGCGCGTACCGCAGCTTGGCCTCTATCCCGATGCCCACTTCGTGGCATATTTCCCCGCCCGGCATGCTGGAGGCGGGAGTCACCGAAGATGATGTGCTGCCACTGACCTTCGAGCCTGGGCCCGCGCCACGCGGCGACTTAAAGGAAATTGGTCACCTGATGAAGCAGCTGCGCGATGCCACGGTCGCGGGGGAGCGAGTGGCGTACGTGGCGGCGACGCCCGCGGGGGCGCGTCGGCAAGCGGAAAAGTTTAGGGAAGCCGGAATTGCGACGCGCATGGCGGCGGGCCCGGAGTATCCCGAGTCCGGAAGAATTACGGTCTACCAGGGTGTTTTGCACGGTGGCCTGGTGTTCCCGCGAATCCCCGGTGGCGCGCTGACTCTGATTACCGAGCAGGACATCACAGGTAACCGCATCGCGGAAGGCGCGCTTGGTGGGCGCCGCAAGCCAGCGAAGCGCCGTGGTCAGGTGGATCCGCTGGCGCTGAAGGCCGGTGACTATGTCGTGCACGACACGCATGGCATTGGTCGGTTTGTGAAGCTCACTGAGCGCACCATCGGCACGGGCGAGGATCAGGCTCGCCGCGAGTACGTGGTGCTCGAGTACGCACCGAGCAAGCGCGGAGGCCCCTCGGACCAGCTCTACGTGCCGATGGAGAGCCTGGATTTGCTGTCGCGCTATGTCGGCGGTGAAAAGCCCGCGCTGTCGAAGATGGGCGGCTCGGACTGGAAGTCCACCAAGCGCAAGGCCCGTGGCGCTGTCCGCGAGATTGCGGAAGAGCTGGTCAAGCTCTACGCCGAGCGCCAAGCCGCGCCGGGCCACGCGTTCGCGCCGGATACGCCATGGCAGCAGGAGATGGAGGATAACTTCCCCTTCACCGAGACTGAGGACCAGCTTCAGGCCATCGACGAAATCAAGTCCGACATGGAAAAGCCGGTGCCGATGGATCGCGTGCTCATCGGCGATGTCGGCTACGGCAAGACCGAGGTGGCACTGCGTGCTGCCTTCAAGGCTGTTCAAGATGGCCGTCAGGTAGCAGTGTTGGTGCCAACTACGCTGTTGGCACAGCAGCATTTGACCACTTTCACTCAGCGTATGGAGGGCTTCCCGGTCACCATCCGTGGACTGTCCCGCTTTACCTCGCCGAAGGACTCCAAGGAGGTCCTCGAAGGGCTGAAGAACGGGACGGTCGACATTGTTATCGGCACGCATCGTCTCCTGCAGACCGGCGTGCAGTGGAAAGAACTCGGCCTGGTCATCGTTGACGAGGAGCAGCGTTTCGGCGTCGAACACAAGGAACACATCAAGGCGCTACGGCACCACGTCGACGTGCTCACCATGTCCGCAACGCCAATTCCGCGCACGCTCGAAATGTCGATTGCCGGCATCCGCGAGATGAGCCAGATTCTCACCCCGCCGCAGGATCGTCACCCGGTGCTGACATACGTCGGCGCGCAGTCCGACAAGCAGGTCGCCGCTGCTATCAGGCGAGAGCTGCTTCGCGACGGACAGGTGTTCTACCTGCATAATAAGGTGGAAACCATTGACAAAGTCGCCCAGAATATCCGCAATTTGGTGCCCGAGGCCCGCGTGGTAGTGGCCCACGGTCAGATGGGGGAGGAGCAGCTGGAGCGCACGGTCGATGGCTTCTGGCAGCGCGAGTACGACGTGCTGGTGTGTACCACCATCGTGGAGACCGGCCTGGATATTGCCAACGCCAATACGTTGATTGTGGAAAACGCCCACCATATGGGTCTTTCCCAGCTGCACCAGCTGCGTGGTCGCGTGGGCCGTTCCCGTGAGCGCGCCTATGCCTACTTCCTCTACCCGGAAAATCAGACGCTGACGGAGACTTCCTACGACCGTCTGTCCACGATTGCGCAGAACAATGACTTGGGTGCCGGTATGGCTGTGGCCATGAAGGACCTGGAAATGCGCGGTGCCGGAAATATCCTCGGTGCGGAGCAGTCCGGTCACATTGCCGGTGTCGGCTTCGATATGTACGTCCGACTGGTTGGCGAGGCCGTGGCCGCGCTGAAGGCAGTGGCTGATGGTGAAACTCCGGATGCTTCCGATAACGAACCGAAGGAAGTTCGGATCGATTTGCCGGTCGATGCGAATATTCCGGCCGAATATGTGTCGTCGGAACGCCTACGTCTAGAGGCGTACCGCAAATTTGCTGCTGCCAGTGCGCTGGACGATATCGACGTAGTGCTCGAAGAGCTCGTTGACCGTTACGGAACCCCACCCATTGAGGTGGAGAGATTGGCGGTTATTTCACGACTTCGAATTATTTGCCGGGAATTCGGCGTGCATGAAGTTCAAGCCATGGGTGCGCACATTAGAATAACCCCTATGGAGCTTGCTGACTCCAAGCAGGTGCGTCTCAAGCGCCTGTATCCACAGGCGACCTATCGTGCGGCAACGCGCACGGTTTCCGTCGGAATGCCGAAGGAAGGGCGAGGGTTGCGGGCAAAACCTGTCCGCGACATTGCATTGGTGCAGTGGGTAGCAGACTTCTTGACATCGATGGCGGGAATTCCACGTATGGATATCTCGCACATGGGAAAGGACTAGAAACCGTATGACTATCATCAAGCTCGATAGCCGCTTTCCAACAGCGATTCCGCTGGAAGCCGCTAGCCTGCTGACCGGTGAAGTCAGCTACACCGAAGAAGTCCCGATCCGTGTGCGCTGGGCAATCGCCGACGCCGGTGGGCACTCGGTGTCCCAGGCGGAGATTCTGGTCACCACCGATATGGAAAACGACGAGGTACTCGATCGCCTCGATGCGGGCGAGAAGGTCTACTCGGTCGAGCTGGATGATGCGCCGGACCCAGCAGCTCCGGCAGCTCAGGTTGCGGCGGCTCCCCAGCAGGACTCGGTGAAAGAACCTGAGCCAGAACCGGTTGCAGAGCCAGGGGCAGAGCCTGTTGCAGAACCGCTGACTCCGCAGGAACAGCTTGCCGCAGCTCGTCTGCCCCACGTCGTCGAGGCCGTGGACATCATGGCGGCAGCACGGCGCACGGGGCAGTGGGAAGCTCGCCAGACGCACAAGAGCCTGCTGCCGTATCTCATTGAAGAGGCCTACGAGTTTGTCGACGCAGTCAACGAGGGCGGTGACATTCGTAGCGAGCTGTCGGATCTGCTGCTGCAGATCCTCTTCCACGCTGAAATCGCGGAGGACTTCGACTTCGACGATGTGGCGACCGACTTTATTTTGAAGATGCGCGCTCGTCAGCCGTACCTCTTCGACGGCACTGTGGCCGAGGGAGAGATGGTGTCGGAGGAAGAACAGGAGCGACTGTGGGCTTACGGCCGCGGACGTCCGCGCTCGAACCCGGCCACACAGCTGCCAGCTCTGACTTTGGCTGAGGAAGCCATCCGCCGCGCACGTGCACTGGGACTGTCCGATGCAGACATTCCAGTGGAGATTCTGGTCCCGACCCCGGGGCTGGAGACTGAGTCCGGTGCGGAAGAACGGACCCGACAGGCTTCACGCACATTCCTGACTGAGCTGGCCCAGATGGAGAATCAGCAGGCCGGCAGTGCTGAGCAGTGGGCAGCGGGCAGCGAAGATAACGAAGAGGCTGAGGACTTCGGCCCGTCGGAAAGCGACAGCTAGTTTCCAGCAAAAGTGATTTCTGTCCTCGAGTTTGAGTGATTTTTACGGTCTACCCCGTAGAGTAATTCCCCATGCCTTCTAATTCTCCCTTTGATGAATACGCGCACCCCGCACCCCGCGGGGCGAAGCCGCGTGGCCGCAGTAAGGGGAAAAAGAAGTCCTCGAGAGGCTGTGGCTGCCTCGGTCTAACCTCCCTGGCGGTGCTGATCATCATTGGCACGGTTGGGGCGTTGGCTATGTTCACTGGACCCGTAATCCCGTCGTTGACCAAGAAGCCGATTCCGGATAATGTGCCGCCTGCTGCGGCTGAGCCACCGCCGATGATTGATGTCAACGCGCCCGGGCGCACCTCGGAACAGCTCCGACAGTGGGCGCAGCAGATTTCCCCGAAGACGGGTATTTCTGAGGACGCTCTCCGCGCCTACGGCAACGCATATGTGATTGCGGCAGAACAGTTCCCGAACTGCCACCTGGAGTGGAACACGCTTGCAGGACTGGGCAAAGTGGAGACTAATCACGGCACGTACTCGGGCAATTGGCTCAAGCCGGCTCATATCGGCGCCGATGGGGTAGTCAGTCCGACGATTATCGGTCCGCCGCTGGACGGCACGAGTGGGTTTGCTGAGGTTCTCGATACTGACAACGGCGAACTCGACGGTGACACAGAGTATGACCGCGCTGTGGGGCCGATGCAGTTTATTCCCGAGACCTGGCATCGTTTTGCGATGGATGCGTCTGGTGATGGTGTCGCCGACCCCAACAACATCGACGACGCAACTGCGACCACCGCACGGATGCTCTGCAGTGGGGAACGCGACCTCGCCACCCCGGAAGGGTGGGCATCTGCAATTCGCTCATATAACCAGTCTGAGCAGTATCTTCGCGATGTTCGGGACGCTGCGGCGAACTATGCGCTGAATCAGCCCGCATAGGGTGAAAAGGATTTAAGGCGAAGGTTGGCAAACCGTGCCACAATTGGAGTCATGTGCCGGAACGGTTCCGGCGGAAAGGTGACCTATGGCTGCAATCATCGAGTTGAACGCACGCGAAATTCTGGACTCCCGTGGTAACCCGACCGTTGAGGTTGAGGTGCTGTTGGAAGACGGCGCTGTGGGCCGCGCTGCGGTTCCGTCCGGTGCCTCCACCGGCGTTCATGAGGCACACGAGCTCCGCGATGGCGGAGACCGTTACCTGGGCAAGGGTGTCGAGAAGGCTGTCCGCGCTGTGCTCGAGGAGATTGAGGACGCAATTATTGGCCTCGAGGCTGAGGACCAGCGTCTGGTTGACAAGACCATGATTGAGCTGGACGGCACCGACAACAAGTCCCGCCTGGGTGCTAACGCAATCCTGGGTGTTTCCATGGCTGTTGCCAAGGCTGCTGCTGAGTCCGCTGGCCTGGATCTGTTCCGCTACGTCGGCGGCCCGAACGGTCACGTTCTGCCGGTTCCGATGATGAACATCCTCAACGGTGGCGCACACGCTGACTCCGGCGTTGACGTCCAGGAGTTCATGATTGCTCCGATTGGCGCCCCGACCTTCAAGGAAGCACTGCGCGTCGGTGCTGAGGTCTACCACGCACTCAAGAAGGTCATTAAGGACAAGGGCCTGTCCACTGGCCTCGGTGATGAGGGCGGCTTCGCTCCGTCGGTTGACTCCACCAAGGCTGCACTGGACCTGATTGTTGAGGCAATTGAGGCCGCAGGCTACAAGTTGGGCGACGATGTCGCTCTGGCTCTCGACGTCGCTTCTTCCGAGTTCTTCAAGGACGGCAAGTACCACTTCGAGGGCGGCGAGCACACCGCTGAGGAGATGGCAGCTGTCTACGCTGACCTGGTTGAGAACTACGCCATCGTCTCCATCGAGGATCCGCTGCAGGAGGATGACTGGGAGGGCTACACCACCCTGACTGCTCAGCTTGGTGACAAGGTCCAGATCGTCGGCGACGACTTCTTCGTCACCAACCCGAAGCGTCTGGCAGAGGGCATTGAGAAGAAGGCCGCTAACGCTCTGCTGGTCAAGGTCAACCAGATTGGTACCCTGTCCGAGACCTTCGAGGCCGTCGCAATGGCTCACAACGCCGGCTACAAGTCCATGATGTCCCACCGCTCCGGTGAGACTGAGGACACCACCATCGCTGACCTGGCTGTCGGCCTGAACTGTGGCCAGATCAAGACCGGTGCTCCGGCTCGCTCCGAGCGCGTTGCTAAGTACAACCAGCTGCTGCGCATCGAGGAGTACCTGGGTGACGCTGCTGTCTACGCTGGTCGCAGCGCATTCCCGCGTTTCAAGTAAAGAGCTGAGGCGCTGCGAAAGCTGCGTCTAGCACTGCCCGTCCGCACCACGCACGTGGTTGTGGGCGGGTTTTTGTTATTTCATCGGCTGGCGGTCGGGTAGAGTGTGGGGCATGAGTGCATCGGACCGATCTCGCCGCGGAACACAGTCGCGCCCTGCAGGGGCGGGGCAGCGTTCGGCAGCGGCAATCGCATCGGGAATGCGCTCGCTGAGCACGGCACAGAAGATCGGTATTGGTCTGCTGGTGCTTTTCTTAGTATCTGTTCTCGCAATTCCGCTGCGGACTTTTGCACAACAGCAGGCGGATGTAGCCGCAACGCAGGACAATATTGCTCGCATGGAACAGCGAATTAAGCAGTTAGAGGATGAAAAGGAGCTGTACTCCAACCCCGCCTATGTTAAGGAGCAGGCACGTCTGCGCCTGGGGCTGGTAGAGCCGGGGGAGACCCCATTCCGTATCCTCGATCCGGCCGTGGGCGAACAGCCTGTGACGCAGCCGGAGGAAATTCCGCAGCACCAGGCCAAGAAGTGGTACGAGACGCTGTGGGATTCCATTTCCATCCCGCCCGAACCCGAAGAGACTCGCCCTAATCCGGGGCGCGATCAGGCAACGAGGCCAGAGAGCTTGCCGACGGTACCGGAGTCCTAAACCTCCGTAGGGCTACCTGGGGCCTCTCGGTGAGGTTGCATGCGCGGCGGAGTGTGCCGTCGTAAAGCGAAGCAACGCGCTTGTAAGGCGACTGTGAGATTATGTGTCAGTAAAACGGAAGCAAAAGGAGTGTGACCGATGTCTGTGGATACCGCAGATTTGGAAGTGATAGCGGAGCAGCTCGGACGTGAACCGCGCGGTGTAGTGGACATCTCTTACCGCAGCCCCGACGGCACTCCTGGTGTGGTCAAGACGAAGCCGCGCTTGGACGATGGCACTCCGTTTCCCACGCTCTTTTACCTAACTGATCCGCGACTCACCGCGGAGGCCTCCCGGTTGGAGACGACTGGCGTGATGAAGGAAATGACCGCGCGTCTGGAAAGCGACGAAGAGCTCGCCGCCGATTACCAGCGCGCGCACGAGGCGTTTCTGGCAGAGCGCAATGAGATGGAAGACCTGGGCACGGACTTCTCCGGTGGCGGCATGCCGACGCGCGTGAAGTGCCTCCACGTTCTTATTGCCTACGCGCTGGCCAAGGGGCCGAATCACTTCCGACTGGGTACTGAGTCGGTGGCGCTGGCGGCGGAGAACGAGAAGCTGCGCGGCACCGCGATTCCCGCAGATTGGCCCACGATTGCCGAGCTCGGTATTGCGTATCCGGGGGTGGAGGGATAAATGACGACCCTCGCTGCCGTCGACTGCGGCACTAATTCGCTTCGCCTGCTTATCAGCCGGGTCGAGGTTGTCGATGGAGTTCTCGAAATCACAGAACTGCACCGACTGATGGAAATCGTCCGCCTTGGCCAGGGCGTGGATGCCACTGGCATGCTGGCTCCAGAGGCGCTGGAGCGCGTGCGGGAGGCTCTGACGAAGTATGCGGAGCTTATGCAGGTCGAAAAAGTGCAAGCAGTCCGAATGGTGGCGACATCGGCGACACGCGACGCAAGCAACCGCGACGATTTCTTCGCCATGACCCGCGAGATTCTCGCTCCGTGGGGTGCAGAGGCCGAGGTTATTTCCGGCGACGAGGAAGCCGCGCTGTCCTTCCGCGGGGCGGTAGATGACTTGGAGCCCGAGCTCGGTCCGTATTGCGTCATTGACGTCGGCGGTGGCTCCACCGAGGTTATTGTCGGTGACCACGATGGTACGGTAGCCGGTTCTGATTCCGTGGCTATGGGCAGTGTGCGCTTGACCGAACGGTTCCTGCAGGCCTCGCCACCGACGGCGGAACAGGTCCAGGAGGCGCGTTCGTATGTTGCGGAGCTGGCCGACGAGATTGTTGCGAAGGTGCCTGTCGACAAGGCTCGCACCATCGTCGGCTGCGCCGGGACCTTCACCACGCTGTCGGCGCTGGCACAGGGGCTAGAAACCTACGACCCGGAGGCAATCCACCTGTCGCAGCTGCGCTTTGCGGCGTTGCGTGCGCTGACCGCGTCCGTGATTGAGACCGACGCGGAGTCCCTCGCTGCCAATCCCGTGATGCATCCGAAGCGCGCGGATGTCTTCGCCGGCGGTTCCATCATTGTGGACGGTCTGATGGACATGTTTGAGGCGCTGCCGCTTTCCGAGGCAGCGAAGGAAGAGCAGCGCTTTTTCTACATCAGCGAGAAGGATATCCTCGACGGAATTGTGGCGAGTTTGGTAGACACCCATATCGCCCATTAATCTTTCTTAGGGGCCCCTATAGCCCAATTGGCAGAGGCAGAGGACTTAAAATCCTTTCAGTGTGGGTTCGAGTCCCACTGGGGGCACCAAAAGGCCAGGTCGGAGAGTTTTCTGACCTGGCCTTTTGCTATCTGTGTGCGCTACATGCGGATTACGGCAGGACGTTGAACTTCTTGCCGAGGACAAGTGCCGTGTTGAACACCTTCGAGTACAGCTCACGCGGCATCTGTGGCATCGACACAGGGGAAAGGCGCTGCACGGTCACTGTCTGCTCATCGGTGTACTTCAGCAGGCCGCCCGCTGCTTGACGACGGCCCACACCCGAATCCTTGAAACCACCCATCGGGGCATCGACAGACGCGAAGGCCGCAGCAAAACCATCGTTGACATTGACGGTACCGGCCTCAAGCTGTGGAGCCAGCTCCTTTGCGCGACGCGGGGAGGTCCACAGCGAAGCGTTGAGGCCATAACGGGAATCGTTGGACTTGGCGATAGCCTCATGGACGTCCGAGACACGCTGGAGGACTACCACCGGGCCGAATACCTCTTCGGTCAGCAGGGCGACGCCCTCCGGGACGTCGGTAAGCACGGTCGGTTCGTAGAACAGCGGTCCCAGATCCGGGCGAGGACGACCGCCGGCCAGCACGGTGGCGCCGGCCTCGATGGCCTCGTCGACCATGGACTTGACGATGTCGAACTGGCCCTGCGACTGCAGACAGCCCATCTCGGTTTCCCATTCGTAGCCAGCGCCGATGGACATTGCCTTCACGCGGTCGGTGAATGCCGGGACGAATTCGTCCCAGACGGAGTCCACGACATAGATTCGCTCAATGGACACGCACAGGTGACCGGAGTTGGTGAAACAGCCGATGCGTGCGCCCTCGACCGCGCGGTTGATGTTGGCATCTTCAGCGACAATCAGCGGGTTCTTGCCGCCGAGCTCCGCGGAGAAACTGATCAGGCGTTCGCCGCACTGCTGTGCCAGCGAGCGGCCGGTCTCGGAGGAGCCGGTGAACATCAGGAAGTCACACTGGCCGACAATGCCCTGGCCGACAACGCGACCGGGTCCTGGAATGACCTGGAAGAGATCCTCCGGAAGGCCAGCGCGGTAGAGCAAATCGACAGCGAAGAGAGCGGTAAACGGAGTGGTGCTGTCCGGCTTGAGCACGATGGCGTTACCGGCCATCAGTGCAGCCAGCGCATCGGAAACCGCGAGGGTCAGCGGGTAGTTCCACGGAGCAATAACACCGACGACGCCCTTTGGGTGGTGGTAGACGGTGGTCTTGGAAAGTACCGGGACCGCGCCGTGCGCTCGCTTCGGCTCAAGCAGTTTCGGGCCCTGATTGCCGTAGTAGCGGGCGGTGATAGCGGTGTGTACGAGCTCCTCGTGGGCACTGGCGCGGTTTTTACCGGTCTCGGCCTGCAGCAGGTCCAGCACCTGGTCGCAGTGGGTAAAGAGCAGGTCGTGGAAGTGGTGCAGCACTTCGCCGCGCTTTTCCGGCGCCATGCGGGCCCACTTCTTCTGCGCGGCACGGGCACGCTTGAATGCCTCGTCGACATCGGCCTGGGTACCGACAGGAATCTGCGCCAGCTCCTGGCCGGTAAATGGTGCCGAGATAGTGGCGGTCTTCGACTTATCAGCTACCGTGACGCGCTGAAGAAGGCGGGCAACGAGCTCGTCGTTAAGCGGATTGCGGATGGTAGTTCGGTTTGTCGTAGCAGTAGATGCTGTCATGGCACAGATACTACTGTTGCGCGGCGCCCCGAGATAGTAAATTTGGCAAAACTACAAAAACTTAGAAAACTTTAGTAAGTAGTCCAGCCCATCCGACGGTTGCGGTCCGGGTCGCGCGGGCCATCGTTGCCGAACTCGAACGGTTCGTGGCCGTCGACATCGCCGTAACGCATCTCCGGGTCATCATCCAGATCGTCGTCGACGTCGATGTCCGGCTTTTCCTCGGCCAACCGCTTGCCGAGGGTGTCATGCGGAGAAGCGCCCCGCCAGCGGTCCGGCGGATCCATTACATAATTCTCGCCATCACCGGTGAGGAAGTCGCCATCGAGTCCCTCTGAGCCATCGAGCGTGGTCTCGTCGAAATCACCAGTGGTATCCGGATCGTAGTCAAGGCCATCAGACATCTTGACCAACCTCCTGTTTCATAATCACTCATGTGGTGCCCACGCCTGGCGACTGTGAGTTTTTCCGCGATTACAAAATCACCGCCAGCAGGCGAGGAATTACCTTGATACTAACTGTTTTTCAGGGTTGGGAACAATACCTTTACATCGCCCGTTGTAGAAAGTGTAGGCAAACGTAAGCGCGTGTGCCTGAATACAAAACGTAAGAAAAACTGAGAAAAGAAAGAAGGACGACGTGCGCGAAAGCAGCAATCCTGCATTCAGTTCACTTACTAAGACCGTCGCCCGCGGACAGGCGGGCGCACATCACTACGGCCAAGGCCAGATGGGCGCTGGCTACGGGGATAACCCGTACCAGTCGCAGGTTGCCGCCGACTACCGTCCGATGACGGTCGACGATGTCGTTTCCAAGACCGGCATCACGCTGGCAACCATCATCGTTTTGGCTGCGGTCAATTTCTTCATTGCCGTCAGTGTCTCCACCAGCCTGGCCATGATTCTGACCATTGTCGGCGCCATCGGTGGTCTGATTACTGTTTTGGTTTCCACCTTCGGCAAGAAGTACGGCTCCGCGCCGGTTACCCTCACCTACGCGGCCTTCGAGGGCCTCTTCGTCGGTGGCATCAGCTTCATGTTCACCGCTCCAATTCAGGGCGTTGCCGCAGGTGCGCTGATTATGCAGGCAGTGCTGGCCACCCTGGGTGTCTTCATCGGTATGCTCTTCGTCTACAAGTCGGGCGCTATCCGCGTGACCCCGAAGTTCACCCGTTTTATGAGCGCGGCTCTGATCGGTGTGCTGGTCCTCATGCTGGGCAACCTGGTGCTCTCCCTGTTCGGCCTGGGCTTCCCGCTGCGTGACGGCGGCATGCTGTCGATCATCTTCTCGCTGGTCTGCATCGGCCTGGCAGCCTTCAGCTTCCTGATTGACTTCGATCAGGCTGACCGCCTGGTCCGCGCTGGCGCTCCGGCTCAGTACGCCTGGGGTGTCGCCCTCGGCCTGGCTGTGACCCTGGTCTGGCTCTACACCGAGATTCTGCGTCTGCTGTCCTACTTCAGGGACTAAACGCTAGAAAACTAACTAACGCACAAGCGCCGGTTAGCCCGTTATTACGGGTTGGCCGGCGCTTTGTTGTTGGCAGTCGACGTATTGACCGATAGGGTTGTGCAGTGTGACGTCGTAAAGCGCGATATCGAAGCGGGAGAGGGCACAAAAAATGGACCGATAGGCCATATGGGCTTCTATCGGTCCAAGAATCGGGCACTGTGGTCCGAAGTTGCCGCCTGGGTTGAGGCGGTCTAACGCCGGGAGCGCTTAGGCGTCCATCTCCGGGTCGTACGGCTCAGCCTTGACCACAGTGACAGACACTTCGTCGCCGCTCGGGGAAGCGTAAGTGCGGGTCTCGCCCTCCTTAGCGCCGACCAGAGCCTTGCCCAGCGGGGAATCGGTGGAGTAGGTCTCCAGGTTCGGGTTGGAGGAGTCAGCGCCACGGGTACCGATGAGGAAGGTCTCGGTGTCGTCTTCGTCGCCGTCGTAGTAGACGTGGACCACGGTGCCGACCAGAGCCACACCGGACTCCTGCGGAATCTCGCCGACGGTGGCGCGCTGGAGCAGGTCTTCGAGGTAGCGGATGCGTGCCTCTTCCTGTCCCTGCTGCTCGCGGGCGGCATCGTAGCCGGCGTTTTCCTTCAAGTCGCCCTCTTCGCGGCGCTCGTTAATCTCGGCGGCGATGACCGGGCGGTTTTCATATAGCGCCTCAAGCTCGCCCTTGAGCTTGTCGTAGGACTCCTGGGTGAGCCATGGGCTATTGTTCTTTGCCTCAGTCATGGTTCCTCCTGTGTTTTGGCTATTTAATACAAAAGCGGCCCCGCTTGGGGCCGTCGGCTGCGTCACAGGATAGCACTGTCACGCCACATGGCAATAACAGGCGCGTCGGAGTGTTGTTGCGCACGCTTTACGACGTGCCGTGAAAGCGCATAATCCTCAGTTGCGAAAGGCGGTTACTTAGCAGGTGCGAGGAACTCCGGAATGTCGGTGGAGCAGCCGTAGACATCGCCTGCGACGGCCAACTCGCGGGTGGCAATGGGGACGTCCATACGCACCGTAGCGGGGCCGCCGCCCGGAATGAATACGTCGCGACGGCCGACCTCTGCCACGTCATAGTTCAGCGCGTAGATAATGCAGTAGCTATCCAGCTCCGGCTTTTCGCGGGTGACGTCCAGGGTGAAGATGAACTGCTCATCTTCCTTACCTGGAGTGCGGCTCCAGCCCGCTTGCGTTGCAGAGACATCCGGGGCGGAGACGCGGTTCATCTGAACGAAGATGTATGCGCCGGCGATGACGAGCATGCCAACAATAGCGATGACAACCAATTTTGCGGGGAGAGTGCGACTGTTGTCCCCATAGCGCTCGCGCTGCCCGTTAGGCGCTGCGGTATTTCGGGTGTTTCGCTCCGAACTTTCAGCCATGCTTTTTAGCCTATCGGAGTTCTTGGTCGACGTG
Organism: Corynebacterium sp. MSK012; assembly: GCF_030232435.1. Taxonomy (NCBI): domain Bacteria; kingdom Bacillati; phylum Actinomycetota; class Actinomycetes; order Mycobacteriales; family Corynebacteriaceae; genus Corynebacterium; species Corynebacterium sp. MSK012. The sequence continues at coordinate 154,015 of NZ_JASPJU010000008.1, forward strand.
GTAAAATGTTGACAGTTAAACAATCTTTCTGGTGTGGCGCAGTGTCCTGCTGCTATGTTGTTCCACCGAGTAGCGATGCTGCGTGGTCATATGATGGTGCAGCGCTATAGTGGGGCGGTATTGAAACGGTGCTGTAGTAGCATCGTTGCGGTCGAAGGGCCCCGGCCTCGGCCAGAAAACATGGACTGAGATAGTAGCGGGAGTGACTTCAATTGGCACTTCGTCTGATGGCAATTCACGCTCATCCTGATGACGAATCGAGCAAGGGCGCCGCAACAATGGCCCGATATGCGGCGGAAGGGCATCGCGTCAAAGTGGTGACCTGCACCGGCGGTGAGGCCGGTAGCATTCTCAACCCGGCGATGGATCGGCCGGAGGTGCGGGAGAATATCGCCGCGGTGCGCGTTCACGAAATGGCTGCAGCCGCTGAGATTCTCGGTGTTGAACATGAGTGGCTCGGCTTTACCGACTCCGGTCTGCCTGCGGGCAACCCGGTGCCGGTGCTGTCGCATGGTGTGTTTGCTCGCCAATCGGTCGAGGATGCGACCAAGCCTCTCATTCGGGCCATCCGGGAATTCCGCCCGCACGTTGTCATTACCTACGACGAAAACGGTGGTTACCCGCACCCGGACCACATCATGACCCACATCGTGTCCATGCGCGCTTGGCTGGAGTCTGGAACGGATAAGTACCCCGAGCTCGGTGAACCATGGGAGATTTTCAAGCTCTACTACACCCACGGTTTCATCAAGGCGCGCCTCATCGCGCTGGATAACTACTACCGTGACAACGGCTTGGAAAGTCCGCTGGCCGAGTCCTTCCGCCGTTGGACTAAGACTCCCGGCGACATCATGACCCGCGTGACCACACAGGTCGAGTGCGGCGATTACTTCCAGCAGCGGGATCAGGCGCTGCTGGCGCACGCCACGCAGATCGATCCGAACGGGCCATTCTTCGCCGTGCCAGTAGACATTCAGCAGCGCGTTTGGCCGACCGAAGAGTTTGAGCTCGCCCGCACTCGCGTGCAGACTGAGCTGCCAGAGACCGATCTCTTCGCCGGTATCGACCCCGACGCGGAATAGTCCGGAATTAACGCTAAGCTGGAACTCATGATTGAAAGCTTCGATGCCTTGGCGGCTCGCACGACAGTTTTCCTGGCGCAGAACCCCACTGGTCCGCGGGGTGCTGACTTCGGTAAGGCCTCTCCTATTGGCCTGCTCATCATTGTCGTTTTGCTCATCGTCATCCTGGCTCTCGGCTGGGATCTCTCGCGGCGCGCGAAGCGCATGGCCGCCCGCCGGAAGTTTGCCGAGGCGCACGGTATGGATCCCTTTGATTCCGAGGCCGTGGATAAAGCGATGGCTGCAGCAGAGCAGCGTCGTGAAGCGGAGTAGTTAGCGTCAAGGCATGTGCGCGCCGCTTGACGACGGGCAATGTGTGCACCCCTGATTGTTTCCCATGTGGCGGGATTTGGAGTTCGAATTGCGGGATTCTAGGCAGTGCGCTACAGTCAAGCACATGCGTATGTGGCGATTTTATTTTTCGAAGGCTCCGGAGGCAGTGACGACATAGTCACAGCCGGCGGCTAATCGTCACGTCGCCACCAACCGGAGCCAAAGGCAGCAGCCCCAACCAATCGGGGCGCTGCCTTTTGTCGTATCTACAGCCAAAATGCGCAACTAATCACCCAGAGAAAAGAGACCTCAGATGACCCCTCCAACTTCCCTCGAAGCCCCCGCCTCGACCGCGAACCGCCGCGTCGTAGCCTTCCACGACCTGCCCTCCCCAGAAGAGGTCATGGCCAAACAGCCACTGACCCCAAACCTGGTTAACGAGGTAGAGCAGTCGCGACTCGACGTCGCCCGCGTCATCGCCCGTGAAGACGATCGTCTGCTGGTCGTTGTCGGCCCGTGCTCCATTCACGACCCTGAGGCCGCCATCGACTACGCCCGCCGCCTGAAGGCCACCGCCGATGAGCTCGACGAGGACCTGCTGGTCGTCATGCGCGTCTACTTCGAAAAGCCGCGCACCACCGTCGGCTGGAAGGGACTCATCAACGACCCCGACCTGGATAGCTCCTTCAAAATCAACAAGGGCCTGCACATGGCCCGCGAGGTACTCATCGAGGTCCTGCGCACCGGCCTGCCCGCCGGCGCCGAATTCCTCGAGCCCAACAGCCCGCAGTACATTTCCGACGCCGTCTCCTGGGGTGCAATTGGTGCGCGCACCACGGAGTCGCAGGTCCATCGTCAGCTCGCTTCCGGACTTTCCGTGCCCATCGGCTTCAAGAACGGCACCGACGGCAACGTCCAGGTCGCCGTGGACTCGCTGGTCTCCGCAGCAAACCCGCACTTCTTCTTCGGCATGAACGACCAAGGCCGCGCCGCCGTTGTCGAAACCGCCGGCAACCACAACTGCCACATCATCCTCCGCGGTGGCACCTCCGGCCCGAACTGGGACGAAGAATCGCTTAACGACGCCGAAGCGCGCCTGAACAAGGCCGAGCAAACCGTCAGCATCATGGTGGATGCCTCCCACGCCAATTCCGGAAAATCCGAGGTGCGCCAGGCCGAGGTCGTTGAGGAGCTCGGCAAGCTCATCGGGGGCGGCGACGAGCGCATCACCGGCATCATGATGGAGTCCTTCCTCGAAGCCGGCGCGCAAAAAATTACCGATGGTCGTAAGGGCCTCGTATACGGCAAGTCCGTCACCGATGCGTGCATGGATTGGGAAACCACCGACCGGCTGCTGCGTACGCTTGCGGCAGAAGTTCGGAAGCGTCGGCAGGCACGCGACTAAGCACAAAGTGGCCGTGCCCATTGGGTAGGGTTACATATGTGAAAGAAAACCAGCCGTCCTCACTCCGGCGGATCGCCTATCCGCTCTACGAGCGCAAACTAGCCCAAGAGCTAGAAGGAAAACCTCGCCCCAAGCACGTTGCCATCATGGCCGATGGCAACCGCCGCTGGGCGAGGGAGGCTGGATTCACCGACGTCAGCCACGGCCACCGCGTCGGCTCCCGCAAAATCGCAGAATTCGTCGGCTGGTGCGCCGAGCAGGAAATCGAGCTGGTCACCATCTACCTGCTCTCCACCGAAAACCTCGGGCGAGACCCCGAAGAGCTGGAATTACTGTTCGACATCATCGCCGACGTCGTCGACGAATTGGCGCAATCGCCTAACGACGTGCGCCTGCGCATGGTCGGCCACCTCGAGCTCCTTCCGGAAAGAATGACCGCCCGGCTGCGTCACGACGAAGAAGTCACCGCGAACAACACCGGCATCCAGGTCAACATCGCCGTTGGCTACGGCGGCCGGCAGGAAATCGTCGACGCAGTACGCAGAATCATCCGGGAATCAGTCGCCGAGGGAATCGATGCTTCCGAGCTTGAGGAGCGCATCACCACCGATGCCATTTCTCGCCGCCTCTACACATCCGGACAACCGGACCCCGATCTGGTCATCCGCACTTCCGGAGAACAGCGGCTCAGCGGCTTCCTCCTCTGGCAAACCGCCTACTCCGAGATTTGGTTCACCGATACCTACTGGCCCGAATTCCGCCGCATCGACTTCCTCCGCGCACTTCGAGACTTTTCGCAGCGCTCACGCCGCTTCGGCAAATAACCTCCCTACATCCGGAAAAATTTCCGGATGTTAGAGTTTGCGCATCCGGACCCTCGAAACCTTGTGGTCCCGAGACTTCGTAAGAACTAATGACGCCCGCACTCGAGTGGGCAAAATATTTTCCGTCAGGTTCGGCAAGTTCACCTGCTGCCAAATGCGTCGGGCCACCTCGGCCGCAGCTTCGTCGTCAAGCGTGGCGTAATCCGCGAAGTGCGCGCCCGGAGCGCGAAACGCCGTCTGGCGGAGACTGAGGAAACGATTAATGTACCAGCGTTCGATGTCCGCGCGCGGGGCATCGACGTAGACACTGAAATCGAAAAGATCGGAAATCATCAGCGTCGGGCCCGTCTGCAAAACGTTGAGCCCCTCGAGAATGAGAATGTCCGGACGATCGACATCGACGAACTCATCCGGCACCCGGTCATAGAGCGTGTGCGAATACACCGGCGCCTTCACATGCCGCGCCCCCGACTTCACCGCCGTGACAAACCGCATCAACGCACGCTGATCATACGACTCCGGATACCCCTTGCGCTGCATAATCCCACGGCGATTCAATTCCTCAGAAGGATAGAGGAAGCCATCAGTAGTAACCAAGTCCACCCGCGGATTAGTCTCCCAGCGCTCGAGCAGGACCTGCAGCAAACGCGCCGTCGTTGACTTGCCGACCGCCACCGAACCCGCGACGCCGATAATAAACGGCACCGACGCCCCCTTCGAAGGATTTTCCCCAAGAAAGTTCGACGTTACGGCGTTCAGCTCCCGATGCGCCGCCACACGCATGTGAATCAGACGAGAAAGCGGAAGATAGACCTCGGCGACTTCGTCCAGGTCGATGTTTTCACCGATACCGGAAAGTCGTTCAGCTTCCTCTTCCGTCAGCACCAGAGGCATATTCTTGCGCATTTCGCGCCACTGCTCGCGTTTGAACTCGACGTACGGGCTGGGGGATGTTGCGCGCGTCATACTTCCAATTGTGCCAAGGGGGTGCCGAAAACCGGAAAACGAGTCAATAAAGGGGGCATACCTGAATGGTGCTGCTTTCGTGGTTTGCCCCATAAAGGGCTAGCATGGCCTGTGGCATTGAAGTTTCATTGAAAGGTCGAAAACCTACTCATGACCGGGTCTAACAATAACGATGTCCGCTACCAATCGCTGCGTGAACTCGATCCCGACCTCGCAGAGGCAATGGCAGGGGAGCTCTCTCGTCAGCGTGACATGCTCGAAATGATTGCCAGTGAGAACTTTGTTCCACGTGCAGTGCTGCAAGCTCAGGGCTCGGTTCTGACCAACAAGTACGCCGAAGGCTACCCGGGCCGTCGTTACTACGGTGGCTGCGAATACGTCGACGTCGTCGAGGACATGGCACGCAACCGCGCCAAGGAGCTCTTCGGCGCTGAGTTCGCCAACGTTCAGCCACACGCAGGTGCGCAGGCCAACGCTGCCGTTCTGCATGCGCTAATCAACGCCGGTGACAAGATTATGGGCCTCGACCTGGCACACGGCGGTCACCTGACCCACGGCATGAAGCTGAACTTCTCCGGCAAGCTCTACCACGTCGCCGCATACGGTGTGGACAAGGACACTATGCGGATCGATATGGACAAGGTGCGTGAGCAGGCGCTCGCAGAAAAGCCGGATGTTCTCATCGCAGGTTGGTCGGCGTACCCGCGCCACCTCGACTTCGAAGCTTTCCGTTCCATCGCCGATGAGGTCGGTGCGAAGCTGTGGACGGACATGGCGCACTTCGCAGGCCTGGTTGCCGCCGGTCTGCACCCGTCGCCGGTTCCGCATTCTGACGTTGTGTCGACCACCGTTCACAAAACCCTCGGTGGTCCACGTTCGGGCATGATTTTGGCTAAGCAGGAGTACGCCAAGAAGCTGAACTCCGCTGTTTTCCCGGGGCAGCAGGGTGGCCCGCTGATGCACGCCATCGCCGGCAAGGCCGTGGCGCTGAAGATTGCTGGTACCGAGGAGTTCAAGGAGCGCCAGGAGCGCACTCTCGCTGGTGCCCGCATTCTGGCTGAGCGTCTCACCGCTTCCGACTGCGCCGAGGCTGGCGTCGATGTTCTCACTGGCGGCACCGATGTCCACCTGGTTCTGGCGGATCTGCGCAATTCTGAGATGAACGGCCAGGAGGCCGAGGATCTGCTCCACGCTGTTGGCATTACCGTCAACCGCAATGCTGTTCCGTTTGACCCGCGTCCTCCGATGGTTACATCCGGACTTCGTATCGGTACTCCGGCGCTGGCCACCCGTGGTCTCGACGAGAAGGCCTTCACCGAGGTCGCCGATGTCATCGGTACTGCTCTCGCCGCCGGCAAGAATGCGGATGTTGACTCCCTGCGTGCTCGTGTTTCGAAGATTGCTCAGGAATTCCCGCTTTACGACGGCATCGAGGACTGGAACCTCATCTAATTCTGCGTTTTTGCAGCGCAAGTACCCGTTCTAGCAGTGCGCTAGGACGGGTTTTCCCGTACATCCGGGTTTTGGTCCGGAGGTGGTGGCTCCGGCCCGAGCTGTTTCGTCGTGCCTGCCCGGTATCCGGCGTAGGACCTCCCGGACATTGATGTCACGAATGAGTTGCTAAACAGCGGCGGCCGAGTTTTATCCGGCGGGCGCCATCGAATATGTCCGGATGTGGGGATGCGTTCGAGGTGGCCGTTGCGTCCTTCCCGGTCGTCGTCGTTAAGCCCGTTGTGTTCTCGGCAGACCATGGTGAGGTTGTCCAGCGTGGTTGTGCCGCCGTTTTTGTGGGCGACTAGGTGGTGCGCTTGTCCGCTATAGGCGGGGCGTTCACAGCCGGGCCAGGCGCAGATGGGGTTGTCGATGAGCATCGCGATGCGCTGCTCTTCAGTCGCCAGACGTGGGTTGCCGATGGGAAATAAGTCCGTAATGGCGCTGTGCTCGTCGTAAAGCACGGCCCACCCGGTGTCGGCGAGTAGGGCGTTAAGGAAGACGTCGGGGGCGAGCGCGGAGCCGTTGGTGGTGGCGGCGAATCGCGGGCTGTAGTCGATGAGGTCTTGTGCGGTGATGATGATGGCGGGTTGGTAGCGCATTTCATCGAGCTTGTCGACGGGCGTTGCGGCATCGGCATGCTCGAGGCGCTCGGCAAGCGCTTGGCCGACGCAGCGGTCGTGGGAAAACTCCGGATGGGACTTCCGGATTTCTGCGGCACGGATGGTAAGTGGCGACAGGAGATTGTCGAGCATATCCGAGGGGCCGGAGATGTGGAAGTGCTTCATTCCCCGGATGTCTACCTTCCGGGAAAATCGGGCGCGCAGATGCTGGGGTGGCTCGTCTTCGGTGTTGAGCTCGGTGAGAGTTTCCCGCATGTAGAGATCGAGTTCTTCGAAGCCGAGGCGTTCGGCGGCAGCGACGAATGTGAGCCGCAGGTTGTCGTGGAGTTCGGCGTTGTTGACTTGGCGGCTGCGCTTGTCGATAAGCACGCAGGTGTCCAGGCTGAGGCCGAGCTGGCGCGCAAGGGCGGTGGCGTCTTCGCGGGCTTTGGTGTTTTCCTCGGTGTCAGCGGGTTGGAGATAGTGGGCGGCGACGCGTAGCAAAAGCCGGAGGCGCGCCGGGTCAAGGCCGAGGGTTGCCGCCAGGTGGGAGGTGGCGTCGTGGCCGTCGGGACGCGCGGCGTGGAGTTCCGCTAGCGTGTCCATTCCACGCGAGGCCAGTGCGGCGAGCGTCCCAAGAACTGTCATGCCTTTGAAGGTAAAAGTCCGGATGTAGGGGGACAACGCCTATGGGGGCAGGCTGTGGATAAGTCAGCCGGTTTAGCAGTTATCCACATCCGGACTTTTCACGGCGCAAAACGCAGCGCAGCTGCACCGCCGTACCGCCGCACCACGCGCTGCCGTCTGTTACGCCCCGAAGTCGCGCAGGGCGCTGCCGGTGAGGCGGAAGGTGTCCCATTCGTCCATGGGGAAGGCGCCGAGGGAGCGGTAGAAATCGATGGAGGGTTGATTCCACTTCAGGACGCACCACTCGACACGTGAGTAGCCTCGCTCCACGGCAATTCGCGCGAGGTTCTGCAGCAGTGCTTTGCCCTTGCCGGTGCCGCGTGCCTCGGGGCGGACGTAGAGGTCTTCGAGGTAGATGCCGTGGGTGCCTTCCCAGGTGGAGTAGTTGAGGAACCACAGTGCAATGCCGTCGAGGCGCGGGCTGCCTCCAACACCGCCAACACCGCCAGCAACACCACCAACACCGCCATCACCGCCACCGGCGCCGTCGTCCAAATTTCCGGATGTGGAGTCGACGACGTGGCAGAAGATTGCAGGGTTGTCCCCGAAGAGCTGTTCGCGCAGGCGCTCGGGGGTCAGTCGGACGGCATCGGGTTCTTTTTCGTAGGCCGCCAGGTCTTTGATGAGGTCGACGATCTCGTGGACGTCGTCAGGCGTGGCGGGGCGTGGAAGTGTCATGTGTCCCTTGTTACTCGCGGCGAGTGATTTGGTGCAAAAGTGCGTCCGAGGCGGGGGAGATTGCGATAACCTGCGAGGTTATGAGCAACGTTACTCAAGACTTTTCCGACGGCATTCTAGCCATCACCATCGACCGCCCGGATGCCTATAACTCCCTGGATAAGAATCTCCGCTTGGAGCTAAAGGCCGCTTTTGAGCGTGCACAGGAGCCGGATGTGCGCGCTGTTATCCTGCTCGGCGGGCCGAAGGCGTTTTGTACGGGCCAGGATTTGAAGGAGCACATTTCTGACCTGCAGTCCGGCGCCGGCATGGGCAAGGTTGTCGAGGAGTACAACCCGATGGTCGCGGAGCTGACCGCGATTAACGTTCCGGTTATTGCCGCTATCGAAGGTGCTGCGGCGGGTGCCGGCTGGTCGTTGGCGCTGCACTGTGATTTCCGTATCGCGGGCCCGAAGGCGTCGTTCAAGGCGGCGTTCCCGTCGATTGGCCTGGCCACGGACTGTGGCATGTCGGCGCTGCTGCCGCGCATGGTCAGCGACGCGAAGGCGCGTGAGCTGTTGTTCTTCGATAAGAAGGTGCTTGCCGACGAAGCCCTGAGCCTCGGCCTGGTCACTGAAGTGGTGGATAATCCAGCGACTCGGGCACGTGAGTTGGCTGTCCAGTTTGCGGCGGGGCCGACGGCCGCGCTGAAGGAGATTAAGGCTCTGCTGCGCCGGGATACCTTGTCTGCCGCTGCGGCGGAGGCGGACGCGCAGGCTCGTTTGGCGGTCTCGGCCGACCATAAGGAAGCGGTGGCCGCGTTCTTGGAGAAGCGACCACCGCATTTCGTAGGTGAGTAAGGCAGATACCTGGAGTGGCAGGGGAGAGGTAGTAGTGAAGAACTACTGCTCTTCCTGTGCTCCTAGTACTTCACTGGTGAGTTCTGGGTGATCTCCCAGCTCACCGGAAACCTCGTCAGGGTGCTTGGATAGGCTGACCAGCGAGACCGCCAGACCGCCCCAGATGACGATGATGAACAGTGCCATCATGACAATTGCGATACCGGACATTTGGCTTAAACCTCCTCGGTTTCCGGAGTGTGCTTGCGTGGCAGGTGTGAGGACCGCTTGAAATCTGGCGTCACACCGAAGTCCGAGCCCGGAGGGCCATCGAGACGGTGTTGGCCGCGCCAAGGCAGGATGGCCATAATCAGAGCGCCGATGAGAATCACGCCGATGACACCCCAGCCAAAGATGTCGATTTGGGTGTCGGAGTAGCCTTCGTAGTTTTCCTGGAAAAGTCCAATGAGCTCCTGGAACAGGATGACGGCGAGAATGACCGGCGTGATGTTTCCGACGAAGATCTGCCACATGGTGCCGACCTTGAACGAGGACACGGCGTTGAGGTGCATGGCGAACTCGTTGGTGCGGCGCAGGATCCAGTCGATTGCGATGATGGTCAGCAGTGCAACCAGGACGATACCGACGTTGTTGGTGAACTTATCTACGATGTCGAGGGTTACCAGACCTGAGGTGGTCGGGAAGGCCAGCAGCGAGATGACGGCCATGGCGCCACCGACGGTGAGGGTGGCCTGGACGCGGCCGAGGTTCAGCTTGTCCTTTACTGCGGAGACGACGACCTCGAGCAGCGACATCAGGGAGGTCACACCGGCGATTGCCAGGGAGAGGAAGAACAGTAGCCCGAAGACCGAACCGATGACCTTTGGCATCTCAGAGATGACCGTCGGGAATGCGATGAAGGCAAGACCAATACCGGAGGTTGCGACCTCGTCAACGGCCTGACCCGACTGCGCTGCCATGAAGCCCAGGGTGGCGAAGACGCCGATACCGGCGAGAACCTCGAAGGAGGAGTTTGCGAACGCGGTGACCAGGCCGGAACCGGTGAGGTTCGTGCGTGGCTTCAGGTAGGAGGCGTAGGTCAGCATAATGCCGAAGGCCACGGACAGGGAGAAGAAGATTTGGCCGTAGGCGGCAATCCATACGCTGGAGTCAGTGAGTGCGGACCAGTCTGGGGTGAAGAATGCGTCCAGGCCCTTTGCGGCGCCGTCGAGCGTCAGGGAGTAGATGACCACTGCGACGAAGAGGATGGTCAACAGTGGGATGAAGACAATCGAGACCTTACCGATGCCCTTGTCCACACCAGCGGCCAGAATGCCGATGACGAGTACCCAGACAATGAGCAGGACGATGGAAATCGAGGGGACGAAGTCCAGAGAGAAGACGCTCTCGGTGTCTACTTGGAGGAAGTCCTTCATGAAGTGGGTCTCGGCATCTGGGCCCCAGCTCTTGCGGATGGACTTCCAGGCGTAGATGAAGGACCACGCGATAATAACGGCGTAGTAGACGGTAATGAAGAAGGCGATACCGACCTGGATCCAGCCGATTGGCTCAGCCCAGGGCTTGATGCGACGCATCGACTTCGGTGCGGACCCTCGGAAGCGGTGGCCGATGGCGAAGTCGAGGAAGAGCAGTGGGATACCCGCGGTCAGAAGTGCGACCAGGTAGGGGATAAGGAAAGCGCCACCGCCGGAGTCATACGCGACATAGGGGAAACGCCAGATGTTTCCAAGCCCGACTGCCGAGCCGATAGCGGCGAAAATGAAGGCTGCTCGGGTGGAAAACACCTCCCTTCGCTGAGGGGTAGCGGTCGAGTTGGTTGTGCTCATACCTCTGGAACTCCAATCCTTCATCTCCGGTCACGCGCTCGCGCGGCCTAGGAGGGAATTTGGTGAAGTGCATCACCATTACCTAACAGAATCTTAGTATATGAGATGGGCATCTCATTGTATAGTTTCGGTTTTGTAGGGGGTAATGTTTTTGGTGAGGGGTATGGCACAGGGGAAGGGAGCTCTAATCCAGCCTCGTAAATAATCGCCAGCCACCTACTTTGAGGTATGCAAAAACCCCGCCAGGAAGACCTGACGAGGTTTGGGGCGAATCGGCTAGACCGACGTGCGCTGTTTACTCTGCGCCGCCCTTGGCGATACGACGGAAGATGATCTCCTTCATGATCTCGTTGGTGCCACCGTAAATGGTCTGGACCTTGGAGTCGAGGTAGTGAGTGGAGATTGGGTACTCGAGCATGAAGCCGTAGCCGCCGAACATCTGCAGGCAGCGGGTAACGATGTCCTGCTGCTCCTCGGTGGTCCAGTACTTGGCCATGGAAGCACCGGTCTCGTCCAGCTGGCCAGCGTTGTGGGCCATAACGGCCTGGTCAACGAAAGCCTGCAGGGCGGTGACGCGGGTGGCGATGTCAGCCAGGTAGTGGCCGTGGACCTGGTGCTGGATAATCGGGCGACCGAATGCCTCGCGCTCCTGAGCGTACTTGTAAGCCAGGGTCCAGGCGCGGCGGGAAGTTGCGACAGAGCCGCAAGCCAGGGTCAGGCGCTCGTGAGCGAGGTTGGTGCGCAGGTAGCCGAAGGCAGCGCCCTCTTCGCCGAGCAGGTTCTCGGCCGGAACGCGGACGTTGTCGAAGTTGAGCTCAGCGGTGTCCTGAGCCTTCAGGCCGACCTTCTGCAGCGGGCCAGCCTTGGTGAAGCCCTCGAGATCAGCGTCGACGATGAACATGGAGACGCCAGCGCGGCCCTTGGATGGGTCGGTGATAGCTGCGACGAGAGCGAAGTCGGCCATCATGCCGTTGGAGATGAAGATCTTGGTGCCGTTGAGGACGTAGTGGTCGCCGTCCTTCTTGGCGAAGGTGCGCATACCTGCCAGGTCAGAACCGGCGCCCGGCTCGGTCATAGCGAGGCAGCCGATGGTGTCGCCGGCGTTCATGGAAGCCAGGTACTTCTGCTTCTGCTCTTCGTTACCGAACTTGGCCAGGTACGGAGCGACCAGGTCGTTGAGAACGCCGAAGGAAACGACGATGGAGCCACAGTCAGCGTTGGAGAGCTCCTCGTTCAGGACCTGGTTGTAGCGGAAGTCCATCTCTCCGCCGCCGCCGTATGCCTCCGGGGTGGACATACCAATCAGGCCCAGCTCGCCGGCCTTCTTGAAAATCTCGCGGTCCGGCTGACCTTCCTTGTGCCAGCGCTCTACGTTCGGGGTGATTTCCTTCTCGACGAAGCCGCGAACCATGTCGCGGAACATGTTGTGCTCTTCTTCGAAGTGAGTACGGGGCAGAAAGTCCTTCATGACATGCTCCTAGAAATATTGTCGTGGAATTTTTGTCTTAAGGCCTTTTCGTACGTCGCAGATAAACGCTGCAGATAAACGCGATGGCCTCGGTTCATCGTCATAGTGACTATGACTGTTGTACCCCATTATGCATGAGTGTGATGAGAGACACTTGTTTTTTTAAAAGTTTTTTCCCGATTGATGACGTGAAATCGCTTGACGACGGATATTGTGCCCAACCTTCCCGGAAAACTACCCCCGTTGCGGTTGGAGGTTGCTATTGAATCCAGACTATCCTCGACAGTCGGCAATGTTAGGTAATGCTAACCTACAAAGCCAGGTGAATGGCTATTTTTGTCATATCTGACAGACGGGACCCTGGGGCTTTGGGGTGGATAGGGTAGGCGTTTTGGATGGTCATCATGGGGGTGATTAACGAAACATTCTCGTTTTCTTATTCCCATTAGTGCTGGTGGTAGTTAGTATGAGCATCAGGTGGAGACCGGTTCCCTTGATTATCCGAGCTTCTTCCACTGCAGTCATAGCAACCTCCAATTGCACTCGAAAAAATGACGCGACCTGTGCGCCGTCCCCGTGGAATGGACAGCGAGCAGGTCGCGTTATTTTTATTTTTTATTGCTGCGATTAGGCGCTAGTCGGGGGTTAAGTAAAGAAAAGTGTGTCTTTTCCGGGCGTGTTGCGGTTATTTGATCCAGCCTTTTTGGATGCCGAGGTT
>NZ_JASPJU010000009.1:0-160226 GCF_030232435.1 Corynebacterium sp. MSK012
ACCTCGGCATCCAAAAAGGCTGGATCAAATAACCGCAACACGCCCGGAAAAGACACACTTTTCTTTACTTAACCCTGAACCCAAACCTGGGAGTGCCACCCCAACAAAGAAAAGCGCGCCCCGTGCATCGCTGCGGCGGGACGCGCTTTTTTAATTAGCTGGGAGGCTAGAAGGTGTGCTCGTTCTTGGCGCCCCGGCAAACGGTCGGCGCAAAATAATTTGGGCGAGCCCCGAAACGAGCCTCCTGTACTCCGCCTTCCCGGCGGTGTGCCCTCAGAATACGTCCGCGTCAAAGCGACCGTCAATAGTTCTTTTTAAAGAAAACCCCAACGGGGGCAATGCGCGCATTTTCCCTGCTAGAACCCTATGGCAAGTGCCACGGCACAGACAGCGCACGTTATCTCAATGACCGCACCAAACACGTCGCCGTTGACTCCGCCAAACCTCTTCACGCAATGCCGCGTCAGCAGCAGTGTAACGCCAAAGTTCAGTGCACAAGCGACTACGCCCACGAGCCCAACCACCCAGCCCGACACAGCGAGCAGCAGTATCCACCAGCAGGTCACCGTGACTGTGGACTGAGTACCGGCAGTCAGAGAGCCGAAGCCGCTGTTCGAAAAAGGCGGAAAGCCGCGCCAGCAGGCAGTCGTTGCTGCCGCGCGAGAGGCTACAAAAGGCAAGCACAGCGCAACCACACCAGGCCACATCTGACCAGCAGACCACTGCGACAGCACACTAGCCACAATCACGGCAAAAGCAGTCGTCGTCGTCAACATCGTCAGCACGATGGAGCCCACGCCCATTGGGCCGGTGCTCGGATCGCGCAGCACCTCCCGCGCCCCCTCCGGCGGCTTATACGAGCCGAGGGCATCCGCCACATCCGCCAGCCCATCCAGGTGCATCGCGCGGGTCAACATCTGTGCCGCCACCATAATCAGGGTGCCGCCGAGGATCGGGGTGACGTCGTAAAGCGTGGGCGTGCGTGACGACGACGTTGCGAACAGCGCCGCCGTGATGAGAACTGCACCCGCGGCAGGAACGAGCCCAGCTACTGGCAGTGCGGCGATGGCGCGACGGCCGGTGATGCGGTCAAACACGCTCGCGCCTTTGAAAGGCAGGATGGTGAGCCAGGACAGGGCAGTGGTGATGGCCTCAGCGACGGCATTGCCGTGAGCAGAGGGATCGCCGTCGAGGTTGTCCTGGCGAGACGGGCCGGCTTTGTCGGACAAGTCGATTAGTCCTTGGTGCTTACGCCTGCGTCGGCGAAAGTAGCCATGTTGCGCAGGACCGATACGCCGGACTTGACCAGCGGTAGGGCAGCGACGGCGCCGGAGCCTTCGCCAAGACGCATCCCGTATTCGAGAAGTGGTTCCTTATCCAGGTGTCGAAGGGCAAGCGCGTGCGCGGGCTCTGCCGACTTGTGGCCGGCGACCCACCAATCGCGGGCGCCCGGAGCGAGCTGGTCAGCCAGCAGAGCAGCGGATGTGACAACCACTCCGTCCAAAATCACAGGAGTGCGACGAACCGCTGCTTGCGCCAAGAACGCGGCCATCACGGTCATATCCGGCGAGGAAATACGACGGAGCACCTCAACCGGGTCATTGCGCAGGCGACGCACGCGGAACATGGCATCGCGTACGGCAGCGACCTTGAGCTTCCACCCCTCGTCATCAATGCCAGTGCCTCGGCCGACGACGACCACCGGTTCGGAGTTGGTCACGGCACCAATCAGCGCCGCGGCTGGAGTGGTGTTTCCGATGCCCAGGTCGCCGGCAATGAGCAGGTCAGCGCCTTCATCAACGGCGGCGTCGGCAATCGCGATGCCCGTGCGGATGGCCTTATCGACCTCCTCCTCGCTCATCGCATCCTCGCGGTCGATAGAACCACAGCTGCGACGGATACGGTATGGCCCTTCGGCATCGTGGTCGAGGGAAATGTCCACACCGGTAACAGTGGCTCCCGCGATGTCAGCGATAGCGTTCACGCCGGCACCCTTTGCCTCGATATTGGCAAGCATCTGAATAGACACCTCGGACGGGTACGCGGACACCCCGCCCTGGGCAACACCGTGGTCACCAGCGAAGACATAAACACGACAATCGTCCAGGTCACGCGGAGGGCATTCTCCCTGACACGCCGAAATCCAAATGCCGAGTTCTTCCAACCGGCCAAGTGAGCCTGCGGGTTTAGTCAACTGCTCATGGCGCGCGCGGGCGGCCTGTTCAGTCTCTTCGTCAGGGCGTGCTACCGGTCCAAAATAATCCGCGTTCATACTCTCAAACGCTACCCGAAAACGATTTGTCTACCGACCATTGGTGCACAGTTATTCGCATTGCTAGGCAGACCGTCATAGGGGAAGCGGCGTGGAGTGAATCTAGTTCGCCGCCTTGACTTCCATGGGGCAGCCAGCCACAACTAGGACAACACGATCACAGACAGCTGCGAGCTGTTGGTTGAGAAGGCCAATTTCATCACGGAAAAGCCGCCCTGAGCGGTGTTCGGGAATGACACCGAAGCCCACTTCGGGCGACACAATGAACAGGTCGGAATCTGCGGGGAAGTTGCGCACGGCGTCGACAAGCGAGTGCGTCCACGGCGAGACGCTGCCCCTCGGCGCCTCCCACAGCCCCTGCACGTCGATGATGTGCGTCAGCCAGGTGCCGACATCGTCCAGCAGCATGCGCCGCTCCGGCGACGCGAGAGCTTCCACCGCATCGACGTCATCAACCGTGTGCCAGGCCACTCCGTGCTCTTTTGCCTGTGCTTGACGACGAATGCGGTGCTCCTCAACCCTGGAGTGAAAATCGCTATCACCGGGCCAGGGCCGTGCTGTTGCGATGTAGTGCAACACCGTTGAGGCTGCAGCATCTGAGGCATCGCCGGTTGAGGCTGCGGCGGTGGCCAGCAGCTCGTGCTCAGCCCATGAGGACTTGCCTGAGCGGGCGCCACCGAGAACCAGAGTGCGCATGGCAGATGAGGCTACTTGATCTCGTCGCCGATGTTGACCTGCGGACGCGGAGTACGCAGACGACGCGGCTGAGAAGCGCGGGAGTAAGCGTAGAAGCCCAGTCCCCAGGCCCCTTCGGTGGTCTTCGGGAAGCGCTCGCGCGTCAGCTTGATGGCACGGCGGCCGATGTAGATGCCCTCGATGATCAGGGCAATGATGAGAACCATAGCGATGAGAGATGCGATGTTGGCCAGCTTCGGCAGGGAAGTGCCAATCATCATAATCAGCAGCAGAATCAGCGCGAACGGGAGGAACACGTTAGCGAGGAAGCGACGGGAATCAACCCAGTCGCGGACAAACTTGCGCTCAGCGCCCTGGTCGCGTGGCAGCATGTAGCGCGGATCGCCGGCGGCCATGCGCTCGTCGGCAATGCGACGCTGCTCACGTCGCTCTGCTCGCTCGCGTGCCTTGGCGGCCTTGAGCTCTTCCTTGGACATGGAAGCCTTGAGCTCCTTGCGGCGCTGGCGAGCTTCCTTAGCGGTCAGCGGCGCCTCGACCGGGCCACGGCGGATGCCGCGTTCGCGCTCAACCTCGTTGCGCTTCGGAGTGGGGCGCCCCTTCTTGGGAGTAAAAGCACCGCTGTGCTTCTTCTCGGGCTGCTGAGACTCCGAAGCGGTGCCCTTGGCCCCGCTGGATGCGGTCGCGTCGGTGGCTACGTCTCCGGCGTTGGTTGCGTCAGCGTTAGCTGCGTCAGCTGCCTTGGACTTTTTGTCATTCTTTTTCCACGGTAGATTCACGACCCCAGATTATAAGGTCTCCAAGGTGCTTCCCTAATTAGGTTGCAGGTTGAGGGTCAGGGGCGGGGCAAGGGCGAGGTTTTGGGGATGACCGCCGCGGGGCAGGCGGGAAGAGTGCGCTTGTGGCGTGGGAAGCCGTGGTGTGGTTGCGATGTGGCGGCAAAAAGACTTTCGATAAAGAGAAAGAAAAAGAGAACCCAGAATTGGGAATTAAAGACTGGCCGGTAAGGTTGTGATAAATAATGACGTAGCCGACCTTGGGGTCGACTCGCATTCTTAAACACTTCAACAAGGAGGACACGCGCTATGACTACTGCTCAGAGCACTGGCGTTACCCTGACCGAAGCTGCGGCTGCCAAGGCAAAGGCACTTCTGGACCAAGAAGGTGCCACCGACCTGGCACTGCGTATTTCCGTGGCTCCGGGCGGCTGTGCCGGCCTGCGCTACCAGCTCTACTTCGATGACCGCAGCCTCGACGGCGATGTCGCCGAAGTTTTCGGTGGCGTCAAGCTGGTCGTTGATCGCCAGTCGGTTCCGTACCTGTCCGGTGCCACCATCGACTTTGCTGACACCATTGAACAGCAGGGCTTCACAATCGATAACCCGAATGCCACTGGCTCCTGCGCTTGCGGTGACTCCTTCAACTAAGTCATTAGCTGAGCAGAGCTGTCAGCAGACGCTGTGAAAAGCGTCGGATAGTAAAAAGGCTCGGACCTCACTCTTGTTAACTGAGTGAGGTCCGAGCCTTTTCTATTGGTTGCCCCAGCGATGGTGACAGCCTGCCGGGGCAGGATGGGGCTGAATCGCGGGGACCGTCGTAAAGCGAGCTAGAGCTCGACGGGGTAGTCGCGCTGCTCGATGTCCGGAGTAATGCGGTCTTCGATGAAGATGCCGTGCCAGACCATGAAGGCCAGGATGGTCCAGAGGCGGCGGGAGTGGTCGCGCTCGGTTGGGTGGTGCTCGGCGAGCATCTTGAGCACGGCGTCCTTATTAATGAACTCTTCGGTCTGGGACTCGCGGATGATGTCCTCGGCCCAGCCGTGCAACTCGTCGCCTGCCAGCCAGTGGCGAATCGGCACCGGGAAGCCCAGTTTGCGGCGGTTGAGCACGTGCTCCGGAACAATCTGCTCCATGGCGCGACGCAGTGCGTACTTGGTGGTGCCGTGAGAAACACGCATGTCCACCGGCAGCGTCTGTGCAACGTCGAAGACCACACGGTCGAGGAACGGCACGCGCAGCTCCAGGGAGTTAGCCATGGTGATCTTGTCCGCCTTGACCAGAATGTCGCCACGCAACCAGGTGAACAGATCCAAGTGCTGCATCCGAGTCACCGGGTCCCAGCCTTCAGACTGCGCGTAAATCGGCGCAGTGACATCGCTGTGGTCCCATTCCTTCTTGGCCCACGGCAGCACTTCCTGCAGCTGCTCAAAGTTAAAGGAACGAGCATTGCCGTAGTAGCGCTGTTCCAGCGGAGTAGTGCCTCGCTGCAGGAGCGACTTGCCGCGCATGCCCTCTGGCAGAGCTTCGCCGACCTTAGCCAGACCGCGCAGCAGGGGAGATGGAACCTTGTCGAACGGCTTCAGCGACAGCGGCTCCTTATAAATGGTGTAACCACCAAAGAGCTCGTCTGCGCCCTCACCGGACAGTACGACCTTAACGTGCTTACGAGCCTCTGCGGCCACGAAGTACAGCGGCACCAGTGCAGGGTCAGCTACCGGGTCATCGAGGTACCACATAATCTTCGGAATCGCCCCGGCGAACTCCTCCGGCGAGACGACCTTCACAATGTGCTCGACGCCAATGGCGGCGGCGGACTCGGCAGCCACATCGACCTCTGAGAAGCCCTCGCGCTCGAAGCCAGTGGTAAACGTCAGCAGGTTCGGGTTGTGGCGCTTAGCCAAAGTTGCAATCGCAGTGGAGTCGATACCGCCCGACAGGAACGAGCCCACCGTGACGTCGGCACGCATATGCTTCTCGACGCTGTCCTCCAGCGCACGGGCAATGCGGTCAAAAACGTCCTGCTCAGCGCCCTTAGTGACTGGCTGAATCGGGAAACTAGGCTTGAAGTAGCGGGTCTGCTTAACTTCGCCACCAGGCGTAACGATGGCAGTGCAGCCCGACTCCAGGCGGACGATGTCAGTGTGCAGAGACTCCGGTTCCGGCACGTACTGCAGGTCGACGTAGTGCTCCAGTGCACGCTTATTCAGCTTTTTCGCATCGATGCCCATCTCCGGCGCGGCCTCCAGCAGGGACTTCTTCTCAGAACCGAAAATCGTGCCGCGCTCGGTGGTGGCGTAGTAGAGAGGCTTAATGCCGAACGGATCGCGCGCCAGGAAAAGCTTGCGCTCGACGCTGTCCCAAATAGCAATGCCGAACATGCCGCGCAAGTGCTTTACGACGTCGGCTCCCCAGTGGTGGAACCCAACGACGATAGGTTCGCCATCGCCGGAGGTATTAAAGGCGTAACCTTCCTTCTCCAGCTGCTCGCGAAGTTCGACGAAATTGTAGATTTCGCCGTTGAAGGTCATGGAGTACCGATTCGGCTGATTTTCTGGTCCCCACTGCAGCGGCTGGTGGCTGTGAGCAATATCAATAATGGATAGGCGGTTGAAGCCGAAAACTGCGTCCTCATCGTGCCACGTGCCTGCATCGTCAGGACCGCGGTGCCGCATGCAGGGCAGAGCCCTTTCGACAACGGGAACGAGCTCCGCTGCGTCAGAATTTGCAGTCAGGATTCCGAGAAGACCACACATGCTTCGTGCGCGCACCTTTCAGTTAGTGTCACTTAGTGGATTTTGACGGCTTCGTAGCTAGAGGCTCAGCGCGACTGACTGTCGTCTGAACCGGTGGCCATGAAGAACCGCCGCGTGGCTGAGTAGTTGGGTTGAACCCCAGATTGGCGCCACATAGAAATGCTGCACCTACTTTAATGCCTTTTGGGGAAAAGGGAGAATGTCTTAGCTCGCCGTGTCTGGCCTCGGCGCGGGGTTATGCGGAACGGTGTGGGCGTCAGCTCGTGGCGCAAACACTAAAAAATTCATAGACTTGGGAGCGGCAACAGGGTGTAACTGGTGAGAATGCCACCCCCGATAGGCGGGTCTTTCTCAGTATTTTATTAGGGCAGATATACTCAAAGGCACCCCACAGCCATATTTATTGTGGAGAAAGCTTAAGAATCGACTACTCTGCTTGGGTAGGACGAAACCTTAATCGGTTATCGAAAATTGTGTGGATCAGGAAGGCAGACACACGTGAATCAGCGTAGAAAGTTCGGAGTCGCCCGTAAGCTCGGCGTCCTCGGCGTTGCCGCCGGTAGCGCAGCCTTGCTTGCCGGCTGTGATGTTAATCCTCCGGAGAACGGCTTCTTCAAGCTGCTCCGCTTTGGTTGGCCGGAAGGTGTTACCCCGGAAGCGCAGTCCATGGGTAACTTCTGGGTTTGGACCTGGGTTGCAGCTTGGATTATCGGCATCATTGTTTGGGGTTTCACCTTTTACTCGATGGCAAACTTCACAGCCAAGAAGGCTGAGAAGAAGGGCAAGGGCGAGTTCCCGCGCCAGACTGCATACAACGTTCCGGTTGAGTTGTCTCTGACTATTCTGCCGATTCTGATCGTGATGGCTCTGTTCTTCTTCACCGTTCAGACGCAGGACAAGGTGACTGCCCTGGATAAGGATCCGGAGGTCACTGTCGACGTCACCGGTTTCCAGTGGAACTGGAAGTTCGGTTACGCCAACATTTCCGCTGACCTGATGGGCGGCGAGGAATACAACGGTCGTATTGAGAAGCCGGCTGATGAGCAGTTCTTCACCGAGGGCGGCCACGAGGTTCCGTCCGCTGAGGATCGCGCAAAGCAGAAGGAGTACCCGGTTCACGGTCGCTCCAAGGAGAGCCTCGACTACCTCCACTATGACGAGATTGAGACCCTCGGTACCACCGAAGAGGTTCCGGTCCTCGTTGTTCCGGAAGACACTGCAATCCAGTTCGACCTCGCGTCCGCTGACGTGATTCACTCCTTCTGGGTTCCGGAGTTCCTCTTCAAGCGTGACGTGTTCCCGCACCCGGAGGCCAACAAGTCCAACCGTATCTTCCAGATTGAGAAGATCGACTCGGAGAAGATGGCTAACCGCCCGGAGGACAACCCGAGCGACAAGGTCAAGAACGCATTCGTCGGCCGTTGTGCTGAGATGTGTGGTACTTACCACGCAATGATGAACTTCGAGATTCGTGCTGTCTCCCGCGAGGCATTCACCGAGTACATCAAGTTCCGCCAGGAGAACCCAGAAGCTACTAACGCTGATGCTCTGAAGCACATCGGTGAGCCGGCATTCGCAGTCTCCACTTCGCCGTTCAACTCCGGTCGTGTCGACACCCGCGACATGGGTGACCGTGGTGCTAACACCATTGACCTGAACGCGACCGCCAAGTAAACCCAGCAAGATTCTTACCTAAAGGAAGTTCTCAAATGAAGTCTGCAGCAAAGCTCTTCTACGGACTTACCGTGTTCCTGGGGGTCATGGCTGTCGTCTACATCTTCGGCACTCAGTACCTTCAGGACACCGGTAACGTCATCAACGAAAGCCATGGTCGCCTCGAGTGGGCTGGCGCAACCGGCCTGGTCCTCGCAGCTCTGATGACTCTGATGCTCGGTGGATACTTCCACTTCACTGAGCGCCGCTCCGACATCACCCCGGCTGACTTCGAAGAGGCAGAGATTGCCGACGGTGCAGGTACCCTCGGTTTCTTCTCCGCTAGCTCGATCTGGCCGTTCGTGATGACCATGGGCATCCTGCTCCTGGGCTACGGCATCGCATTCATGGCCTACTGGCTGATTGTCCTTGGCGCGGTAATCCTGATCGTCTCCAGCACCAAGCTCAACACTCAGTACATCACTCCGCCGGAGAAGCACTAGTCCGAGTGCAATCAGACTGAACCACAGTCGTAGATAACCGAAAAGTCTCTCCCACTAACAACGGTGTTAGTGGGAGAGACTTTTTTGTTTGGACGAGTTGGGGATCCTAACTGGTGTTACCTCGCCGGTTAGGATCTGTAGTCAATATATGATTCCGCATCAGGCGAATTCGATGGGTTTCTGCCCCTTAGGTAGTTCGATGACCTCACCGTCAGTCACCTGCAGATGACGCGCTTCGAGCGAGTTGATCATGCGGTGATCGTGGGTAATCACAATAATTGTGCCCTCTGCAGATGCGATCGCGTCTTGGACCTGCTCGATCAGATCCACACTCAGGTGGTTCGTAGGCTCGTCGAGCAGCAAGATCTCCGGCGGGTTGGCTACGACCAACGCTAACGCCACCCGGCGCTGCTGGCCGATGGAGAGGCTTCCTACCGGTCGATTGGCATCCTCAGGGCTAAGCAATCCAAAGTCGTCGAGAGGCACGCGGGCATAGGGCGCAAGGTCGTACAACTCACGGGCGGACTTCTTTGGGTTTTCCCAGTCTTGTTCCTGAGCCAGCATGGCTACTCGACAGTTCTCGCCGATACGCACCTCGCCAGCCTGCGTCTCAACTTGCCCCATGATCGTCTTAAACAAAGTAGATTTGCCGGCCCCATTAGGGCCGGTGATCACGACCTTGTCTCCGGGACGAATAGTCAGTGAACCAACCCGAATTCGATCTGGGACGATCACACCGCGCATCTTGATGTGAAAATCTTCATCGCTGCCCGAAGCAGCGCGCTTGGTCGGTAAGGGTGCGGTCAACGGGGCATCAAAGCCCAGTAGTGCCGGTGGACGCTCCACACCTTCCTCAATGAGTTCCTCCAGCCGTTGCTTAGCCGAACGCACGCGGCGGGCGATTTGCCGCTCTACACGACCGCCACGGCGGTCATAAGCCATCTTGTTATTGTCCGTCATTTCCCGACCCGGTGAGACCTCACGAGCGCCATTCTCGATGGTGTCTTCCAACCGATTGCGTTCATGCTCCTCCGAGCGCCACTGGTGCTCCCATAGCTCACGCTGGTGGCGACGGTGCTTCGCGTAGTCGGAGTAATTACCACGGAACAGCCCAATACCAGGGCGCCCCGGCACCAAGTCTCCAATTACAGTACAAACGGCATCCAGGAAGTCGCGGTCATGTGTTGCCACCACAACCACTCCAGGGTGGTTCTGGATGGTGTCAATCACGAGCTGGCGACCGCGTTCATCGAGATGGTTGGTGGGCTCGTCGAGAAGCAAAATCTCTGGCTTTCGAATGAGCGTAATCGCGAGCCCCAGCCGCGCCCGCTGCCCGCCGGAAATCTCCGTGGTTAGTTGCTCTGTCAGGGGAGCGCCGTCCGGAGCAGTACCGGTCAGGCCGAGATGGTCGAGCACAATCTCCGCATTATGTTCGGCGTTCCAGTCATCGTGAGCCATGACGTCCGAGAAGGCCTTCGAATACGCCTTCTCTGCCGCCTCAGACTCATCTGGGGTCTTTGCTAAGGCCATCGCCTCAGCTGCTTCTTCTAGCTCCGCTAAACGACGTTTCGAGGGGCCGAGGGCCTCATCGATAAGCATTTGCACCGTGGAGTCGAAAGGCGCTTCCAGCTCCTGAGAGCCGAGGACACGCGTGCCAATATGAGTCACCGTACCGCTCGTGGGCCGACGACGACCAGATAGTAGCCAAAGAAGTGTGGACTTGCCGGCTCCGTTGTCTCCAACCAGACCGAGGACATCGCCGTCGGAAAGCGTGAGCGAGACATCGCGCAGAACAGGCGTGGCCTCGTAGTCGAAATTGACACCGTTGGCGACAAGCTGTGTGGCGTTGTTCGAAAGATCGGTGGTGGGGGAGGGACTGGTAGACATATGTCCATTTTAGTACTGGTAAACAGCAGATTTGGTATCCGACATATGTGGGGTCAAGGCGAAATCGGAAGAATCTGGGTAACAAAAACCACCCCGGTCGACATCCGAAGTGGATGCGGACCGGGGTGGTCTTATTTGAGCGCAGTAGAAAACCTACCGCGGAATTTTACTGCTCGAGCTGGCGACGCTCTTCAGCGTTCTGAGCTTCGAGGTCACGGAACATCTGAGCCTGCTGCTCGTGGTTCTCGTGCTCGATACGAGCTGCCTCTTCGGCGATCTCCGGGGAGTCCGGGCTGAAGAAGCTACCGCGACCCGGGCTACCAGCGGCACCCAGTTCGTTCATGGTCTTCGGGACGTAAGCACCCTGGTACTCGAGCGGAACGGCGTGGCCGTGCTCGTCGACCGGACCCAGTGGCTGATGGACCTCGATGAAGGAACCATCAGGCAGCTGGTTGATGATGCCCGTCTCGATGCCGTGCTCCAGGACAGCGCGGTCAGAGCGCTGCAGGCCGATGCAGATTCGGTAAGTGACGAAGTAAGCGATCGGAGGCAGGATAATCAGACCGATACGGCCAACCCAGGTCATCACGTTCAGCGAGATCTGGAAGTGGTATGCGATCAGGTCGTTACCACCGGACAGAGTCAGCAGGGTGTAGAAGACCAAAGCCATGGCACCCAGGCCGGAGCGAACCGGCACGTCGCGCGGACGCTGCAGCAGGTTGTGGTGGGCGTTGTCGCCGGTGATCTTCGCCTCGATGAACGGGTAAGCGAAGAGCAGGACAACCAGAACACCACAGAGCAGGGCGACCCAGAAGACTGCCGGGATCGTGTAAGAGCCCAAGTAGAGCTCCCACGGCGGCATGACACGGGCAGCACCGTCAGTCCACAGCATGTAGATATCCGGCTGGGAACCAGCGGAAACCTGCGCCGGGTTGTACGGGCCAAGGTTCCAAATTGCGTTGATCTGGAAGATACCAGCGAATAGCGCCAGGAAGCCGAACGTAATCAGGCCGAAGGAAACGGACTTGACTGCGAAGATCGGGAGAATACGAACGCCGACGACGTTGTTCTCGGTACGACCTGCGCCAGGGAACTGGGTGTGCTTCTGGTACCAGACCAGAGCCAGGTGAGCGGCAATCAGACCCAGCAGCAGGGCCGGGAGAATCAGCACGTGTGCAATGTACAGGCGCGGGATAATCATGTCACCCGGGAAGTCGCCGTTGAACATCATCCAGTGCAGCCAGGTGCCGATAATCGGCAGACCGATGATGATTGCGGACATAATACGCAGACCAACACCGGATAGCAGGTCGTCCGGCAGGGAGTAACCCATGAAGCCCTCTGCCACGGACAGCAGCAGGAGGATGGAACCGATGACCCAGTTAGCCTCACGCGGCTTGCGGAATGCGCCGGTGAAGAAGATGCGGAACATGTGCGCCATGATGGACACGGCGAACAGCAGAGCACCCCAGTGGTGAATCTGGCGAATGAACAGGCCACCGCGAACCTCGAAGGAGATCTGCAGGGCGGTCTCGTAGGCGCGAGACATCTCGACACCGTTGAGCGGCGCGTAGGCACCGTCGTAAATGACCTTCGACATCGACGGGTCGAAGAACAGAGTCAGGTAAACACCCGAGAAAAGCAGGACTACGAAGGAGTAGAGTGCAATCTCGCCCAGCAGGAAGGACCAGTGGGTAGGGAATACCTTATTGAGCTGCTTACGCATGCCGCCAGACAGGGTGTAGCGGTCATCCATATTCTTAGCAGCGGTTGCTAGTTTCGTTGGATTACTCATGACTGACGCTCCCAGAATGCCGGACCGACGGGCTCAATGAAGTTGCCCTCTGCGTACATGTAGCCTTCTTCGTCAACGCTGATCGGCAGCTCTGGAAGAGCGCGAGCAGCTGGACCGAAGACTGGCTTGCCGTAGTGCAGTGCATCGAACTGCGACTGGTGGCATGGGCAGAGAATACGGTTCGTCTGCTGTTCGTACAGAGAAGTCGGGCAACCGATGTGTGTACAAATCTTCGAGTAGGCGAAGTAGTCGCCGTAGTGGAAGTCTTCCTGACCCTTGCGCAGGATTGCCTTTTCAGCGTCCTGGGAACGCAGACGGATCAGCATGACCGAGTTGCGGGAGCCGTGAATCGAGTGCATGTGTGCCTCGTAGACATCAGCATCCTTGGAGTACTTGTCGCCGTCGTTGACGTCCTCCTCCGGAAGAGGGAAGACGGTCTCCATGGAACCTGCGGACAGGTCCTCTGGGCGGAGGCGAACCAGGCGGGAAACGCCCTTAGTGGTGTAGCCGTGTACGCCCTCTTCAGCGATAGCGCCGGTGTCGCGACCCAGGTAAACCTTGTGGCCCTTCTCGACGAGAGTCCAGCCGGTGGTCCACAGGGTGCCGTCACCAGTGACGTCAACGTCGTGGCGTGGCTTCCACGGGTTCTTAATCATGCCGCCAAGCGGAAGGATCATGCCGATACCAGCCAGGACGGCGCCGGTACCAAGGAGGCCCTTGATAGCGGAGCGACGACCCAGGGTGGAGGTCTGCCAAGAATCGTTCAGCAGGGCAACGATGGTCTTCTGGTCGACCTCTTCGGACGGACCATCGTGGCGGCGCTGAACCGAAATTTCTTCCGGAATGAAGCGCTTGGTGAACTTAACTGCACCAATACCCAGGGTGACGATGCAGCCACCGATGGTGATACCCAGCAGCGGGGTGTACATGGTGTACAACCACAGACCCTCTTCGCCGTGACCCTTGTAGTGCCACGGGTAGAACAGGTAGATGGCGATGAATGCCAGGCCAAGAATGACCGACAGTGCCAGCCAGATGGTGACACCACGAGCCGCGCGCTTTTCAGCCGGGTCGTTGGCAATCGGGAAGCGTTCCTTGCGGTAAGCAATGGTCACGTCATCGAGTTCAGCACCCAGACGAGCGAGATCCGCATTGCTCATCTTCGACAGCTCTTCGGAGCTGTACTTCTTGTTTTCGTTATTACTCATCGGCGGGATCCAATCCAAAGAGCGGCCGCTACGAGAGCGACAATGCCTACAATCCACATGACAAGGCCCTCAGCAACTGGGCCGATGCCACCAATGCCCCAACCACCCGGGGTCGGAGTTTCCTTGGCGTTCTTGATGTAGGCGATGATGTCCTTCTTCTCGTCAGCAGACAGCTGGCGGTCAGAGAACTTCGGCATATTCTGCGGGCCGGTCAGCATTGCCTGGTAGATTTCCTGCTCATTTGCAGGATCCAGGACCGGTGCGTACTTACCGCTGGACAGTGCGCCGCCACGACCGGTGAAGTTGTGGCAGGATGCACAGTTCAGGCGGAACAGCTCGGAACCGCGAGCAACGTCAGCCTTGTCAAGCTCACCGTTCGGGCCGGCGTTCTTACCGCGCAGCGACTCCATAGCGATGGAGCCGTCCTCGTCGCGGACGATGCCGGCGCCGCCACCATTAGCCTGGACGTAGGCTGCGATAGCCAGCGTCTGCTCTTCGGAGTAACGCGGGGTCTTACGTGCTGCCTGAGCCTCGTTGCGGAGCATCGGCATACGACCGGAGTGAACCTGGAAGTAAACCGAGCCTTCGCCGACGCCAATCAGCGACTTGCCGCGGTCCTTAACGCCCTGAAGGTTGGCGCCGTGACAAGTAATACAAGCAACGTCGTAAAGCTCCTTGCCCTGCTGAATCATTGCGGCTTCATCCTGCTGAGCAGTAGCCGTCTGTGCATCAGGGGTCAGAGCATTAGCGAGGAAGCCCGCGCCGGTGAGGGCGAGAGCCATAGCCATAATGCCGGAGGCAGTACGGCGCATCTTGCGGCGGCCCTTTGACTTCGGGGCCGCAGCCAAGGACGTGGTGTCCTTGGTTTCGGAGGTAGTGTTTTCCATCTTTTTCCCTTTAAGACTGTTCGTGGAAAGTGGATGGGCTGTAGGCCGTACTAAACAAAGGACGGCCAATACGGCCTACTGGATGAAGTAGATGGTGATGAACAGGCCAATCCACACGACGTCGACGAAGTGCCAGTAGTACGAGACCACGATGGCAGCAGTGGCCTGTGCCGGGGTGAACTTCGCCTTGGAGGTACGGATAAGCACCACAACGAAAGCCAGCACACCCGCGAGGACGTGGGCTGCGTGGAATCCGGTGGTGATGAAGAAGACCGAACCGTAAATGGAGTTCTGAATGGTCAGACCGTGGCTAACCAGGGTGAAGTACTCGTAAGCCTGGCCGACGAGGAAGATTGCACCCAGGGCGGTAGACAGTGCGTACCACTTACGGAGTGCGAAAACGTCGCCACGCTCGGCCGCGAACACGCCCCACTGGGCAGTGAACGAAGACGACACTAGGATCACGGTGATCAATAGTGCGTACGGGACATTGAGGTGGCCGGTACCCCAATCCCACGAATCGCCCTGGCCGTTCGCGCGTGACACGAAGTACATCGCGAACAGACCGGCGAAGAACATTAATTCCTGAGACAGGAACACAATCGTGCCGACACTGACCATATTCGGTCGGTTCAGTGTCGCAGCACGACGTGGTGCTGTCATACCTTGATTTTCAACTGCGCTCGTCACAACTAACAGTATGTACTGTTCTTAAGGAGTAGTCACGTTGCAACCCCCGTTTTTGTATAAAAATTCCTAAAATCCCAGGTCGCGAGAAAAGGTTTCTGAGAATTTCACTAATTTTTCCCCCTGTTGGGAACTTTCCAGTGTCCTTATCCGACGCGGGTGAATTCGAGGGCTTTGTTGTGCCGAGGTGCGCGGTGTCCATCCCCCCTGGACTGCCAGGTTCACTTCCGGTGAACCTGGGTTTGCGATACTGCGGCATCAGCTGTCGGTTAGTTTATCGCAGGTTCGGCTCTGTTTAATATCGTATTTTTCCAGTTGCCCCAATGGGGGTGAGATTTTCGGCGAACGCAAAAGGTGGACCTGGTGATGCGCTGGATATATGGGGGAGGTATCTTGTCTTATTACGTACATCACGGTGGGATTTTTCAAAAGCCCTGTGATGTGGTGCACCTGGTGGACCGGATAACCAGTAGTACCTAGGTGCAGTTGTATTAATACTGTACGGGTACAGACTTGACTATCTAGTGGAAGGGAGTGGCGATGAGCGAGATCGGCGATAAGAGGGCGGTCGAGAACTGGCGCCATGTTCTCTCCACGATTGGCGCTGGCCGCGAAGTTTCCGGTGAGGGCATTCGATTCGCCATGGATCAGATCATGTCTGGTGCTTCCGGAGACGTGCAGACCGCAACGTTTGCTTTCGGTCTCCTCGCCAAGGGGATTACGGCTGCCGAGCTCGATGCTGCGGCTGAAGGCATGCTTTCATTTGCCCGCCCAGTTCATGATCCACAGCTCGCCGGTGTTATTGAGCGTGGAGCAGTCGATATCGTCGGCACCGGTGGTGATGGCGCAAATACCGTCAACATCTCCACGATGTCCATGATTGTTATCGCTGCCAGTGGTGTGCCGGTGCTCAAGCACGGTAACCGCGCGGCTTCTTCGAAGTCGGGCGGAGCTGACATGCTGGAGGCCTTTGGCATCGACATTGAGAACGGTCTCGTTACTTCTCCGGAACATCCGGATTTCTACGTGCGCTTCCTCTTTGCCGCTCGCTTTCATCCGGCCATGCGCTTCGCTGGACCGGTGCGTAAGGAGCTAGCGGTTCCGACAGTCTTCAACCTGTTGGGGCCGCTGACGAATCCAGCACGCCCGCAGGCGAGCTTGATTGGCTGTGCCTTCGAAGATCAGATGGAGACGATGGCGGACACCTTCGCCCGCCGTGGTCAGCGCGCTTTGGTGGTTCGCGGAAGCGATGGTCTCGACGAGATTACCGTTACTGGTCCCACCAAGGTCTTTATTGTGGAAAACGGAGAAGTTGCCGAAGATGTCATCGATCCACATGACTATGGCATGGAGTACTCCGAAATTGACGCGCTGCGTGGCGGTGACCCCGCTTACAACGCTGATGTTGCACGTCGCATTTGGGCTGGCGAACTCGAAGGTCCGATTCGCGATGCAGTCATCCTTAACTCCGCTGCCGCGATCGCCATTTCGCGTGGTCTGAGTGGCCGTCCACTAAAGGAAGCTATGGCCGACTCCATTGAAGAGGTCAAGGAAACGCTCCAGTCGGGGCTGTGCCTGGACATCCTTACCGCGGCGATGAAGGGTTAAGGTTCGCGTCGCGCTTCACGACGTGCTTGCTGCGCGTCAATTGCCCACTGAAGGTATTTTCCTGCGCCTAACCTAGGGTAGGAATACTCGCCTCCGGTGGGCTTTATTCGTACCTCCGGGCGCTGCAGCCATTTCCAGATAATACTGAGTTCATCAATCGATGCTCCTTTATATAAGGAATCATCTGGAGTGACTGTTTGGGCTGAACTCTCCATGAGCTCGATGATGTAGTTCATTTCCGCGCCACGTGGTGCGGTGCTGGCGCCGGCCAACCTGCCGTAGCGAATTTCCGCTAGATGCCAGCCGCCATTGCCATCGGGGAAAGCGGCTTGCAGAGATGGGATGGCTGCAAGCATGCTCAGGCGCTGCTGCTTGTCCAAGCTGATAATGAACTCCGCGGCGCGGTCACGTTGCACTGCCGCGCGTTGGAAGCGGTGTGCTTCGGCAAGTGCTGATATCTCTGCAATCATGTCTGCGATCTCGTCTGCGCCGGTGGTGGAGATCTGAGCGGTTGTTATCGCAAAGTCGTCGTTAAGCGCGGAGAACCTGTCGCGGATGGCAGTAGCGGTGTCGCGCGTGCGGAAAGGACCTAGGCTGCGGGCGTCGGTGACTGCCCGGCTAATCTTGGCAGGCCGACCGGGGCTAGTGGGGACGATGTACCAGCCGCGGGTTGGTTCGGTGCGTTGTCGGTTGTAGGGCGGACGGAGTGCAGAGATCAGACGAGCCTCGCGAATTTCTGCAGCGAAGCCGTGCGGGCACTCGATGATCTCGACGCGTTCGGCTAGAGAGACCATTTCCGTAATCTTGCGACGAGAATCAGTACCGTTGAAATACTGCAGAAGTCTACGTCGCAAATCGAGAGCTGTACCTATATATAAGGGGTCGTCATTTCTTGACCGAAAAACATAGACACCAGGGGTGTGCGGAGCTCCATCGGCAAGGTGCCGTTTAGCACGAACCTCTGGAGCGACGGTGGGCGAGTAGTGCACTAGCTCGGACGCTGTTTGTACTTCATCGCCAGCTAGTCTCTCCACGAGGTAGTGAAGGACGTCGACGGTTGCGATTGCGTCGTCAAGCGCCCGGTGGGTGGGGCGATTCGGAGAACCGACGTACCGTGCGAGCTGTGAGAGCTTGAAACTGCCAACTTGTGAGCGGTCGAGGACGCGACGCGCCAACGTGAGGGTGTCTACGACACTGGGGCTCGGCCAATCTAGGCCCAAATCTGTGCAAGCCTGGCGGAGGAATCCAATATCGAACTTGGCATTATGCGCAACCCAGACGCTTCCCCGGGCAAATTCGAGGAACTGAGTAATAACTGTGCCGAGCTGTGGGGCGGTTTCAACATCGGCGGTAGTGATGCCGGTCAGAGATGTGATGTGGTCGGGGATCTCCATACCGGGGTCGATGAAGCTGGAAAAGGTGCCAATTGTCTTACCGCCACGGGTTTTGATGGCCCCAATTTCAATGATGTGGTCGTTTTTGGCCTTCAATCCGGTCGTTTCCAGGTCTACGACGACAAAGGTGGTGTTGAAAAGAGAATCATCGACGGAGCCTTCGAGAGGGAAGTGCTGTTGTCCTGAATTCACGTCAATAATCCTATGCTGAGCGCTCCTAGTGGTGTTAAAACTGTGAAACTTGAGCAAATTGAGCTGTTGCAAGCTGGAGTGTGACATAAAACACGTTTTGAGCCCGCGATAAAAATGTGTCGACTTTAAGGCATTAAGTGTAAAGTTCTCGGCGGACTTCAAAATGCCAGGTAGTGACACGTTTATCAAACTGTTATTATTCCGCTATAGGGGGAGTGTCTAGTTGTAACAGCTTGGTAACGGTTTAGTTCTATCGATGGTAACAACCGGGCCTCGAGCGGTTTTCTGGGCAAACGGCTAGACAAAACTTGATGCCATTTCGTAACCTTATCGAGACATTGAAACGGGGCCACTGAGTTGGTGCCGGTCATTGATAAGAAAACACAGAGCCTTATCGAAGGTCCTGAGGGTCTAAGTAGTGAGAGCCTCAGGGGATTCGAGCCGGGGACCCACCTCGAACCATGGGGTGAATCCCAAAGGGAAATCCCGGAGGGTAGGAAGTCTTCCATTCTTCCGAACCCGTCAGCTAACCCGGTCGGCTAAACAGGAAGATTTTGGAGTTTCAAAACAATGGGCAAGCACCACCGCCGTTCTAACTTTGCACGCAACGCAGTCGCATTTGGCGCAACTGTCGCCGGCGTTACCGCTCTCGCAGTTCCGACCGCTAACGCTAACCCGCTGAACGACATCCAGGGCGCACTGAACGGCTTCGATACCCCGCAGGTTGCAGGTATGCAGGATGTTGTTGGCAAGTTCAACGACATCGCAGGTGAGGTTACCTCCGGCAGCGTTGCAAACGTTGCAGCACCGTCCACTGGTTCGGCTATCGTCTCCGCGGCACGTTCCAAGATCGGTTCCCCGTATGTGTGGGGCGCTACCGGTCCGAACTCTTTCGACTGCTCCGGTCTGACCTCCTGGGCATACCAGCAGGTCGGTAAGTCGATCCCGCGTACCTCCCAGGCGCAGGCTTCCCAGGGTACCGCGGTCTCCAGCCCGGCACTGGGTGACATCGTTTCCTTCTACTCTGGCGCTACCCACGTCGGCATCTTCTCCGGCAACGGCAACGTGATTCACGCTCCGCAGTCCGGCGATGTCGTCAAGGAAGCTCCGATGAACTACATGCCGGTTCACAACTTCGTCCGCTTCTAATCTGTTTGAACGGATGACAACCTGCGGGGCCTTGATACCCCGCAGAGCCTTGGCTCTCTTTTTACCGAGGGGGCACTGAGGCGAGCGCCCGGGTGCTGACGCTATGCGCGTCGTAAAGCACTATAGGGGCGCTCGCCTCATTTTTTGTTTTTCTACTGCGGTTACGCAATGCGTGGAGTCGAAGGGCTATCCTGGTTACTCCCTTTGGATACCCCTTTGCGCTGGCGGTTTGTCGGTGTGTTGTTCCGCGGCAAGGCTGCTACAATTTGCTCGAATGCGTCAAGTGGTTTGATGTTTTGTTTTTCGGGGAAGAAATTTGAATACACAACTTGAAAAGGGTTTGGATTTGTCGCGTCACCGTGTCTCTCGTCGTCGCCACAACTCTCGTCGCGGTGTAGTCGGGCTTACGGTCGTGACTGGGCTAACCTTTGGCGCCGTAGGTTTGGCGCCGATTGCCTCTGCACAGGATGAACAGCCAGCCCCGGATCTGGCTACTGCAGACGGCATTATTGCAGAGCTGGAGAAGATTTCTCGGGATACCGAAGCGGTTTCTGAGGAAGTTACCGAGCTGGATTCCCAGGTTCAGGCCAAGGAAGAGGAACTCCGGCACGCCGAGGGGGAGCTGAAGCACTCTGAGGATCAGGTTCTCCGAGCACAGGATGACCTCAAGGCGCTCTCTGGTGAGATTTCTTACTTCGCGAAGAAGCGGATGCGTGGTGAAATCGTCGACCCATTGTCGGCCGCCCTGGGATCTGCCAGTGCTCAGGACGCTATCGACCGTGCCGGTTACATCAACAAGATGTTCCGCGACAACGATGAAGTTGTCAGCCGTGCGGTGCAAGCCCGCAAGGATGCCGAGGATGGTAAGGCCAATGCGCTGCGTCTGCAGGATGATATCCGCAAGCAGCTCGATGACCTGGCCAAGCGCCGCGATGATTTGGACAAGCGCAGCGCCGAATTTGATGAGCGCGCCGAGCATGTCAAGTCCATGGTTGAATCGCTGAGCCCCGAACAGCGGGAAATTTGGATTTCCAAGAACAACCCAATTACCGAAGGGTTGGACAAACTGCTCGGATCTTCCGCCGCAGTTGATGCCGCTCTGTCGAAGC
Source organism: Corynebacterium sp. MSK012 (assembly GCF_030232435.1). Taxonomy (NCBI): domain Bacteria; kingdom Bacillati; phylum Actinomycetota; class Actinomycetes; order Mycobacteriales; family Corynebacteriaceae; genus Corynebacterium; species Corynebacterium sp. MSK012. Next base: position 20,570 of record NZ_JASPJU010000009.1, read on the forward strand.
TGGGCTCCCCGTACTCGTGGGGAGCTGCTGGTCCCTCTGAGTTCGATTGCTCGGGTCTGATGTACTGGGCGTACCAGCAGATTGGTAAGTCCATCCCGCGGACCTCGCAGGCGCAGCTCGCCGGTGGTACTCCGGTGAGCCGCGACCAGCTGCAGCCGGGCGACATCATCGGTTACTACCCGGGAATCACGCACGTGGGCATGTACATCGGCAATGGTCAGATTGTCCATGCTTCCGACTACGGTATTCCAGTCCAGGTCGTTTCCATCGACCAGGGGGGCCCGTACCAAGGCGCTGTCCGCTTCTAACTAGCGGCAGGTGACCTCGCGTCCTTTTAGTCAAGGTAGATAAACTCGGCTCCATGTCTGCGCGCGTACTGCTCATTACGAATGACTTCCCGCCTCGCGATGGTGGAATCGAGTCCTACCTGCGTGATTTCTGTGCTCGTTTGGATCCGGAGAACCTCGTAGTCCTCGCGTCCTCGCGAGCTCCGAAGGAAAAGCTCCGCGCCTACGACGAGTCGCTACCGTACCGTGTTTACCGCATGCGTGATTCCGTGCTGCTGCCACTGCCGCACGTAGCTCGTCGCGCCGCTCAGATTATTCGCACCGAACGCATTGACACCGTATGGTTTGGTGCCGCCGCGCCACTTGGTTTGCTTGCCGACGCATGCCGTCGCGCAGGTGCCACCCGCATCGTTGCTACCACTCACGGACATGAAGTGGGCTGGTCGATGCTGCCATTGGCCCGCCAGATGCTGAGGCGCATTGGTAAGAGCTCCGATGTTGTGACCTATATTTCCCGCTACACCCGTGGTCGATTTGCGGCAGCCTTTGGTCCGCAAACAGCATTTGAACGCCTGCCTTCCGGTGTCGATATCGAGCGATTCTCCCCGGACCCCGAGGCGGGACAGAAGATCCGGCAGCACCACGGAATTGGTGAATCCCAGCCGCTTATCGTCTGTATTTCTCGGCTAGTGCGCCGAAAAGGGCAGGATATGCTGATTCGCAGCATGCCTAAGGTTCTTGAGCAGCACCCGGATGCCAGATTGCTGATCGTGGGTGTTGGTCCGTTGAACCGAGAATTGAAAAAGCTGGCAGTAAAGCTCGGGGTCTCCGAGCAGGTTATTTTTGCCGGAAAGGTCTCTTATGATGACCTCCCCGCTTATTACAATGCGGCCAGCGTCTTCGCCATGCCCGCCCGAACCCGCGGACGTGGCCTCGATGTAGAAGGCCTCGGCATTGTCTACTTGGAAGCACAGGCCTGCGGTGTCCCTGTCATAGCTGGCAAGTCTGGTGGCGCCCCGGAGACAGTTATCGATGGCGAAACTGGCATCGTTGTCGACGGGGCCTCGAAGCGCAGCGTCGCCACCGGGCTGGTTGAGATTTTGGATAATCCGGAGCGCGCGGCGGCGATGGGAGCCTGTGGTCGGGAGCATGTTGTGCAGTCGTGGACCTGGGAGGTCATGGCTGCTCGGGCTCGCCGAATTCTCCGAACCTGCGCAATCCCTTTATAATCAACTGTTATGTCCACCGATATTCCGATTCATCCGAGCTCAGACGAGTCCGACGCCGCTGATCGCCCGGCTATCGGTTTTGATATTGGTGGAACAAACCTGCGCGCTGCAGTGGTCAGCGCTGATGGGCAGGTGCTGTATCGAGTTCAGACTAGTTCTGACGGCAGTGTGGATGCCATTGAACGTGGCATTGTCCAGACATCCGAGCGCTTGGTTGAACGCTTTCCAGATGTCAGCGCCATCGGTTTAGCTGTAGCTGGTTTTTTGGATTCTGACCGCCAGACGGTTCGTTTTGCCCCGCATCTGCCGTGGCGCGATGCGAACGTCGTCAAGCGTTTATCCTTGCTTCTCCCATGTCCGCTGCAGCTTGAGCACGATGCTAACTCGGCCGCCTGGGGTGAGTATCGCTTTGGTGCGGCTCGCGGTGCGGATAATTGGGTGCTGTTTGCGCTGGGTACGGGAATCGGCGGCGCGATGATGCAGGGGGGTGAGATTTACCGTGGCGCGTACGGCACGGCGCCGGAATTCGGCCACCTCACCGTTGTGCCGGATGGTCGTCCCTGCTCCTGCGGAAAGCGTGGTTGCTTGGAGCGTTACTGCTCGGGTACGGCGTTGGTTACCACCGCTCAGGAACTCTCTGAATCCGGTCGCTACTTCTCGCGGCTTACCGACGGGCTCGTGGCCGGCTCGGTAACTGGTACCGATGTCGTCTCGGCTGCTCGCCAGGGGGATGAATTGGCTCTAGCTGCGATTGATGACTTTGCTACCTGGCTGGGGCGTGGCCTGTCGATGGTGGGCGATGTCTTTGATCCGGAATTGATTGTCATCGGTGGCGGTGTTGCCTCGGCGTCTGATCTATACCTGGACAAGGCCAAGGCCGAGTTTGCCCGCAATCTCACCGGCGCTGGCTATCGTCCGGTAGCGGATGTGCGGGTCGCTGAACTAGGTGCGGATGCTGGGTTGATCGGTGCGGCGGATATTGCGCGCAGCGTTGTGGCTGCCGAGGGCGCGGCATCGTCGTAAAGCGTCAATTGGGGGGATTGCAGGGGAATTCGCCCGCGAAAAGGTGGGGGAATGGCTGCGGAGATGGATCGTCGGACCACCTGAACCTGTATAGTTTTAAACTGTGAATAATCGCTGGTACAAGTTCTTTAAGTACATCCTCATTGGCCCTTGGCTGCGGATCTATAATCGCCCGTACTACATCGGTGGTGAGAAGATTCCTCAGGAAGGTCCAGCGCTGATGGCGTCGAACCACCTTGCTGTGATGGATCACTTTTTCTTCCCACTGGTCTGCCGTCGTCAGCTGACGTTCCTGGCGAAGGCGGAGTACTTCACCACGCCGGGCTTTGTCGGCGGTATCCAGAAGTTCTTCTTCTCCTCGGTGGGGCAGGTGCCGATTGACCGTACCTCTGGTGATGCAGCTCGCGATGCGCTGAACGCCGGCTTGAAGGTGCTGTCACGCGGTGACCTGCTGGGCATTTCCTTGGAAGGCACCCGTAGTCCCGATGGTCGACTGTACCGCGGTAAAACCGGTGCGGCACGTGTCGCGCTGGAGGCCGGTGTGCCGGTGTTCCCAATGGCGATGATTGATACGGAGAAAGCCAACCCGATTGGTTCGTGGATTCCTCGTCCGGTGAAGGTCGGCACGATTATCGGCGATCCGATTGATCCGTCGGAGTACAAAGCCAAGTACAGCGATGAGTATGAAGCGGCCAGGGCACTGACGGATGACCTGATTAAGGAAATTCAGAAGCTTTCTGGTCAGGAATATGTCGATGCTTACGCGACTGATGTGAAGAAGTCCTTGGAGGCCGGCACCGGCTATCCAGCGGGAACCGAACCGGGTGGAGAGCTCACTACTCCGGCTCCGGGGCCGAAGCCGACCCCTCGTCGCTGGTTCCGACGCGCTCGCTAGAATAATTAGGCGCAGATAGTTTTCGCGACAGTGGGGCTGCACACTTCCTATGGCGATTCGGTGCATGGGTAAGATTTGCTCGGTAGGGCTCCACGGTCTTTTGGTCGCGAGGTAGCCGACGCGAGGCCGAGGCTGGAGAGGATTCCACACCGTGCGTTATTTTTATGACACCGAGTTTATTGAAGACGGCAAGACTATTGATCTTGTCTCCATCGGTGTCGTAGCTGAGGACGGCCGCGAATACTACGCGGTGTCTACCGAGTTCAATGAGAGCAAGGCCGGCCCGTGGGTGCGGGCCAACGTGCTCAATCAGCTGCCCAACCCCTCATCTCCGCTGTGGAAGAACCGGGACACGATCCGCGAGGAACTGCTGGCATTTTTCACCGAACCCGGTACGGGCAGCCCAGAGCTGTGGGCTTGGGTAGGCGCCTACGATCACATTGCGTTGGTGCAGCTTTGGGGTGATATGACCAAGCTGCCGCAGTTCATGCCACGTTATACCCGTGAACTCAAGCAGTACTGGGAGATGGCGGGCAAGCCACGGTTGCCGAAACAGACTGCAGGTAAGCACGACGCGCTGGCAGATGCCCAGCACAATCTGCTGAAGTTTCAAAAGATTGCACAGAAGTTGCCGCTTGATTAAGCAACGGAATTCGAATATTTGGTGACCTGACTAACACCCTTCTGGCAGGGGCACTACAATGAACTTCTGTGAGTTGGACTATTGATCTCCCTGTAGATGACCTGCCCGATCTGCCACCGCTTCCCGGAGACATGGCTGAGCGCTTTGCTGATGTCGTATCCCGCCAAGCCCTACAGCAGCCAAGCTGGGATGCCCGCGCCGCTGCAAACGTGCGTCGCATTCTCGAATCGGTGCCGCCAATTGTGGTCGCGCCTGAGGTTCGCAAGCTTCGTCAGGAGCTTGCCGACGTCGCTAATGGTAAGGCCTTCCTGTTGCAGGGCGGTGATTGTGCGGAGACCTTTGAGTCCAATACTGAGCCGCACATCCGCGCCAATGTGAAGACCTTGCTGCAGATGGCCGTTGTGCTGACCTACGGCGCATCCACTCCGGTCGTGAAGATGGCTCGTATCGCTGGTCAGTACGCCAAGCCGCGCTCGAAGGATATCGACGGCGACGGTTTGCTTAGCTACCGCGGTGACATGGTCAACGGCGTTGAGCCGACCGAAGAAGCTCGAGTTCACGACCCAGCTCGAATGGTGCGTGCTTACGCCAATGCCTCTGCGGCGATGAACCTGGTACGTGCACTGACAGGTTCGGGCACCGCTGACCTGCACCGTCTGCACGAGTGGAACCGTGAGTTCGTCAGCAACTCGCCGGCTGGCGCCCGCTACGAGGACCTGGCACGCGAGATTGATCACGCACTGCAGTTCATGGCTGCCTGTGGTGTTGCGGACTCGAACCTGCAGACCGCGCAGATTTACTGCTCGCATGAGGCGCTGGTTGTTGACTACGAGCGCGCTATGCTGCGCCTTTCTGAAAACGATGGCAACCAGGAGCTGTTCAATCTCTCCGCGCATCAGCTGTGGATTGGTGAGCGCACCCGTGGCATTGAGGACTTCCACATCAACCTGGCTGCCATGATTGGCAACCCCGTCGGTGTGAAGATTGGCCCGACCACCACGCCGGAGGAGGCTGTCGCTTACGCCGACAAGCTCGACCCGTTCTTCCAGCCTGGTCGCCTGACCCTGACTTCGCGTCTGGGCAATGACAAGGTTCGCTCCGTGCTGCCTCCCATCGTTGAGGCTGTGGAAGCTTCTGGTCACAAGGTCATTTGGCAGTGCGACCCGATGCACGGCAACACTTACTCGGCCTCCAATGGTTACAAGACCCGCCATTTCGACCGCATTGTCGACGAGGTTCAGGGCTTCTTCGAGGTGCACCGCTCGATCGGTTCGCACCCGGGCGGTATCCACGTGGAGCTGACCGGCGAAGATGTCACTGAGTGCCTCGGTGGCGCGCAGGACATTTCCGATGTCGACCTGCCAGGCCGTTACGCATCCGCTTGTGACCCGCGTTTGAACACTCAGCAGTCGCTGGAGCTGGCCTTCCTGGTTGCCGAGATGCTGCGCAACTAGTTGCAACCAGCTCAGCTAGGTACAACTAGCCCAGCTAGTGCAGCGCCGCACTCATTAGCGCGCCGCACTTTTTACAGAGTGCTGACCGAAATGCTGTCACCCGCCGTGGCCTTAGCGCCCGGTCGGGGTGACTGCAATACGATGCGATCGTTCTCGTTCGCAGAGCCGTCGATGTCGAGCTGAAGATGCTGTTTCTCCGCTTCACGACGTGCCTGCGCAACAGTTTTACCCAGCAGCTGCGGAACCTTCACTGCTCTGGATACGGTCAGCGTGACAGTCGCATCATTGGGGTTAACCAGACGACCTGCACTCGGTGAGACTGCGTCGACACGGCCGTAGTCGCGCGAGGAGGAGGACGCGTCCTTTACTTCGCTTACCTCAATGCCCTCGCGCTGCAGTATTTGGCGAGCAGTATCTTCCGACTTGCCCACTACATTGGGCACTTCGATGCCGTTGTTAATGGTCAACGTCACAGAACTACCGCGTTCGAGGCCAGTGCCTTCCTCAGGAGACACGGAAAGAACCTCTTCCGGCTCAGCAGAGGAGGAGAACTCCGCCGATACCTCCCGGACTTCCAGTCCGGCCTTACTCAACAGCTCACGAGCTTCATCCTCTTGAAGGCCCACGATTTTTGGCACCTTCACCGGTGCTGGCCCCTTGGAGTAATGCACAGTCACAACCGAGCCAACTTCGACGGTCTGTCCTGGAGCAGGAACCGCAAAGACCAAGCCGCCGGTGGAGACATCATCGGAAAAGACGGGGTCTCCGACCTCTTCTTTCAACGTCCGCTTAGCTAGGGCAGCGCTGAATACTTCCTTTGAGTGGTTCGCGGGATATGCGGGCACTGTCGGGCGGCCGAGGCTGACCAGCACGCGAACATCATCACCGCGGACAACCCGCGCTCCAGCCAGGGGGTCCGAGCCAATAATCTGGGACACTGCGACATCGTTGTCGTAGCGCTCATCAACCACCGGTTCAAAGCCCGCCTCACTGATTGCGGTCATCGCCTGTGGTTGCGACAGCCCAGTGATAGAGGGCACTTCGCCGTAACGGCCAGAGCCCAGCCACCATGCGCCAAGCCCCATGCCCAACGTGGCAACCAGGGCGATAATCAGCCACAATGCACATCCACGGCGCGTCCGCTGTCGGGTAGCTCGACGGCTCTTAGGCGTCTGAGTCTGAGCAGATCGCGGCTGCGGATGCTGTGGGTGCTGTGGGCCCTGAGTGTCCGGCGGCAGCGGATATTCCGGAGCGCCTGGAACGTCGGCTGGTACGAGAGCTCCACCAGACGGCTCCGGGGATTCCCAGCCAGGGGGGTTGTACTCGTCATAGCGATCGAAAGTGCGTGTCCGCCCCGCATCCGGGTCGTCGAAATCATCGAAAACGTTTGGTGGTCCCGGTGGTCGGGAAGAAACGGGGCTACCGGGTGCGTCCGTCGAGAAGCCATAGCCGTCGTGACCGAAGCGCTCGGGTGCCGTCTCTGCGGTGCCGTGTCTGTCATCGAAATGGTCGTTGCCCGGTCGGTGGAAGTCCTCTGTGAGCCCCTCCATGGCGGCAGCGTTGGCGGCTGCTGAATTGACGGGCGACGGCACGCGGAATGGTGGCAGCGCGAGTTTGTCCGCAATGTCTTCGAGTGCGTCACCGAATTCCTCGGCCGTCTCAAACCGATCCTCCGGCCTGCGGGAACAAGCGCGGGCGACCAACTCGTCGAACTCCTCGGGAACGCCGTCGATGAACTCCGAGGGTGGCGGGACATCTTCGTTCAATCGCTTCATGGCAACGCCGAGCGAAGAATCGGCGATGAATGGCGTGGTGCCGGTAAGCAGCTCAAAGAGCAAAATACCCGCCGCATACACATCGGATGCAGGGGAGATGGATTCACCCGTGACCTGCTCCGGAGCCAGATAAGCGACGGTGCCGACGATGACCGAGTTAGAGGTCACCTTGGCATCAGCGGCCGCGCGCACTAGACCGAAGTCCGCCAGCTTCACTCGCCCGTCCGAGGCAATCAGCACATTTTCCGGCTTGATATCTCGGTGCACCATGCCGCGGGAATGCGCCACCGATAGGGCGCGCAGAACTGAGCGCATCACGACGGCAGCTGCATGCGGAGGCATCGGACCGCGCTGACGGAGCAGTTCGCGGAGGGTCCCACCGTCGACGAATTCCATAATGAGGAAAACATGCCCCGCCGGGTCCGTGCCCTGGTCGTAGACGTTGACAAGCGACTCGTCATTGAGGTGCGCGACCGCGCGGGCCTCACGTTCGAAGCGGATGCGGAAAGACTCGTCGTCGACAAAACGCGGATCCATGACCTTTGCGGCCACCCTGCGATCGAGCCGCAAATCGGTGGCGCAGTACACGGTGCTCATGCCACCGTGTGCGATGGTGGCTCCGATGCGGTAGCGACCATCGAGAATCTGCCCCTCGACAAGCTGCGACATAAACCAGCCTTCCCTGTTCCAATCAGTTGCTTCTAATAAGTATATGGGGACGTACCTACTGCAAGGCCAACGCGCTAAAGTGACCAGTGTGAGAAAGATTCCAACTTGCCACGATGTCCTGAGCGCCGACGAACCCACTCTTGCGCTGCCCGATGCCGCTGACCTCATTGGCGTCACCGTCACCCGAATTCACGCGTTGCTGCAGGAGGGTCGCCTTATTGCAGTCCACCGCGACGGCATTGCACAAATTCCCGCCCGCTTCTTTGAAGATGATGAGGTCGCGCGTTTTGTACCTGGCGCACTCGCATTGCTTGCCGACGGCGGCTACACGCGAGAAGAAACGCTGGAGTGGCTATTCACCGAAGATGAATCTCTGCCTGGACGTCCGGTGGACGCCCTGCACGGTCACCTTGCACGCGAAGTAATGCGCCGCGCACAGGCTATGGCGTTGTAAAGACCCGGACGGCGTCCTACGCCCGCCGTCCTACGCCCGCGATAGCTCCTGTCGTAATCGCCCGGCCACTGCTGTGAAAAGCAGCGGGAGGGCGATTTTTGCTTTTCGAGCGCGTCCCACTTGAGCGCGTTGCGCAAAGACGTTGTAGTTCATGCGCTCAATTTCGCCGAGAATGTCTGAGTAGAGAATCTCCGCGGCACGGATAGCCTGACGCCCTGGCACCTCTAACATGTCCACGCCGCTGCTGGCTTCGGCATAGAGGGCGCGGTTGCGAGCGATGAAGAAGGCCAATGCCTGACGTACCGCCGGGGTCGTCTGTCCCGTGGCGGCACAGTAGCCGATCTCCTCGGTACCCACTCCGAAGGCCTCCCACTCATTCAGTGGTAGGTAAATACGGCCACGGCGAAAATCCTCGGCGATGTCGCGGAGGAAATTTGTCACCTGAAAGGCTTTTCCCAGGAGCTCTGCGTAGGGAGTGGCTTCCTCACGGGAGACCCCTGTGCGGGTGCCTAGGATGGGCATCATCTCAAGGCCGATGACTGCTGCGGAGCCCCACATATACGAGTCGAGTTGCTCCCATGTTTCAAAATGCGCAATGTGGCACGATGTGTCGGGCACGTCCATCAACATGGAGTGAACAAAGTCCGCAGAGAGCTGTGGATCGATGTCGTAGTCGCGAAAAGTCTGTGCGGCCGCCGAGATGACGGCACGGTCGCGGTCGCGGTGGACGTCGTCAAGCGAACCGATGACGACAGCTGAGTGGAAAAGCTCGCTTAAACGTGTGACCGTGGCTTCGATGTGTGTGGGGGAGCGGTCGGCGTCGGCGGGGCAGTCGACGTAGTCATCGACGATGCGTGCCCAGGCGTAGAGAGACCACACCGCACGCTGTTGGCGGGGTGCCAATAGTCGCGTGGCCAGGGAATACGTGCGACCATGGGAGGCCATAATATCGCGGCAGAGCTCGTAGGACTGTGGCAGCGCGATGGTCGAGAGAGACTGTGGGGTGGGCATGGACAACTATGCGACCTCGGTCGACCGCGACAGGGGCGCCACCGTGGAATCCGTGTCTGCGGCGGTTTTATCGTCGCGCCACGGGTACTTCCAGCTGAATTTTCCAGTGGTCAGCCAGCCGACGGCCAGCCAGCCGAGAACGGTAATGATAACCATCCAGGGCACGTCGTAGAAGCGGTGATTGCCGCCGCCGGCGAAGGACAGCGACAGGATGAATGTGAACAACACGGTGCCTTGAATCACCCATCGTGGCGGGCGAATCGTTCCCATGGGAGTCAATAAGCTGGCGTAGTACCAGGGAAGTGCCACGGCATTAAATACGCAGGCCACCACGTAGGCGGCAATCATGCCAGCGACATTGTTACGAGGGGTGGCTCGGAAGTAGAACCAGGAGATCACGAGTCCCACCAGCATGATGATGGAGGAGACCACGCGTGTGTGGCTGACGATGACATTGAAACCGATGTCGTCGTTGAACCACGCCGTGACGCCCGAGATCACACCAGCGACCGCTGACGGTGCTGCCAGGGGGTTAATCACCTTGGTATTGCCACTGATCTCGGAAATCCAGCCCCAGCTCGAGCCGGTCAGCCACGTCACCACTGCAAGCGTGCCGACGCAAACTGCGACCAACACGATGCCCACACCGGCAATCGCCGGAATCTTGCGCAGCATCTCTTGAACCGTGGCGATGGGCTCGCGCCTGGTCAACACAATCCACACGACGAAGGGCAGCGCCAGGACAGCGGTGGCTTTCAGCGCGACGCCAATTCCGATGAGGACAGCAGCGACCAGGCCACCCCGCATGCGCTCCATGTGCAGTGCGGCGACTAGTGCCAGGCTGACCAATCCGACCATCAGTGCCTCGTTGTGCATACCCGCAATCAGATGCAGTAGCACCAGTGGATTGAGCACACCGAGCCACTGTGCGAAAGCCGGATTTGCTCCAAGCTCCCGGGCGATTCGCGGGATCGACCAGACAATGGCGGCGAAGCCCAGCAGACACACAATGCGGTAGAGAATCACGCCGACGGTGATGTTGTCGCCGACAATCCGCGTGATGACCTCGCCAATTCCCAGATGCAGCGGGCCATACGGGGTGGTGGTATTCCGCCAATCTGCGGATACCTCCAGCAGCATCGGCCCTGGATTGGCTGCAGCTCCCTCAGTGTAGGGATCAAACCCATCGCGGACCATCGCGCCCTGCATGAGATACGAATAGACATCGCGAGAGAACAGCGGTGCGGCCAGCGCGAGGGGAATTGCCCAGGCCATCAGGATTGAATTGAACCGACGCAACGTGGACTCATCGCCGCCAGCGTTCGCTGGAACCGCAGCGTCTGCTGCGTCGCCATCATGGGCAGAACCGGCCACAATGTCCCGGATGGTCCCCTTCGAGAACAGCAGTTCCCGCCCGATGCGCAGCCACGAGATAAGCAGCAGGGCGATACCTACCCAAATCACAATCTCACAGAAAATCTGACCGTGACCGTAGGTGATCCAGTCGAGTCCCAGAGCGTGGACAAGGCCGCCACGGTAGCGATTCGCACCGGAACCGTAGGAGCCCAGAGCAATGAGGATGCCACCGTAGACACCCAGCTGAGCACTCCGCGATAAATTCATGTCAACCTAAACAATCGATACATTGCTGATGCATTAATCCTAATTGGTCAGTGACCACCGGCAGACATCCGGGAGACATTCATGAGCTAAGGCGTTTCAAACCGCTGTGCCGCAAGTCGTCCCGAAATCATGACCGTCGGCACGCCAACCCCCGGCACCGTCGTCGATCCCGCCAGCGTCAGATTCTTTGGCATCTTCGGAGAGAAGTTGCGGGGACGGAACGGCCCCGTCTGTCGGAACAGATGCGCCAGCCCAAACGGCGAGCCAACGCCCATGTCGCGTTCTTGCCACTGCTGAGGGGTATCGATCCGACCGACTCGCCACTTCGTAGAAATCCCGGTCAGTCCGCGCCGCTCCAGCTCAGCGGTTATTTTCGCAACGTAGTCCCCACCGATTCGTGACCAGATCAGATTGGCCGACTGCAAGTTGGGGCACGGCGCGAGCACACTGACGGGCTCCCACTGCACGCCGTTCGCATCTGTGACAATACGCTCCGGCGCGCTCACCGCAGGCCGGGTGACCAGCAATGATGGGTCCGACATTAGCTTTCCATGACGCGGTGACGAGATCTCCTCAAAGGTTTCGTTCCACTTTTCGCCAAACGAAATCAGGTGATGCCGCTTCGGCCACGTCGCAGTCTCCGAAACCGGAATCAGCCCGTGCGCCACCACCGCCGATGGAGAAAATCGAACTGGGAACAACCGTCGCGCTCCCGTCCGCTTTACGACGCTCCGAAGGCCTCGCCGCTTCGATGAGCTACCGGCGGCAGAGGTAGCCGCGTCGTGAAGCCAGCTCTGCACCACAGGTAAATCGGTCGTAGCGATGACGGCATCGGTGAGACGCTCGCCAGTTGCCGTGGTGATGGCGGAGACAAAGCCTGCTTCGTCAACTTTCAGCCCAGTGACATCAACGCCGAAGTCGATGGTTCCGCCAGCTCGACGGACGGCCTCGGCGAGCAACTCGCTGACGGCGCCTATACCCGAACCAAATGCGGGGGAGTGCGGATAGTAAACCCCCATCGAGGTATCCATGTGGGAAATGCAGCCGTAGACCGCACGGGCCTTAGCGGGAGGCACACCTGCGTAAAGCGCCTGGAAGCTGAAAACGCGAGCGAGATCATTATCTCCGAGGAAGGCACGAATCTTAGGTTCGAGGGCGCCGAAGGCACCGAGTCGGAGGAGCGTAGTGAGGTCGCGAAGCGCGCCGGGCCCGGTGAATAGGTCCGTAACGCGGTCAAAGCTGCGGGACATGAAGTTGTCGAAGCAGGCATTGAAGAGAGTTTGCAGCCACGTGCGAAGTTTGCGGTAACCGGCGACGGTGGAGTCAGAGGCACCGAAGCGCGCGAGTTCATCGGCCATCATGTCTTCGTTGGAAAACACGTCGAGTCCGCCGCGGGTGGCAAATTCCGCACGGTAGGTGGGCGTGATTGGGGAGGCCGAAAAACCCGGGTCGATATCGCGCGCGTAGAGGCCGACGGCGGCGAGGGCATCGTCGACAAGCGAGGGCATGGTCCATACAGTTGCGCCAGTGTCGAAGACTGCGGTGAGCGATTGCTCGTCGATATCGACTGTGATGGGTTCACTGGCGCAGCGTCCGCCGACGAAACTTCCCCGCTCGACAACGGTGACATCGTAGCCATCGGCGATGGCGTAGAGCGCGGCGGTAAGTCCGGACAGGCCTGCGCCGATGATGGTCAGTCGTGGTTTGGAGCCCTTATGAGGACGAGTGACCGCACGTCGCAGACGCGGGGAATTAATGGGGGCACGAGTGGGGGAAGCAGCGGGCATGACTACGCAACACCTGGTCTAATGCTGACGAGCGGTGGCGCGAACGCCCATAGCAATGAGGTTCTCGCGCGACGTTGCAGGCAGGTCGGCATTCTCGATAGTGGAGAAAGCGCGGCTGGTCAGGCGGTCAATTTCACGTTCGACGGCATCGGCAGCGCCGGAATCAGCGATGAGATTTCGTAGCTCATCAATATCTGCAGCAGACGAGACCGCTCCCAGGCGTTCATCGATAAAGCGGGCCTTTTCAGGTGCGGAATCGAGGTAGAGGCTTAAAGCCTGGCCGACCAGTACGGTTCGCTTGCCCTCGCGGAGGTCATCGCCGGCAGGCTTGCCCGTGACTTCGGGATCGCCGAAAACACCCAGCTGATCGTCGCGGAGCTGGAATGCCACACCGATATCGCGGCCGAAGCTGCGGTAGGCCTCAACCAATTCCGCTGGGGCGCCGGCAATCGCAGCACCAATGTGGAGCGGCCGCTCGATGGTGTAGGCGGCGGTCTTGAACAGATTGATTTTCTCAGCGGTCTCGACGCGACTGTCCCGGCTGGCTTCGGCCGTGATATCGAGCAGTTGGCCGCCAAGTACTTCAGTGCGCATCGCCCGCCAGGGGACAAGTGCGCGGGTTAGCGCCTCCGAGCTGAGGCCTGAAGAGTGCATCATGTCATCAGCCCAGGTCAGGGCGACATCGCCAATGAGAATCGCGGCGGAAATACCGAAGCGGTCGGCGGCTCCATTCCAGCTATTGGCCTCGTGCTTGGCCTCGAATACCTTGTGGATAGTCGGTGCGCCACGGCGCGTATCAGCGTCATCGATGATGTCGTCATGAATGAGTGCGCAGGCTTGAATGAGTTCCAAGGCACTCACCGCGTTCATCACAGCCAGGGAATCCTCGGCTGGGGAGAAACGGCCTTCGAGGCCGCCTGCCCCCAACCACCCCTGCCAGGCGAAGGCTGGACGCACGCGCTTGCCCCCATTGAGGACGAAGGAGTGGAGCGAATCTATGGCCTCGGTGTACACCGCATCGACCGACGCGACATCGTCGCCACGGCTTTTGAGGTAATTCTCCAGCGTTTTGGTAACAGTAGCTGGTACTTCGCGGGGCTGTAGCGCGGCCAAATCCAGTTCTTCGCTCATGTGAGCCTCTCGTCGATGACGGGTAATGCTGACTCAAGAATAGGACACCGCTTAGTATGAGTGACTATGTCCTCAACAATGCCACTGTCGCCAGGCCGCCAAGTGACAATCCGCCAGGCGCTTTCAATGCCGAGCGCGGGCAGTATTCCCTTCTCGGTCGAGTTCATGCCCCCGCGTGACGACGCGGCCGAGGAACGTCTTCTCCGAGCAGCTGAGGCTTTCCATGATCTTGGTGCCTCCTTTGCATCCGTGACCTACGGCGCCGGTGGTTCTAGCCGCGACCGCACCCTGCGAATCGCCCAGCGCGTTTCGAGGCAGCCGCTTACAACGCTTGTGCACCTGACATTGGTAGAGCACACTGTCGACGAGCTGCGGGAAATCCTGCGCTCTTATCTCAGCGCGGGGCTGACGAATCTGCTCGTTCTGCGTGGTGACCCGCCGGGAGACCCGCTTGGCCCTTGGGTGGAGACCGAGGGCGGTCTGCACTACGCCAGCGAACTGATTGAGCTAATTAAGGCCGAGCCGGAGTTCGAGAAATTTGAAATCGGCATTGCGTCGTTCCCGGAGGGACATTACCGCTCGCCGGATTTGGACCATGACACGCAGTACACGCTGGCCAAGCTGCGCGCGGGAGCCGAATACTCGATTACGCAGATGTTCTTCGATATTGAGCACTACTTGCGCCTTCGAGACCGCCTGGTGGAAGCCGACCCAGTGCACGGTGCCAAGCCCATCATTCCGGGGCTGATGCCGATTACATCGCTGCGCTCAGTGCGCAGGCAGGTTGAGCTCTCCGGGGCACAGTTGCCATCCGATTTGGAGGAACGCCTGATTAAGGCAGCAGATGGTGACGAGCAGGCCAATAAAGATGAGATTCGCAAGATTGGTATCGAGTTTTCGACCAACATGGCAGAGCGGCTCATCGCCGAAGGCGTGCCGGGGCTGCACTTTATGACTATGAACTTCGCTCGCGCCTCCCAGGAAGTTTTGCACAACCTCGGCATGGCGCCCGAATGGGGCACCGGCCAGGATATGCTGCGCGGCGGTTTTTAATTGCTAAAAGTCCTGCATGTCGCGAACTCTTCGCGCCCACAGGACACCTAGCACTGAGGCTAGGACACCGGCGGCTGTGGTCACACCGGCAAATAATAGGAATTGATTCCGCTTGGTGGATCCAGCCGGCGACGAAGCCCATACATTATGGTTCTCGCCACTGGCGAGCTGCCATTCCACCTTGTTCGGTTCGGTCTGGCGGCCATTGGAGTCAGTAACCTGCTCCGGGAACGCGACGACGAAATCAACCTTCGCGCCGGGCAGGTGAGTCAAATCCATGTGGCCGTTCATCGAAATCTTGCCGCCACCGGTACGGTCTAGGTCGATGTCTACGCGATCGTCGGAAAGCTGTCGGAGCGTATCGGTGAGTTCAATGAAGTGCAGCTCGTTGAACGAGACTTCCATCTTTCCTGTGGAGGAGTCGATTACTCCCTGCGAGACGCGGTCGGAGAGATCTTCCGGTACTTGCCACTGCTCAAATTGGGAACGGACTTCCTCCGTGGGTGTTACGTGAATTGTGCCCGAGACTCTGTCGTCGCCGGAAATGGTAATGCCAGCCTGTGCGTCAAAGCAGCCGCTGAGCGGCAAGATGGCGGCAATTCCGGCCATTGCTGTGGCAATGCGCAGAGGCGAAAGTCGTTGACGTGGTGTGGAAGGTTCACTCGGTGATGATGTCACGGGGAAGATCTACTCCTAGAACTGCGAAGGGACGAGAGTCCCCTGTGAAATAAAAGTTCCTTAAAACATCTTTGAAACCAAATTGGCGGTAGAGCTGCCATGCCCTATTGGCCTCATTCGGGTATTCCGGGGTTGACAACAGAACTCGCGTCTCCGGGCGGGAATCGACCAACTCGTGGAGCAACCGTTTACCGAGTCCCCGCCCCTGAAAGCTGGGGTGAATGTGAATCTCAGACAGTTCGGCGTAGTTGCCCAAGAGCTTGACGACGTCCGGTAGCGAGCGCCCGTCCATGAGCAGTCCATCTCTTACCTGGCGATACCACCAGTGCGTGTCCAATCCTGTACGGCAGTAGCCGATGCCGACCAACCTGCAGCGCGGGTCGCGGAGAGCGTGGGCAGGGGAGAGCTCTTCGGGGTGAGCTATGGCTGCAGCAGCCATGAAGCCGGGTTGAGTGGTTTGCTTCTGCCATTCGTGGAGACGACCGGGCAAGATCGCGGGGTTGTACTGCATCGCGGTGATGTAGAGAGCCACTGCTTCTTGCAGGCGGAGATTGAAGTCTCCTGCTGTCATCGGAACCACGCTGTATTTCACAGTGACCAGATTAGCGACTTAGACGAACTTAGTTGTGAGATTACTGCAATAACATCGAGTCGAACAGTTGTGCGAAAGTATGCCTGGCGTAGTCCGGGGTTGGGGATAGATTGCAGTCAATCCCGCTAAGGGGAAGCGGAAAATCCGTGCTCATGTGAATGCTGTGTGAAAGGAGAAGCAGGGTGGTGGCAAGGTCGAACGTGGTGGAGTTTAGGGCGATTTCGCAGTCGGGTTTGGTCGCCCCGGTCGGTGTCTCAAGGCAATCGCTGGAGCTGCTGGGGCGGGCAGAGGCTCTGCTAGCGAATGCTTGGAATGCCAGCTCTGATGAGATGTTGGAGCTTTCCTACTGTGCGGCGCTGCGTTGCGCAGGCGCGCTGTTGAATCGCGACGATGTGTCGGTGGCTGGGGGTTCTGGCTCGGGCGCTCGTTCGGGCTCGGTAGTTAAGCGTCGTCGTTCGGCAACACAGAGTGCCTGGTTGCGTTTAAAGAAAGAGCAGCCCGAATTTGATAGCTGGGTCACCAAGTTTGAGCAGTTCACCGCGCTGCGTGAGGAAGTCCGGTTGGGTATTTCGCGTCGCATTGACTCTCGGCGGGCGCAGGAGTTGTGGGATTTAAGTTGTGCATTCTTGGGGGCTGTCCGGGCTGAGCTGGGTGTTCTGTCCGCGGCTGCGTAAGCCGGTGGGGGCGTGTTAGAGCGTTGCTTTCCTAAATAAATGGGGGATTGTTCGGATTCATGGAACAATAGAGGTGAGTCGCCCGTTGAAGGGGTAAGAATGAAGCTAACGGACGCCGCGTTAGCAGCACGTGGCCTGTAATTAACTTTGTTGTATCGGCATTGTTAGTTGAGGGGTCAAGGCTCGCCAGTATCGCGGTGGGCAATGCTCAAGTAGGCGATGGAGGAATTGTGGGACTATCTGAGCACGAACAGCGGATGCTCGACGAAATCGAGTCTGCACTCTACGCTGAGGATCCTAAATTTAGTTCGACGATGGCCGGAAATGCGTTCAGCTTTCCGGAGGAAAACAGCGCACCTCGTGGGTTTTCCATCCAGGTTTTTGCGCTCATGCTCCTCGGTCTGCTGATGTTGATTGGCGGCGTCGCTCTTTTCTCTGTGAGCAATTGGTTCATTGTGTTATCGGTTGCCGGCTTTGGCCTTATGTTCGGTTCCGGCGTTTGGGCTCTGACCGGCGCCGGTAAGCAGGAGAAGGCTAGTTCTGCTTCGGGGCTGAGCTTTGGAAAGTCTAAGTCCGGGGCGCCAAAGAGTCGTCGAGGGACCTCGGGTAGCCGTGGCTCCTCTGGTGATTCCACGTTGGAATCGCGTTTCCGTGGCCGCTTCGAGGGGCGTTAGGGGATAAGCCTCAAGAATTAACAAGTGAGGGCAAGCCAGCGATGGCTTGCCCTCACTTTTTTGTTTTTCTAGACGTGAATCGTCTCCACAAGATCTCACCCACTTTGCCCCACCCCGAGTCCCCACTTTCCCCCACTTAGCTATTGGGATGGAGGAATTCTTATCTGCGGTCGTTGTTGGTATCTCCGAAAGTTTGGCTCTGGCGACACAAAATTGCAGGTCAACGCACTAAGTCTGGCGACCAGGTTGAATCTGGATGGTTTTTAGCAGGTAAGTGGTGGGTAGTGGGGCGTAAACTGCTTTCTGTTAACAATGTGGTTGGTGTGGCGTCGTTATCGGCGTGGTCGCGGGTGGGTGCCCCACTTTTTATTCGCGCTTTAATTGTCGAGGTGATTCTTTAAAAGTCCAGGTCAATTGGGTTAAAGCAGATGTCCTAGCGGTGGGGTTGCGCTGATGCTGTGGCTATTTTTCTCCTTCTTGTGTTGATAGTGGCAGATAGTGGGGTAAAGTGGGGCATGATGTTGATTGAGGTTGGTCAACATTGCAGAAGTGAATATCCGATTTGCGCTTAAAGTTTGGCGAGATTTTGGCACAGCGGGAAAGCACAGCCCTCCGGCTCTGCTTGAAGGCAACGCCTAAATCCCTGAATTCGGTAAGCGTTTGTGCGTTGACATTGAGGTTGACACGGGGATAGGAGGCCAGTGACGCATGTTTCTGGGCACCTATACGCCGAAGCTTGATGACAAAGGGCGCCTGACGTTGCCGGCGAAGTTCCGCGAGGATCTCGCAGGTGGCCTGATGGTCACTAAGGGACAGGATCATTCTCTGGCGGTGTATCCGAAAGAGGAGTTCGTCAAATTAGCTCAGCGGGCTACTAAGGCCTCTCGTACGAATGCCAAGGCGCGAGCTTTCATCCGAAATCTTGCGGCGAGCACCGATGAGCAGCGGCCCGATGGTTCGGGGCGAATCACGTTATCGATGGATCACCGTCGGTACGCGAATCTCTCCAAGGAGTGCGTGGTTATCGGCTCTATTGACTTTCTGGAGATCTGGGACAAAGAGTCCTGGGAGGCCTACCAGGCGGAGCATGAAGCTGATTTCTCCGAAGGTGAGGATGACTCGCTGTTCGGCGTTTTATAAACCGCATGGAATAACCGAAAAGAGGGAATGTCCGCATGGACTCTGCCTGATAGCCCCTGGTGTACTTCCCCGATACCAGGTTCTGTCAGGCGGGGCCCTGTGAACATCCCCGCTTTTTGTTTTAAGCACCGATAGCAGCATTCCCAGTAGTGCTCATGAGGTGCGGTCTGGTTGCTGGCGCGGCACTCGTCGTTAAGCAAACCGGGAATACACTCGATAGATTCTCTGACCAGTGCAAACATACCCGGTGAGGAGGGGGAAATGAACGGATCGGCACCTGCGGATGATCGCAAGTCCGGCGAGTTTGGTCATGTCCCCGTTTTGCTTCATCGAGTAACTGATTTGTTGCGCCCGGGCATCGAGGCACTGGGTGACGACGCAGTAGTTGTCGACGGCACTCTTGGTGCCGGTGGGCACACGGAATATCTGCTGGAGCAGTTCCCGAATCTCTGCGTCATTGGACTCGATCGCGATGACAATGCACTGCGAGGGGCAGAAGAGCGTCTCGCGCGCTTCGGTGATCGCTTTGTAGCCTTCCGTGTGCGTTTCGATTCGCTCGCCGAGGTGCTCAGTGGTGAGATTCCTGCAGCCGCTGGTGGAAGTGGCGCGGAGGATATTCTCGCCCGCGCCGCTGAGAAGGGCATTGCAGGTGCGCTTTTCGATCTCGGTGTTTCCTCGATGCAGCTTGACCAGGTCAATCGTGGATTCGCCTACCGAGTCGACGCCCCGCTGGACATGCGCATGGATGCAAGCCAGGGGATTACCGCAGCGGATGTGCTCAATACCTATTCGCACGGTGATATCGCGCGCATCCTATCGACCTACGGCGACGAGCGCTTCGCCGGCAAGATCGCCTCGGCAATCCTGCGTGAGCGGGAGAAGGAACCGTTTACGACCTCCGGCCGTCTGGTTGAGCTGCTCTACGAAACCATTCCGGCGGCATCTCGCCGCAAGGGCGGACACCCGGCCAAGCGTACGTTTCAGGCTCTTCGTATCGAGGTAAATCGTGAGCTTGAAGCTCTGGAAAATGTACTGCCACAGGTCTGCGATGCACTCGCAGTCGATGGGCGTGCAGTGTTCATGAGCTACCAGAGCCTGGAAGACCGCATCGTCAAGAAGGACTTTGCGGAGCGCGTGAAGTCGACAACCCCACCGGGGCTCCCGATGGAGCTTCCGGGGCATGAACCGCACTTTGCTCTCATCACGAGAGGTGCGGAAAAGGCGTCGGCAAGCGAGATCGAAGACAACCCCCGAGCCGCACCGGTGAGAGTTCGCTGTATCGAGCGAATTCGAGCCGATTGACCCAAACCTTTCAACCGCACCAAACGCACCCTTCACAATCTAAGTACTGGGAGAACTTTCGAGCATGGCAACGACAATCACGGAGCACGCCCCCACCCGGCGCACCTCCCGCGGCGCATCTGCAACCGTCGCCGGTGCCAAGACGAAGACTCGTCAGCGCGGCCGCAGCGCCCGCACGAAACAGGATCTTTATCAGCGCAGGCGGTTTGGGCGCACAGGTTCTCAGCAGGTCATCTCGGTGCGTGGGCGTCGCGTTACGACGTCCTCGAGGGATAACCACAAGTTTGCCGGTGCGGCCGTGATGATTATTCTCGTCGTTGCCGGAATCGTGGCGGCGATGTGGCTGTCGGGTATTTCGACCTCGACATCCTTGCAGCTGGATGCTGCGCAGACCAAGGAAAAGGAGCTGCGTAACCAGCTGGAGGTGCTCGAGCGGGATGTTGCTTACATGAAGTCAACCGGTGCTATCGCGCAGCGTGCTGTGGAAGAGGGCATGGTCAATCCGGAGCAGCCTGCCGTTTTGACGACTGATCCGGAAGGCAAGGTCGTGGAAGTGCGACCGGGCGATGAGAAGCAGCAGAAGATTATCGACCTCAACAGTGAGTCGCCGAATGTTCCGCATGCGCCGTCGTCGAACCCGAAGGACACCGAGAATGTTCCGGGGATGCAGGCACCGGCCATTGAGGAAGCGCACCCACGTCCGAACGGGTTGCCGGCAACCGCTCCGTATGCGCCGCAGAACCATGAGCCCGCACCAGCACCTGCGCCGGCTCCGGCACCCGCGCCTGAGGCTGAAGCGCCAGCGCCAGCCCCAGAAGCGCCAGTCGCGGCGCCGGAAGCACCGGAAGCTCCGGCACCCGAGCCAGCTCCAGCACCGTAGGAACTTAGAAAACAAACTGGGCCAAACTGGCCAACTGTCCGATATTCTGGCGGTTCCACTGTTTCTGGTCAGTCGACTGTAGACTAATTAATTCAGTACTCGCGATGGCAGGGAATACCGCCTAACGTTATCGCGCGCGGGAGAATCGACTTAGTAGAAAGCACTAGCGCATGATTCGATCTGAAGACGACTACCCCAACCGTGGAGGGGGGTATGACTTCGGCGAACGTGCTTACCGAATTACATCCCGTGAGCGCAGAGGCCAAAGTCGCGTTCGGGATGGTCAGCGCAGCCGGGGGCTCGATGCTAAAACCAACCGAAGCGTGCCCCCGCGCGAAAAAATGCGCATTAGTAATAAGGACTTCATCCGACGTCGCAACTGGCTGCAGTTTATAGGCGCTATCGCAGTTGTAGTGCTGGTCTCCCGTTTGGCTTGGGTGCAGCTCGTCGCAGGTCCTGACCTGTCGGCGGCGGCGCAGAATCAGCGCACGGTGGAAGTTGTTGATGCAGCTCGGCGCGGTGCGATTCTCGATCGTAACGGAGCTCAGCTTGCCTTCACTATGGAGGCACGCAGTATTACCGTTCACCCGAACACTTTGCGCAAGTGGATTGGGGACGCCCATAAGCAGCGCCCGGATGATGTCGCTACCTACGATGAACGCCTCGAGCAGATCGCCAAGGATTTGCCGAAGCTACTCGACGTGGCCGACATCGACGCGGAGAAGTCGGGAAGCAGTCGCCGTCGTCAAGCGGAACCCGAAACCGAGGAGAACTCGGTGATGAGCGCGCCGTCCCGGGTGAGCTCGAAGGACATTCTGGAGAAGCTGCGCAATGAGGACAGCACCTATGAGGTGCTCGTGCGTAATGTCGACCCGGACAAGGCCGCTGCCATCGTGGAAAAGTATCCGGAACTGGTGGCGGAGCGTCAGGATATTCGCCAGTACCCGAATGGGGCGACGGCGGCTAACGTCATCGGCAAGATTGGCATGGATGGCGTCGGCCAGTTCGGCTTTGAAGCCTCTCGTGATGCCACTTTGCAGGGTATTAACGGTGGCAAGACCATTGATATCGCCTCTAACGGTGTGGCAATCCCGGGATCCACGCGCGATGTCCACGCAGCTGTGGACGGTACGACTTACGAGCTGACCCTGGACCTCGACATGCAGTACTTTGTCCAGCAGCAGGTCAACCAGGCGAAGGCCAACTCGGGAGCGAAGGATGCGTCGGCAGTCGTGCTCGACGCGAAGACCGGCGAAGTGCTTGCAATGGCGCAGGCGGACACGGCTAACCCGAATAAGGATATGGGGGCCGAGCTCGAAGAGGGGCGCACTATCGGAAACTCCGCTGTATCGAACCCATTTGAGCCGGGCTCTGTAGCAAAGATTATTACCGCAGCGGCCGCTATCGAAGACGGCAAGACCACACCGGATGAGGTTCTGCAGGTTCCGGGCACGATTGATATGGCGGGTGTCACCGTGCGCGATGCATGGGAGCACGGCACGGAAGCTTTCACGACGACCGGTGTATTCGGCAAGTCCTCCAATGTCGGCACCCTAATGCTGGCAGAGCGTTTGGGTCAGGACCGCTTCGCTGAGATGCTGCATCTCTTCGGGCTGGGGCAGTCCACGGGTATCGAGTTGCCCAGTGAATCGTCCGGCTTTGTGCCACAGCGTCCGCAGTGGTCCGGCGGTACATTTGCGAACCTGCCCATTGGTCAGGGTATGGCCATGACACTGCTGCAGATGACAGGAGTTTTCCAGGCAATCGCCAACGATGGCGAGCGCATCCCGCCGCGTATGATTCGTTCGACAATTTCCCCGGACGGCACGAAGACGGCAACAGAGCGCCCGGAAACAGTGCGTGTGGTTAGCCCGGAGACCGCCCAAACTGTGCGCGCTATGTTTGAAGGCGTTATGCAGTCTGATCCCACGGGGCAGCAGTCGGGTACCGCGGCCGGCAATAGTATTGAGGGATACTCGCTCACAGGCAAGACAGGTACGGCGCAGAAGTTTGACCCCGACACCGGCGCGTACTCGAATTCCAAGTACCACATCACGTTTGCAGGCATCGCGCCTGCCGACGATCCCCGTTTTGTCATTGGCATTATGCTTGACGAACCCCAGCGTGGTGTCCATGGTGACGGCGGTCAGTCAGCAGCCCCACTGTTTAAGGACATCGCCGCTTGGGCGCTTAACCGCTACAACGTACCGCCGTCGCCACCCCGCGAGGGCAAGTTGTTGCTGCAGCCGTAACGAGGTCACCACCACAATGAAGTTACCGCGACAGCACTAATACACAGACTTTTATTACTTTGGTTTCTGCAAAGTGAATCTCTTGAATTTTTCCAACCTGTTGTACACCAACGACTGACTTGAAAGAGGGAACAGCCAATGACCGCCACCCTTGCGAAATTGTGTAACCTCGCGCATGGCCGACTTGACGGCATTACCGAATCCGCGGCGGCAGGAGCGGATATCGCCGCAATCGAACTCAACGCTGCCGAAGTGCCTGAAGGCGGAATGTTTGCTGCCGTCCCAGGTACTCGCACGCATGGTGCGCGCTACGCGCAGCAGTCGGCTGCTACAGCGATCCTGACTGATGAGGAAGGTCTGAAAATCCTGCGGGAAGCAGGGGAGACTCGACCAGTCCTGGTTGTCGACGATGTCCGGGCCGTCATGGGGCACGTTGCTGCAGAAATCTACGATCATCCCTCGGATTCACTGACCATCATTGGGGTTACCGGCACCTCTGGCAAGACCACCACGACCTACATGCTGGAGGGCGCGCTGCTGGCAGCTGGATGCTCGACAGGCATCATTGGTACTACCGGCACGCGCATCAATGGCCGTGCCGTTCCGTCGAGCCTGACTACCCCAGAGGCTCCAGCCCTCCAGCGCCTGTTCCACCAGATGCTCTCCGAGGGTGTGACGCACGTTGTCATGGAGGTTTCTTCCCACGCACTGTCGTTGGGACGTGTAGACGGAGTCAGTTTCGACGTCGGCTGTTTCCTCAACCTCTCGCAGGATCACCTGGACTTCCACAAGACCTTGGAAGAGTATTTCCAAGCCAAGGCCAAGCTCTTTGATCCTGAAGGTCCGACACATGCACCGAAGGCTGTCGTGTGCATCGACGACGACTGGGGTGTCCGCATGGCAGATATCGCTGCCGGCGACCCGGATGTCCAAGTCACCACTGTCCATACTCAGCATCGCGTAACCGACAAGACGCCAGCTGCCGAGGTCTTTGCAGAATGGCACGCCGCTGCAGCCACTGTCGCCACTAACGGTGTCCAGCATGTGGAGCTAACGCGAAACAACACTGACACAGTTGAGGTGGAAGTTCCTCTGCCGGGTGCTTTCAACGTTGCCAATGCCGCAGTCGCATGGGCTGTGCTCGATGCGATTGGGCATGCCAATGACGCGGCCAAGAGCGGCCTGGCGCAGGTGCGTGTGCCAGGCCGCATGGAGCGCATCGACCGCGGACAGGACTTCCTGGCTGTGGTGGACTATGCCCACAAGCCAGCCGCAGTAGCTGAGGTGTTGGCCACATTGCGCGCACAGACCGAAGGTCGCGTGCTGGTTGTCGTCGGCGCCGGTGGCGACCGCGATAGTGCCAAGCGTCCAATTATGGGAGCTGAGGCTGCATGCGGTGCCGATGTCGTCATCATCACCGATGACAACCCACGCTCCGAGGTGCCCTCTGAAATCCGTGCGGCCGTGGTCGCCGGTGCGAAGGAAGCCGTTGCCAGCGGCAAGGCCAGTTCTGACACGGTTGTTGAGGAAATCGGCGATCGCGGCCAGGCAATTCGCCGTGTCGTCGAGCTCGCCCACAGCGGTGACAGCATCGTGGTGGCTGGCAAGGGACACGAAACCGGCCAGGATATCGGTGGCGTGATTCACCCGTTCGATGACCGTGAACAGCTGGCCGAAGCACTCACACAGCGACTGGAGGGATCCGCTGATTGAGATTGCTGAAATCGCTGAGGAAGCGCACCACCTGACATGCCTACCGCGAACCATTCGCGGTAAGCGAATAAAATCAAGAAATCATCCTTTACTAAGCGCCTGGAACTCTAACCAACAAGGACTATAGACATCATGATTGCCCTGACCGCCGCGGAAATCGCTCACATCGTGGGAGGTGAACTCGCCCACGTCAATGATGACGCCACAGTGACTCAGCCCGCAGAATTCGACTCCCGAAAGATTCGCGAAGGCTCGCTCTTCCTCGCCCTGCCGGGCGCGCGTGTCGACGGCCACGACTTCATCGATCAGGCTGTAGCAGCTGGAGCGCCGATGGCACTGGCGGCACGAGATGTTGGGCAACCTGCGGTCGTCGTCAAGCCCCTTGGTAAGCAGGACTCCAATGCCGACGCATTTGCACACGATCCGGATGGTTCCGGGGCGGCGGTGCTGGAAGCGCTTGGTAAGTTGGCGCGTTACGTCGTCGACGAGCTGAAGAAGGATCAGCTGCATGTCGTCGGTGTGACGGGTTCGGCGGGAAAGACGTCGACGAAGGACATGATGGCGACGCTGCTGCGTACCGACGATCCGACGGTGGCGCCGAAGGGGTCGTTTAATAACGAAATTGGGCATCCGTACACGGTGCTGCAGTGCACTCCGGAGACGAAGTACCTGGTTGCGGAGATGAGCGCACGCGGAATTGGGCATGTGGCCCACCTGGCGCGCATCGCGCCACCGACGATCGGTGCGGTGCTCAATGTTGGCACGGCGCACCTTGGTGAGTTTGGCTCGCGCGAGGCAATCGCGCAGGCTAAGGGCGAGCTCGTGGAAGCGCTGCCGGCTGCGGAGCAGGGCGGTGTGGCCGTACTCAATGCCGACGATGACTACGTCACTGGCATGGCTCCGCGTACCCAGGCGAAGGTGGTGTTCTTCTCTGCCGATGAGAACTCCGAACGCCACGCAACCGCGGATTACCGCGCCACGAATGTGCATCTCGATGATTTTGCTCGTGCATCTTTTGACCTGCATGTACCGGATGGGCGTACATTCCCGATCCAACTGCAGGTCTATGGTGCGCACCAAGTGGCCAATGCCCTGGCGGCGATTGCGGTGGCAGTGGAGTCCGGTATTGATGCTGAGCAGGTCGCAAAGGCGATGGCTGCGCATGTGGCAGCGTCAGAGCGGCGCATGGATGTCCAGCAGCTCACTGGCAATATCGTCGTAATTAACGACTCCTATAATGCCAACCCTGATTCGATGCGTGCGGGGATTGACGCTCTGGCACGTACAGCAGCTGGCCCAACGCACCAGGACGCCTCATCGTGGGCCGTGCTGGGACAGATGGGTGAGCTTGGTGATTCCGCTGAAGATGAGCACTCGTCGCTTGGCGAGTACCTTGTGGGCCGCGGCATCGATCGACTAATTGCAGTCGGAGAGAGTTCTAATGTGCATGCCCTGGCCGACAAAGCGGAAGAGTTGGGGTTAAATACTTCTAGGGTGCCGGATACATCCACTGCCGCGGATTTGGTGGCGGCCGAGGTGCGTCCGGACGATGTGGTGTTAGTCAAGGCCTCCTATGCGGACGGTATGTGGCGGGTCGCGGACTCGCTGGCTGCCAAGGTTGGGACTACGCCCGAAGGTGAAAGCGGAGAGGAAAAGTAAGTGATTCAACTTATTCTCAGTGGTGCGATTGCATTCCTGGTGAGTGTCTTTTTAACACCAGTGCTTATTCGCAAATTCTCTGCTGAAGGTCTTGGCCAGGAGATTCGTGAAGAAGGGCCGAAGAGCCACCTGCGCAAGCGGGGAACTCCGACTATGGGCGGCATCGCCATCATCGCCGCAATCGTCGCTGGCTATTTCCTCTCACACCTCGTTACGTATATCCAGACTGGCGTGGGGCCGTCCGCCTCCGGTCTGTTGGTGATGTTCCTTGTTCTGGCGATGGGCGCATTGGGTTTTGCCGATGACTTCATCAAACTCTACAAAGGACGCAACCTGGGGCTGAACAAGACAGCGAAGCTGGTTGGGCAGCTGGCGGCAGCACTGATTTTCGGCGTGCTGCTGCTGCAGTTCCCGGATGCGTCTGGCTTGACTCCCGGTTCGACGAGCTTGTCGCTGATTCGAGATATTCCGTTCCTGAATCTGGCACCGGGGCCTGTGTGGTTCGGCATGATTGTCTTCCTGGTATTTGTCTTCATCGTCATTGCCGCATGGACGAATGCCGTCAATCTCACTGATGGCCTTGACGGCCTGGCCGCTGGCGCCACCGCGCTGCTACTGGCCACCTACACGCTGATTTCCTTCTGGCAGTTCCGTAACTCTTGCGAGGCTTCGCTGGGCAGCGGTTGCTACAACGTCCGCGATCCGCTGGATATCGCCGTTATTTCCGTCGCGGGTCTGGGCGCCTGTTTGGGCTTCCTGTGGTGGAATGCAGCGCCGGCAAAGATCTTCATGGGAGATACCGGTTCGCTGGCTCTTGGCGGTTTGGTAGCGGGTCTGTCATTTGTCACCAAGACTGAGCTGCTGATGGTTATCATTGGCTTCATCTTCGTGATGGAAGTTGCTTCCGTGGCAATCCAGATCGCGGTTTTCCAGACGACTGGCAAGCGCGTATTCCGCATGGCTCCTCTCCATCACCACTTCGAAAACGGAGGTTGGGCGGAGACAACTGTTGTCGTTCGCTTCTGGCTACTCGCAGGCATTTTCAACATGATTGGCGCAGCCATCTTCTACAGTGACTGGCTCTCTCAGGTAGGCGTATTTCAATGATTAACTCACCAGACCCGACCAACCTCACCGATATCCGAAATCTCGACTTAGTCGCTACGGTGCGCTCTGGTCGAGTTCTGGTGGCAGGAGCCGGAGTTTCCGGTCGCGGTGCCATTGCGATGCTCAAGGACATCGGCTGTCCGGAAGTTGTCGTCGTGGACGACTCCGCGCTCGGCGCACTGGTTGCCGCCGACTTTTCGGTTCGGCACGTCACAACCGCAGACGCTCGCGACGAGCTTGCCGACGCGGTTGCGATCGTGACCTCCCCGGGGTGGCGTCCGACCAGTCCGCTGTTCGACGCCGCCGCTGAGGCCGGTGTCCCGGTATTCGGTGATGTGGCGCTGGCTTTCGCCGGCGACTGTGCCCAGCTGTGGGGTCCGAAACGGACCTGGCTGGTAGTCACCGGCACTAACGGCAAGACCACAACCACCTCCATGCTGGCCGCCATGCTCGGGGAGCAGGGCGCAGCTGTGGGCAACATTGGTGTGGCCCTGTACGACGCACTGACTGCTGAGCCTCGTATCGAGGTGTTGGCCGCAGAGCTGTCCAGCTTCCAGCTGCACTGGGCTCCAAACATTCGCCCAGATGCGGGAGTACTG
Source organism: Corynebacterium sp. MSK012 (assembly GCF_030232435.1). Lineage (NCBI taxonomy): Bacteria > Bacillati > Actinomycetota > Actinomycetes > Mycobacteriales > Corynebacteriaceae > Corynebacterium > Corynebacterium sp. MSK012. Next base: position 48,874 of record NZ_JASPJU010000009.1, read on the forward strand.
CTGAACCTGGCGGAAGACCACATCGACTGGCACGGTTCTTACGAAAACTACGGTCTGGACAAGACCCGTGCGCTGCGCGGTACTGTCGCAATCTACGGTGCGGATGACGCAGATGTCGTCGAGCACGTGGAAAAGATGCTGAAAAACGACGAGCTCGGCAACTCCGTCGTGGGCTTTACCGATGGTCCCCCGGAGGCACACCAGGTCGGAGTTCGCGACGGCATGATTGTCGACCGTGCTTTTGGCGGCGGCGATGCCGCAGCTGACGACTCTGGTCCGGGCATTGTCATCGCACCGGTAGCGGGAATTTCTCCTCCCGGCCGGGCAGGTGTTCTCGACGCGGTGGCCGCCACTGCGATGGCGCGCAGTATCGGTACCTCACCGGAGCAAATTGCAGCGGAATTGGAGACTTTCGAAGTTCGCGCACACCGCGGTCAGATTGTCCATAAGGCAAATGATGTCGTGTGGATTGATGACTCCAAGGCCACCAACCCCCACGCTGCCGACGCTGCACTGTCCGGTCATGAGCGTGTCGTTTGGATCGTCGGTGGTCAGCTCAAGGGCGCGGAAATCTCGCCGCTAGTGGCGAAGCATGCTCATCGCCTGCAGGCCGCCGTGGTTCTGGGCGTCGATAGGCAACTAGTCAGCGATGCGCTCTCCCGCATCGCACCTGCTGTGCCGGTCGTTGTCATTGATGACACTGACAAGGTCGATGCCATGGCAAAGGTCTGTATGGCAGCTAGTGAATATGCCAACCCTGGGGATGTGGTGCTGTTGGCACCAGCTGCCGCCAGCTTGGACATGTACTCCGGAATGGCTGAACGTGGCGACTTGTTCGCGCAATGGGCGCAGAAGGTGACGTCAACTGATGGATAACTCCCGCAAGGCTCGTAATTTAAGCGCTAGTGCCGCGACGGCACAAAAGGGGACGAAGGCTACCAGTTCACAGCGGCCCTCGTCGTCTAGCTCTAGTGCTCGAGAGCGGCCGGCGTGGGTGGAGCGTTTTAACGACTGGAAGTCGCGTCCGCTGTTCGACTACCACCTGCTGATGATTATCGTCGCGCTGCTGACGTCAATCGGACTGGTGATGGTGCTGTCGGCATCCATGGCCAGCGCGGGTAACGACTCGGGCAGCGTGTGGTCGGTGTTCATCCGTCAGCTGGTCATGGTGGTGGCGGGTCTTATCTCCATGTGGATTGTGCTGCGAATGCGGGTGGAATTGATTCGCTCGCTATCGACAGCAGCGCTGATTTTGTCCTTTGTGCTGCTGGTTTTGGTGATTATCCCTGGTATCGGCATCGGCCTGGAGGAAACCGGTGCGCGTTCGTGGCTGAGTATTGGTGGTATCACCATGCAGCCATCAGAAATCGCGAAGATCGCGCTGGCACTGTGGGGTTCGAAGCTGCTGGCTGAAAAGGTCCGCACTGCTGTGTCCTATACCGATTTGTTCGGGCTGTTCGGTGCGGTCAGCTTCGTGGTATTGGCACTGGTGATGCTGCAGCGTGACCTCGGCATGGTTGCTTCCATGGCGTTCGTCGTGGTGGCGTTGGCGTGGTTTGCTGGCCTGCCGCGAGTATTCATCACCGGGCTGCTTGCCGCTGCGGCTTTCGCCCTGGTGATTTTTACCGTCACCGCGGGTTTCCGTTCGGCGCGAATCAGGGTCTACTTGGACTCGCTGCTCGGTAGCTTCAACGATGTGCAGGGAGATGCCTATCAGTCCTACCAAGGCTTTCTTTCGCTTGCCGACGGATCTCTCACCGGTGTCGGTCTTGGTCAGTCGAGCGCGAAGTGGGGATACCTACCGGAGGCGAAGAATGACTTCATTTTCGCCATTATCGGTGAGGAGACTGGTTTCCTCGGCGCGCTGATGGTTATTTTGCTCTACGCAGCGCTCGGCTGGGTGGGACTTCGTATCGCCGGTCGCCAGAACGATCCGTTTCTCCGTTTGCTCGCGGGCACGATTACTGCTGCAACCGTGGTGCAGGCTTTTATCAACATCGGCTACGTCGTCGGTGCGTTGCCAGTGACTGGTCTGCAGCTGCCGCTGATTTCCGCCGGTGGTACATCGGCGATGGTGACGTTGTTCTCGATGGGGCTGCTGGCCACATGTGCCCGCCACGAATCGGAAGCAGTCTCTGCAATGCAGACTTCGGGACGTCCGGGGCTGGACAGGTTCCTGGGTATACCGGAGCCAATCCCGTATGACGAATCGCGTCGCCACGCGCCGAAGGTGCGTGCCCATCGCGATCCGCAACGCTTCGGTCCTCCCGTGGTGACCAGTGGAGCGCGTACTCCACGCGGCGAGGGGGCGCAGGTGCGGGAAACCTACAGTGGCCGAGCTGACCGACCCAATCGGCCCGGCCGTAGTGGAGGCAGCCGCAGTGGTCGAGGTGCCGCCCCGCAGCGTGGCTCCCGAACCTCCGGCAGCTCCGGAAACTCGGGCAGCGTTCGTGGCCGCGAAGTGGATTATTCCCCTCGCAGTGACAACGGACGGACGCGGGGATTTACAGCGAGGTCGCCGCGGGCTGGACGGTCACAGGGCTCCTGGTCGTCGTCAAGCTCAGGCCGGGGCAGTAGGATTCGGGGCGAAGGCCGTGGCGGACAGTCGCGTTCGCGCCAGCGCCCGGGCCGAAACAATAGGAACGGCGGTTCAGCACCGCGGAGGAGGAATCGATAACACCATGGCAGACAAGAATCTGGGCGCAGCCGCTGGGGCGAAAGGCGCTTCGGAGTCTGAGCAGTTTCTCAAGGAAGATGGCTCTGCTCCGACCATTGTGGTGGCCGGCGGTGGTACGGCTGGCCATATCGAACCTGCACTGGCAGTAGCGGATGCGATTTTGAAACTGCAGCCGGATGCCCGCGTCATTGCACTCGGTACGAATCGGGGGTTGGAGTCGACCCTCGTACCGGCGCGAGGCTATGACCTGGAGCTGATTCCGCCAGTGCCGGTGCCGCGCAAGCCGACTGCGGATTTGTTCAAGCTGCCTCTCAACGTCGCTCGTGCGGTGCGTGAGACCCGCAAGGTTTTCAAGCGCATTGACGCTGATGCGGTCATCGGCTTTGGTGGCTACGTATCGGCACCGGCCTACATGGCGTGCCGTGCGGGGAAGAAGATTCCGTTCCTGGTTCACGAGGCCAACGCCCGTGCGGGCCTGGCCAATAAGCTCGGTGTCGCACTCGGGGGCGTCGGCTTGGCCGCCGTGACTGGCTCTGGTCTGAAGGCCGAGGTCGTTGGCAATCCCGTGCGTGCCAGTCTCGCGGCGTTGGACCGCGACGCCAAGCGTGCCGAAGCCCGCGAGTTCTTCGGTTTACCGCAGGAGGGACCGGTGCTCTTTGTCACCGGTGGTTCGCAGGGGGCACGTTCCATCAACGAAGCTGTTACCGGTGCAGCCGCAGAGCTCGCCAACGCCGGTGTATCTGTACTGCATGCCTACGGCAAGAAGAATCACGTCGAGGTCGAGTCCATCCGCGAGGACGCCCCCTATGTCGCTGTGCCGTACATCGACCGGATGGATTTGGCGTACTCCGCCGCTGACCTGATTTTGTGCCGTTCCGGTGCGATGACGGTGGCTGAAGTCTCAGCTGTCGGCTTGCCTGCGGTGTATGTACCGCTGCCACACGGAAATGGGGAACAGGCGCTCAACGCCACCGATGTCATCGATGCTGGTGGCGGTATTCTCATCGCCGACGAGTCGCTGACTGCGGCATCAGTTTCGGATATCGTGATTCCGCTGGTCACGTCCCCAGAAAAGCTTGCCGACGGGCGCCGCGCCCTGGCCAACATTGGACATGGTAACGCTGCGGAGAACATTGCCCGTCGGGTGCTTTCTGCGGCTGTGAACCCTAAGAAGTAAAGCGAGCATAAACATGAACGTTAATTTCGATGACTTTCAGCCGGTAACGGGAGAGCTGCCCGCAAGTGTCCACATGATTGGCATTGGCGGTGCCGGTATGTCCGGTATCGCTCGCATCCTGTTGGCTCGTGGCATTCGTGTTACCGGTTCCGATGTCAAGGAGTCCCGCGCGGTGGTGGGACTGCGTGCGATGGGAGCCACCATCGCCATTGGCCATGACCGTACGAATCTTGAGCTTGCTGGCGAGGGAGAGCTGCCGGACGCAGTGGTCATTTCCTTCGCTGCTATCCCGAAGACGAATCCGGAGCTGGCCGGTGCACATGAGCTGGACATTCCGGTGCTCAAGCGCTCCGATGTGTTAGCGCTGTTGATGCAGGATTCCAAGGCTCTCCTGATCGCCGGTACTCACGGCAAAACCTCGACTACATCGATGACCGTCGCCGCTTTGCAGGCAGCTGGTTTGGATCCGTCTTTTGCCGTTGGCGGTCTGATGAGCAAGGCCGGCGTCAATGCTCACCAGGGCAGTGGTGACGTTTTTGTTGCTGAGGCCGATGAGTCGGATGCCTCGCTGTTGACCTACCAGCCGGAAGTGGCCGTAATTACCAACATCGAGCCCGATCACCTTGACTTTTTCGGTGACGACGAGACCTACTACGCCGTCTTTGACGCTTTTGCAGAGCGCATTAAGGATGGCGGTCATCTGGTCATCTGTGCTGAGGATCCGCATGCGGCCGCATTGGGCGAGCGCGCGGTGGAGCGCGGCATTAACGTGCTGGCTTATGGTGGGGAAGAAGCCTTGGCTAAACACCCGACGCTGCCGGTCGGTGCCGTTTTGCACGGCTGGACTCCCGTCGGTGGTGGCGCCCGCGTGGAGGCCACTGTTGGCTCGACATCGGTGAGGTTTGAACTGCATCAGCCCGGCCGTCACATGGCGCTCAACGCGCTGGCTGCAATGGTCGGTGGCGACTGCGTCGGGGCAGATTTGGGGCGTATGGCGCGCGGTCTCGGTGAATTCACCGGTGTCCGTCGCCGCTTTGACTACCACGGCAGTATCGGCGAGGGGCCATTTGTTGGCGCTCGTATCTACGACGACTACGCGCATCACCCGACCGAGGTCTCCGCAGTTCTGGGCGCAGCTCGGGAGTTGGTCACCGAGGCCGGTCGTGGCAAGGTCATCGCTGTGTTCCAGCCTCACTTGTACTCGCGTACTCGCAACTTTGCCGACGAGTTCGCTGCCGCCCTGTCTCTGGCGGACAAGGCCGTATTGCTCGATGTCTTCGGCGCCCGCGAGGAGCCACTGCCGGGCGTCGACGGCGCGCTCATTGCCAACAAAATGACCATCCCTGTGACGTATGAGCCGCATTTCACCAGCGTCCCGGCTCGCGTTCGCGAAATCGCCGAACCGCACGATGTCATTCTGACCATCGGCGCTGGCTCTGTGACGATGCTTGCCGACGAAATCGTGCGCGAGCTCAGCGGAGACAACGACGAACAGGTGGAGTCGTAGCACTGTGAAAACCAGCCGAAAGCAATCTCAGCAGACCGACGGTGCAGACCGGGGCACAACAGCGTCGCGGCGTCGGCGTTCAGCGCGCGCCCCGCGACGCGGCTGGCTCATCGGCGGTGGCCTGGTCGCGATTATCGCCATCGTTGCAGCGGTGGTGTGGTTTTCGCCGTGGCTGGTTGTGAAAAACATCGATGTTGAAGGCGTCGTCCACGGGGATAAAGACGCGATTGTCGAGGCCAGTGGTATCTCCGAGAATCAAAAGCTCATTCGCTTGGACACGGATGCCTCAGCGCGCTCCGTGGCGGGGCAGCCGTGGGTCGATAGCGTGACTGTCAGTCGTTCGTGGCCGCAGGGCGTGACTATTTCGGTACGGGAATTCACCCCGGTGGTGTTTGTCCGTGCCACTGACGGAGAGCATCTGTTTTCCGCAAATGGTCAGGAGTTCGTCACGGCAGCCCCGCCGGCGGGTGTCATCGAGGTTGTTGATGCACCTCGTGTGGATGAGCCAACAGACGGCAAAGTTGACCCCGAACCGCGCGTTATCAAGGCGGTTTTGAACGTCGTCAAGGCGTTGCCAGAGCCCGTTGCACACCGTGTGGAGCGGATTAGCGCTCCTTCCGAGGCAGAGATCAAGCTATTTCTGACCGATGGATACGAGGTGTACTTCGGGTCCTCGGATAATGCGGCAGAAAAGGCACGCGCGACGGAGATTGTGCTGAACCGTGGCGAGAAGATTTGGAATGTCTCCAACCCCCGACTACCCGCTGCTAAGGGAGAGTAGAGAATGGTGGTGTCTGGAGTGATTTCTGTGGCTAAACACTATCCCTCAAGTGCAGGTTTAAGGTAGCGACACGCGCTAAAAGGTCGCTGAATTATTTGCAGTTTTCGACCACAATGGGGTCAACAGCTTTTCGGCCATGATGCACTTCTTCCGTGCGGTGTCATGGAGAGCTGTACTGCCCGGCGGTGCCAATGCTGTCGTGCGGCCCATGTGCAACGTGGCTAGATGAAATTATTTAGGACCTATAGGAAAGGGCGAGAAACGCGCAATGACCTCCCCGAATAACTACCTCGCCGTTATCAAAGTCGTCGGTGTCGGCGGCGGTGGCGTCAATGCTGTCAACCGCATGATCGAGGAGGGGCTGAAGGGTGTCGAATTTATCGCAGTCAACACCGACTCGCAGGCCCTGATGTTCTCCGACGCTGATGTCAAGCTCGACATTGGGCGTGAGGCAACTCGTGGTCTGGGAGCTGGCGCTAACCCCGAGGTTGGCCGCACTTCCGCGGAAGACCACAAGGACGAGATTGAAGAGACCCTCAAGGGCGCCGACATGGTCTTCGTTACCGCAGGTGAGGGAGGTGGAACCGGTACCGGTGCAGCTCCGGTTGTCGCGAGCATCGCCAAGAAGTCCGGTGCCCTGACCGTCGGCGTGGTAACCAAGCCGTTCGACTTCGAGGGCAAGCGCCGTGCACGCCAGGCCGCCGAGGGCATTGAAACCCTCAAGGAGGTCTGTGACACCCTTATCACCATTCCGAACCAGCGTCTGCTGCAGATTGGTGAGCAGGATCTGTCCATGATGGACGCGTTCCGCTTCGCCGACGAGATTCTTTACAACGGTGTCCAGGGTATTACTGACCTGATTACCATTCCGGGCATGATTAACGTCGACTTCGCCGACGTCCGCTCGGTAATGGCTGAGGCTGGCTCGGCTCTGATGGGCGTTGGCTCCGCGCGCGGCGACGACCGTGTGATGAACGCCGCTACTCAGGCCATTAACTCCCCGCTGCTGGAGTCCACCATGGATGGTGCACAGGGTGTGCTTATTTCCGTCGCCGGTGGCTCCGACCTCGGCTTGATGGAGGTCAACGCCGCCGCGTCCATCGTGGAAGAAAAGGCTGATCCGGATGCCAACATCATCTTCGGTACCATCATCGACGACAACCTCGGTGACGAAGTTCGCGTCACTGTGATTGCTACCGGTTTTGAGCAGGGTAACGGCAACCCGCTGGACAAGCCAGCCGCAGGTGCCGCTGCACGTCCGGCTGCACAGGATGCCGAGGCGCGTCCGGCCGCTGAGCAGGCACCGCGACAGGGCAGCGCACTGCCGGGCGGTGACAACCTCGGCGCTCCGGCCCCGCGTGCGGAGGAAGAGCGCCCGGTCGCACAGCCGCGCGAGCGTGAGGATCGCGACCGCTTTGTCCCGCGCACCAACCCGAACAGCGGTGGTCTGTTCACCGACAACCCGACACCGCGTACGCAGGAAAACCGCAACTACCGTGGTGCTCACCGTTACGAGGATCGCGATGACCGCGACGACCGTCGTGGCGGTTACCAGGCTTCCAGCGACCTGCCGGAGTGGGGCTTCTAAGAAATCATGACTGAATCCCGCCGCAGCCGAAAAATTCTGACGAATCGGCGCGGCGGGTTTTCGCTGCCACCATATGATTCCTTCAATCTTGGAGATCATGTCGGCGATGACCCGTCCGCAGTCGAACGCAACCGCCAGCGCTTGGCCGATTCTCTGGGAATCGACCGTGCCCGCTTCGTCTATATGGAGCAGCTTCACACCAACACGGTCACCGTCGTCAACGAACCACAAACTGAGCCTGTCCCGGCTACCGACGCCATCGTCACGACCACGCCGGGTCTCGCGCTGGTAGTACTCGTTGCCGATTGCGTTCCCGTCTTGCTTTCCGACGATCATGCGGGTGTCGCCGCTGCGGTACACGCAGGGCGGACCGGCGCCCGCAACGGAATCGTTCGTAAATCTGTCGAGAAGATGATTGAGCTCGGTGCCACGCCCGAGAATATCCATGCGCTTCTCGGTGCGGCAGCTTCTGGCCACAATTACGAGGTGCCTGAGTCGATGGCCGATGACGTCGATAAGCATTTACCCGGAGCGAAGACGCGAACGAAGCAGGGGACTGCCGGTGTCGACGTGCGCGCCGGCCTGATGCGTCAGCTCTATGACCTCGGTGTACGGCATGTCAATGTCGAGCCCAGCTGCACTATTGAAAATGAGCAGTACTTTTCCTACCGGCGGGAGGGGAAGACTGGCCGTCAGGCGGGCATCGTAATCCTGCCCGAGCAGGGCTAAGTTTCAAAGTTGTAATTTTGGCGCGCCAAATTTGCGCGTGTCTATGCGATATTGCTGACCCAGCCGGTAGGTTGTGGGTAGCACAGACTTAAATTCGCACACTAAGAAGGACGTAGCAGAAGATGGCTGATTTCTTCCGTGGGGTTTCAAATTTCTTCGGTCTTACCCCGACTGATGACGCGGCTTACGACGAGCACTACGACGAGTTTGACCGCCGTGACGAGGAGCGTTTTGATGACTCCTATGCCGACTCGCGTCGTGCGGAGCGCCACCGCTACGAGCTGCGCGAAGAGGCTCCACGTGAGACTGCAAGTGTGAACTCCCGCGAGGAGGACTACCGCTACGGCAACCTGCACTCCGTTGCTGAGACCAAGGAACCGGAGCAGGTCTTCATCAAGCCGGAAAGTGGTTTCCAGGACAAGTACTCCAAGGCTCCGGACATCGGTTCGCACTTCCGCGACGGTGACATTGTCACCTTCGATCTGAGTGAGCTTGACCCATCTGAGGCTAAGCGCTATGTCGACTTCGTTGCTGGACTGGTTTTCGGTCTGCGCGGTCGAATCAAGGCTGACGGCTCCGTGTTCACCCTGTACCCGCATGGCTGCGATGTCAACGAGGGCCAGTTCGACCGGATGTCTGGCTAGTCAGCCGGCTCGCATGGCCTGTTAGTGTTTCGTATTTCGATTAATTAGCTAGACTGTTTATTCGTGTCTTCACTACTGCTAGTTCTGCTAATCCTGCTGAAGCTTTTCACCTATCTGCTGTTGGCTCGCATTGTGATTGAAATGATTCAGTCATTTTCTCGCTCTTGGCGACCAGGCAGGGTGTTTTCGTCGATTGGCGAAGTTGTTTTTGTCATTACCGACCCGCCGGTGAAGCTGTTGCGCCGACTCATCCCGCCTATGCCGATGGGCAACGTGATGGTGGACATGTCTGTGCTTGTTTTGTTCTTCATCCTTATGATTCTGCGAATGGTGCTGCAGGTAGCTCTCGGCGCGGTGGCGTAAATATCGCTAACTGTTTGCTTGGGATCCACAATGTGGATTTCGGTGGAGCTGTGTTGTTTTGACTGTCCCGAATGCGATGTTCTCGGGCATTGAATTGCCGCCGGGGGTGTTAATCGGGGGCAACAATAGGAACCCGTTGGGGATTGTAATCCCCAATGGGTTTTTATTGTGTCGGGGGTAAAGTTCTGTGGCTAAAGGTGCAGGGTAAGGGCGAGGTTTAACGTTTTACTAGAACTTTGCCATTGGTTAGAACGTGGGGGATAGAGTCCTGCCCAAAATAAATGGGGTGAGGACTGTGACTAGAGCAGGTAGGATTGGCCGGGTAAACAGTACTACTGGAAATAATTCTCTTAAGATTTCTTAAGAACTGTCCGCTCAAAGTGTTAGGGGAACTCACCATGCCGTTGACTCCGGCTGATGTGCATAATGTGGCTTTCAGCAAGCCTCCGATTGGCAAGCGTGGTTACAACGAGGACGAGGTCGATCAGTTCCTCGACCTCGTGGAGGACGCACTGGGTGAGCTCCAGGATGAAAACGCTGAGCTGCGCCAGCGGGTTGAGGACCTTGAGGGTCAGCTAGAGCAGGGTGGCGGCGCAGACTACGCTGCTTCCGGTGCTGCCGCTGCGGCGCCGGCTGTCGATGAGGACAAGCTGCGCAAGGAAATTGAGCAGGAGCTGCGCGCTGAGTACAACGAGCGCCTGAGCGCTCAGCAGCAGGAGATTGAGGCTCACTACCAGGATCGTCTGGATGCTCTTGAGAAGCGTGCTTCTGAGGCAGAGGCTTCTGCACAGCAGGCTTCCTCCGCAGCTGCGGAGCAGCCGCAGGCAGTTGCAGCAAGCACCGGCACCGAGTCGCAGGAAGTTAGCCTCCGCGCTGCTCGTATCCTGCAGGCTGCTCAGGACACCGCTGATCGCGTCACCACTGACGCCGACGCTGAGGCCAACAAGCTTGTCACCGAGGCTCGTGAAAACGCTGACCGCACCGTGGCAGAGGCCAATGAAGAGGCCGAGCGCACTATCACCAACGCTCGCAATGAGGCAGAAGCAACTTTGGCTGATGCCAAGAAGCGCAGTGAGCAGCTGTTGGCTGATGCCCGTAACGAGTCTGAGTCGACCCTCACTGACGCTCGCCAGCGCAGCGAGCAGATGATCAGCGACGCAGACGCTCGCTCTAACGCCACCATCACCGCAGCGCAGCAGAAGGCAACCGCGCTGCAGGACGATGCAGAGCGCAAGCACCACGAGATCATGACCACCGTCAAGGAGCAGCAGACCGCTCTGGAGGGGCGCATCGAGGAGCTGCACATCTTCGAGCGCGAGTACCGCACTCGCCTGAAGACCTTCCTGGAGTCCCAGCTCGACGACCTGAACTCTCGCGAGTCGGCTGCCCCGGCCGACGGCTACAACAACTAATTACGTAGCCAACACGTAGAAAACCACCACGCTCGGCTCCCCAGGGAGGGGAGGCAGAGCGCGGTGGTTTTTGCTATCTTTCCCTGTGAACCAATCGCATTCTTTGTTCCGGTCAGGGTTGTAGTAGTTGCCTGAGACACTGCTATACTGACACCCATACGCGCAATGAGCCGGCCATCACCGGGGAGCGTTTCGGAAGAACAGTCCAGTAGAAAATGGGCCCAGTAGAACCGAACGGTTTGGCACCGTTACAAAGCCTTATTAAATAAGCGGGCTATCGCGTGAAGCCGCATGGTTCTTGTTCGCAAGAACCGTCGTAAAGCGTGATGCCAAGCGGGGTGGTACCGCGCGAGACTCCTTTTCAGCGTCACCAGTAACAACGCTGAAGGGGCTAGGCATGCGTCCCCGTGGTGAGTATTAATGATGTTCGACCACGGAAGTGACGTAGAAACGGTGTCTAATTCGAACGATGTAAATGCCTCTGCTGAGGCCACTCCGGCAGGTGGCGCGTATCCGCGCACTGCTGACTTTGGTAAGTACACCTCCAGCCCGAAGTTTCCGGAACTGGAGGAAAAGGTTCTGGAGTACTGGGGCAAGGACAGCACTTTCCAGGCCTCTATCGATCAGCGTAATGGTGCTGACGAATACGTCTTTTATGATGGCCCGCCGTTCGCCAACGGTCTACCGCACTACGGTCACCTGCTGACCGGTTACGTCAAGGACATTGTTCCGCGTTACAAGACCATGCGTGGCTACCAGGTTGGTCGCGTCTTTGGCTGGGACTGCCATGGTCTGCCGGCTGAGCTGGAGGCAGAGAAGCAGCTCGGTATTAAGGACAAGGGCCAGATCGAGGAAATGGGTCTGGCTAACTTCAACAAGTACTGCGCTGAGTCGGTGCTGCGGTACGCGGGCGAGTGGAAGGAATATGTCACTCGTCAAGCGCGTTGGGTTGATTTCGACGGCGGATACAAGACCATGGACATGAGTTACATGGAGTCCGTGATCTGGGCCTTCAAGGAGCTCTACAACAAGGGCCTGGTCTACCAGGGATTCCGCGTGCTGCCGTACTCCTGGGCAGAGCACACCCCGCTGTCCAACCAGGAGACCCGCCTGGATGACTCCTACAAGATGCGGCAGGACCCGACGCTGACCGTGACCTTCCCGTTCACCGGCGCCAAGGCAGGCTCGGCAGCGGAGAAGACGCTGGCGGATAACCCGGTGCTCGCTGACACTGCGGCTATCGCATGGACCACCACGCCGTGGACGCTGCCGTCCAACCTTGGTCTGGCCGTGAACCCGAAGGTCACCTACGCCGTAGTTAAGGTCAGCGAGGATTCCTCCGTGCCGGAGTTTGCAGGTAAGAACTTCCTGCTGGCAGAAGCACTGATTGGTGCCTACGCCAAGGAATTGGGCAAGGAACACGAGGTCGTGGCTACCTTCGCTGGTGCTGACCTGGAAGGTCTGACCTACCAGCCGATCTTCGACTACTTCGCAGATCACCCGAACGCTTTCCAGATCATGGTGGCCGACTATGTCACCACCGAGGACGGTACTGGTGTGGTCCACCAGGCGCCGGCCTTCGGTGAAGACGATATGAACACCTGTAATGAATACGGCATTGATGTCATCATTCCGGTGGACATGGACGGTAAGTTCACTTCGCAGGTGCCGGAGTACCAGGGCAAGTTGGTCTTTGACGCCAACAAGGACATCATCCGTGACCTGAAGGCCGCTGGCCGCGTCGTCCAGCACCGCACCATCGAGCACTCCTACCCGCACTCCTGGCGTTCGGGCGAGCCGCTGATCTACATGGCACTGCCGAGCTGGTTTGTGTCCGTTACCAAGATCCGCGAGCGCATGGTGGAGCTCAACCACAACGAGATTGAGTGGATGCCGGAGCACGTCCGCGACGGTCAGTTCGGCAAGTGGCTCGAGGGCGCACGTGACTGGAACATCTCCCGTACCCGCTACTGGGGATCGCCTATTCCGGTGTGGGTTTCCGACAACGACGAGTACCCGCGTGTCGACGTCTACGGTTCCCTCGATGAGCTGGAGGCGGACTTCGGCGTTCGCCCGACCACACTGCACCGCCCGGAGATTGACGAGCTGGTTCGCCCGAACCCGGACGACCCGACCGGTAAGTCCATGATGCGCCGCGTCCCGGATGTCTTGGATGTCTGGTTCGACTCCGGTTCCATGCCGTTTGCGCAGTTCCACTACCCGTTCGAGAACAAGGAGTGGTTCGAGTCCCACGCACCGGCCGACTTCATTGTGGAATACATCGGCCAGTCCCGCGGCTGGTTCTACCTGCTTCACGTCCTGTCGGTTGCACTGTTCGACCGCCCGGCGTTCAAGAAGGTCGTCGCCCACGGCATCGTGTTGGGCGATGACGGCAACAAGATGAGTAAGTCCAAGCGCAACTACCCGGACGTCAACGAGGTCTTCGACCGCGACGGCTCCGACGCTATGCGCTGGTTCCTCATGTCCAGCCCGATTCTGCGCGGCGGCAACCTGATTGTCACCGAGCAGGGCATTCGCGAGGGCGTGCGCCAGGCGCTGCTCCCGATGTGGAACGCATACTCGTTCCTGCAGCTCTACGCTTCCAAACCGGCCGAGTGGTCGGTAGACTCCGACATCATCCTGGACAAGTACATCCTGGCCAAGCTTGCAGCAACCGTCCGTGCTGTTACTGAGTGCCTGGACAACACTGACATTGCTTCTGCCACCGATGAGGTCCGTCAGTTCTGTGACGCACTGACCAACTGGTACGTGCGCCGCTCCCGCGACCGCTTCTGGGCCGGCGATGTCAAGCACCCAGAGGCCTTCAATACCTTGTACACGGTGCTGGAGGTTCTCACCCGCGTGGCTGCTCCGCTGCTGCCGATGGCCACCGAGGTCATCTGGCGCTCGCTCACTGGCGGCCGCTCGGTGCACTTGGAGGATTGGCCGGACGTCGACAAGCTGCCGACCGATGACGAACTCGTTGAGTCCATGGACATTGTCCGCAATGTCTGCTCGGCAACATCGCGCATCCGCAAGGCCAACCAGCTGCGTAACCGCCTGCCGCTGAAGAATCTGACCCTGGCATTCCCGGATGCCGAGCGTCTGCGTGAGTACACCGACATCGTTTCCTCCGAGGTCAACGTCGACAAGGTGGAGTTCACCTCCGACGTGGACTCGGTGGGACGATTCGAGGTCTCCGTCAACGCTCGCGTGGCCGGTCCGCGCCTGGGTAAGGACGTCCAGAAGGTCATTAAGGCTGTGAAGTCTGGCAACTACGAGGTTGTCGACGGCACGGTTGTCGCCGATGGTATTCCGCTGCAGGAGGGTGAGTACACCCGCAACCTGGTCGCGATCTCGCCAGATTCCACCGCTGAGGTCGACGGCGTCAATGGCCTGGTTGTGCTCGACACTGAGCTCGACGAGGACCTGGAGTCCCGCGGTTGGGCCGCTGACCGCATCCGTGGTCTGCAGGATGCCCGCAAGAACGCTGGCCTTGAGGTCACCGACCGCATTTCGGTGAAGTTGCAGGTGCCGGCCGAGCGTGAGGAGTGGGCCAACCGCCACGCTGACCTCATCGCCCGGGAAGTTCTCGCAACCGCTTTCGAGGTCGTCGCTGGCGGAGAGTCCCTGAGCTACGATGTGGCGGACGGCTGCTCGGCGGATATTGCCAAGCAGTAGGGGAGAGTAATCTCTATGCCGACTTCCGGGCGGTGGGTTCTGCACATCGACATGGACGCGTTCTTCGCGTCCGTCGAGCAGCTCACTCGCCCGACTCTGCGCGGGCGGCCAGTTCTCGTCGGCGGGCTGGGTGGTCGAGGTGTGGTCGCCGGTGCCTCCTATGAGGCCCGCGCGTACGGCGCGCACTCGGCTATGCCGATGGCTCGCGCACGTCGTCTCATGCCACCGACCGCAGTGACGGTCAGCGCGCGCAAGGGCATCTACGGGCCGGTGTCGCGCCGCGTGTTCTCTGTAATCCGCGAGCGCGTGCCCGTGGTCGAGCAGCTCAGCGTTGACGAGGCTTTCATGGAACCCGAAGAGCTTCAGGGAGCCTCGAAGGAGCAGGTCATTGCCTGGGCGGAGCAACTGCGGGCAGATATCCGGCGGGAGACCGGCTTGGCCTCGTCGATAGGCGCGGGCGCGGGCAAGCAGTTCGCGAAAATTGCGTCAGGCCTGGCGAAACCCGATGGCGTGTACGTGCTGGACCCCGCACGCAATCACGAGCTTCTACACCCATTGCCGGTAGAGAAGCTCTGGGGCATCGGCCCTGTCACCGCTGCAAAATTGCACACGCTGGGTGTGGAGACGATCGGTGATTTTGCCGCCATGTCCCAGCGCGATGTCGAGGTTTCGCTGACATCCAAAACCGGTGTGATGCTGTGGCAGCTGGCGCAGGGGACGGACGATCGGCCGGTTAAGGAGCGAGATGTCGCCAAGTCTGTATCGGCGGAGTACACCTATCCTGAGGATCTGGAGTCGCAGGCCCAGCTCCACGCCGCCATCGATCGCGCGGGTGAGTCCGCTTTTCGACGGCTCAAAAAAGATGGCCGTGGTGCTCGCACCATCACTTGCAAGGTGCGTCTGTCTGACCTGAGCATCCATACCCGATCTGAGACGCTCGCCTACGCCACACAGGATTTCGACACCCTCATGGCAGTGGCGCACCGAATCGCGTTCACGCCCGCGGAGGTCGGCCCAGTGCGACTGGTGGGCGTCGGTTTCTCCGGGCTGGATTCGCACATACAAGAAGTCCTGTTTCCTGAGCTCGACCGCGCTATCACCGTCGAAGATCGAGTGCCAGCACCTGCGCTTTCCGACGCTCCCGCCGGCCTGGTCGAGCTATCCGGAACCGGTGCGTTGCCGACCGTTCGGCTTTCCGATTCCAAGTGGGCACCTACCTCGGATGTGCACCACAGCGAGTATGGACATGGTTGGGTACAGGGTTCGGGGCACGGGATTGTGACCGTCCGCTTTGAAAGCCGCACCAGTGGCCCCGGGCGCATGATTACGCTGAAGGAAGACGACCCGGAGCTGCGCCCGT
Organism: Corynebacterium sp. MSK012; assembly: GCF_030232435.1. Classification (NCBI taxonomy): domain Bacteria; kingdom Bacillati; phylum Actinomycetota; class Actinomycetes; order Mycobacteriales; family Corynebacteriaceae; genus Corynebacterium; species Corynebacterium sp. MSK012. Next base: position 64,793 of record NZ_JASPJU010000009.1, read on the forward strand.
GCTCCGCGGTGTGCAGTTTGGACTGGCCGGAGTGGCTGGCATCCGACGAAGCAGCAGCTCTCGACTTGCCGCAACCTGAACGGGAAAGCGAAGACGAACTCGGCCCCGACGCGGATGCTTGATATGGCTGACTGCCTCGATGCCGTTCGCGGCGCTCTGTTTATGCGCTGTCCGTAAACTGGGGCACTATGACTACCGAATCCCGCATTGCAGAGCTCGAGGCAGCTCGCCGCGCCTCGTTGCGCAACACCGATCGAGATCCGAATCCGTCGACCACACTTCCCGACGACGGTCTGGATAACCGCCAGCGCATGCTGAACGGTCAGTGGTATATCGCCGATCATCCGGAATCACAGGCTCTGAACGTGCGAATTGGCCAGGTGGCCGCTGAATTTGAGGTCGCATTCCGCGAAGACCAGCAGGCAGCACAGCAAGTGCTAGCACCGGCACTGGGGTCTTTCGGAGAGAGCAGCACCGTTCGCCCGCCGATCTACCTGGACTACGGCGATAACATCCACATCGGCGACAACGTTTTCATCAACTTTGGGCTCACCGCACTTGACGTGGTGAAGGTGACAATCTGCGACTATGCGCAGCTCGGGCCCAACGTACAGCTGCTTCCACCAGTACACCCACTGGGAGCTGAGGCCCGCGCCGCTTATCTAGAGTCTGGAGATGAAATCATCATCGGACGCAATGCCTGGATCGGTGGCGGAGCCATCATCCTGGGCGGTGTTCACGTCGGCGACAATTCTGTGGTCGCCGCGGGTGCCGTGGTGACTAAGGACGTTCCCGCGGGCGTAGTTGTGGCTGGAAACCCGGCGAAAATCATCCGCATCATCGAGGCGTGAATTAGAACAGCGTCTGCGGATGCACATTCGCAGCCAGCGCGGCGGCGAGAATGATGCGCGCCTGCGGTGCATGCACGCAACCAGCGCTAATCACACCGTGCCGAGCCAGCGTCGCACCGCCACCGGCACCGCCGTAGGCGGCGTGGACATCACCGCGCGGAACGCGCGTTGCCATCACGACGGTCACATCAGCCGCAATGGCCCGGTCAATGGCAGCGGCAAACTCATCGGAGACATTGCCCGACCCCAGGCCCTCTACGACAATGCCGCGTGCACCGGCGGCGACTGCCGAATCCAGCAGTGATCCATCTGCACCCAAGTAGGCGGGGATAATCTCTACCTTCGAGCCCGCCAAAGCCGCCAGAGGCAGCGGATCTGGACGAACCGGCTCCTCCGGTGCATTAGTGGCAAAAGCCAAAGGATCGGTTGTGTGCCACTTCGTCGCACCTCGTACCGGCAAGACTGCGTGGCCAAAGACAATAAGAACGCCAATTCCCTGCGCAGAGGCATCGGAAGCAATGGTCACGGCCTCAAAGAGGTTCCCCGGTCCGTCGGTTTCCGGATGATCATAGGGAAGTTGTGCACCAGTAAAGACAACCGGACGCGAGTCAGCATGGAAAATATCGGCAGCCATGGCCGTTTCCTCCATCGTGTCCGTGCCATGAGTTACGACGACACCGTCCACGGAGTCGTCATCAAGCACTTCGTGAATAGCGGCGAGAACACGGTCAACGTCGGTGAACGCGAGATTCGACGAGTCCAGCATCCCGAGCTCACGAACCTCCAGCTCTAACATGCCCTCTGGATAACGCTGCGCGACCGCTGCGACGAGCTCCGTGCCCGAGATGGTCGGGGTTAGCGCACCGCTGCGATCCGTGGTGCAGGCGATGGTGCCGCCGGTGGTGATGACAACGATTCGGCGAGGGGAGACCGTGCTAGACGAGGCCGAGCTAGCCGGGGAATGATCCTGAGTCGACATGTCCACCATCTTACCTAGGCGATGTTTTGGCCTTGTGTAGGATTATGGAAGGCGTGAAGCCAGCGAATCTTCATGCAGATTTTATTGGAGTAGTGCACATATGAAAGTCCCCTGCAACCAGCGCGTTAGCGGAATGCGTTGGCGCACAGCGCGTGGTGTGACAGTAGCGGCGATTGTCTCGGTCAGCGCACTTGGGCTCGCTGCCTGCGGTGGCGGCAATACTGCAGCGCCGACGACTGAATCGAAGACATCCAGCTCGGCGGAACCCGTCATCATGCTGCCGACGCGCGCAGAGCTTAACGACGTCCTCGCACGCCTTATCAACCCCGATTTACCTATCGAGGAAAAGGCGCTGACCATCGAGGACGGAGATACTGCCGGCGATTTCTTCGACATTGTCACCAATAGTGCCAATGAGCAGGAAATCAGCTTTGATGTCATTGATCCGATCACGCCCGGCTTCACGACGAAGCAGGCCGTAGCCGGTGTCAATATCCTCCGCCCGGAGGAAGATCCGATGCTCGTGGATCAGGTGGACTTCATTTACAGGGATGGCCGTTGGATGCTGAGCAAGGAATGGGCCTGCAACCTGGCATCGACGCTTGATCCGGAGCACAAGCCTGGGTTCTGCCTCGCGCCGGGCGAAACCCCTCCGCCGCCGCCTGAGCCGGAGGAAGAAGCCCCAGTTGAAGAGGCTCCGGTTGAGGAGGCCCCAGCACCGGTCGAGGAGCCAGCCCCGGCTCCGGCGCCCGAACCACCCGCTGAGGAAGTTCCGCCTCCTGCACCTGAACCGCCGGCTGAGGAGGTCCCGCCTCCTGCGCCGGCCCCGGCTCCGGCTCCGGCGGAGGACGCGCCTCCTCCGCCTCCACCGGCTTAGGCGCCGTCGGGCCAGGTATCACAGCCTAGTCCGGTCGGGTGCACTGGGCAGACAAAAGAAAGTGTCTAGGTTTATGACAGTTCCGCCCATTTTTTGGGAAGAAAAGTGACATAAACCTAGACACTTTCTCGTCTTCTAACCTTGCGCTGGCCAGAGCTATTTCTTCTGGGCTACTTCTTCGACCCGCTGCCGTCCTTAAACTCCAGCCCGCGGTGCGTCTGCTGAGTGATGCGCACATCGGAGTTGCCGTCGCCGTAGGTCACGGAGGTCACAAAGTCGATGTTGCCCTTCATCGGAAGCGGCTTAGTCAGGTCGATGGTGACGCGGTCGGCAAGCATGTCAGTCGTGGCCTCGACAACCTTCAGTGCACCCTCGCCGCCAGTGTCCAACTCGGTGACTGTCGGAACCTGCTTGACATCGACCTTCAAATTAACAATGTCGCCCGCACGGCTGAGCAGGGTATAGGTCACTTTCTGCGTCATCGTGGTCTGGCCTTCGACCTCGCTTTCGACCGTCCAGGTCGCATCCTTTCCGATGTCCTCGGAGGGGAAGACGATAGGTACGGAATGCAGCTGCTGCAGCGCCATCTCCACGCCAGCGCGAGCGGTGTCGGTCGCCTTCTCCGGCGCTCCCAGTTTGAGTTCCTTGACCTCACCAGTGGCCGTTGTTGACCAATCAGAGATGAAGCCCTGCGCGGTCGCGATATCCTCATTCAGCTCATCGTTGGAGCCGTGGGGTTTACCCACCTCTGACGTCACCACACGAGTATCGTCATCGCTGGTAACAGTACTAGTCAGGGGGATTTCCAGGCGGGTGTCCGGGAAGGTCTGGTCGCTATCGGCGTTTCCGCCACGCTGCGCGAAGCCCTGCGTCACCGCCACGGTCGACTCCTGCTCTGCACCGTCGTCCTTCCAGCGCACGCTCGCCAGCTCACCGCTACCAGCACTGGTCAATTCGACCTTGGGTTGTGCAACGTCCACGGGTTGCGTTTCCACCGAGCTTTCCGACGAGCACGCGGCCAATGACACCATAGTGGTAGCGGCAACAACAGCGGTGCCGACCCTCGCCAGCAGGCCATGCTTGGTGTGACCAGGCTGGTCGCTGCGGCTAGGTCGACGGAACCACGAGGAGGTGGTGTCTCCTGCACGTCGTAAAGCAGTGGAGGCCGGAACAAACTGAGATTGGAAACGTCGAGTCACACCGGTTAGCGTACCGGTTTCGCGGTGGATAGGAACCACCCGGGCGGTGTCAGTTGGCTGAATATGGGTTTGTTAGGCCATTATGGGACAGTGACTAAGAAGGAAACGAGGACATATTTCCCGCGGCGGGGGATTCTCGCTGCGGTTATTGTGTCAGTTGCGATTATCGATCAGCTGACCAAGATTATCGCTTTGAAGACTCTCGATGGCCGTCCTGCGGTGCAGGTCATTGGCGATCTCTTCGAGTTGCGGCTCGTTTTTAACCCCGGTGCAGCCTTTTCCTTTGGCACGAACGCCACCTGGGTTTTTACTACGTTGCAGCTGGTTTACATCCTGGCTGTGATGTGCTTTTCCCATTGGTTGCGCAGTCCTATATCGGCGACTGCGGCGGGGCTTATTGCTGGTGGTGCGCTGGGCAACCTCATCGATAGGCTGTTTCGGGAACCCGGTTTCTACGTCGGCCACGTCGTCGATTTCCTGTCGGTTAAGGGTTTTGCCGTATTTAATATCGCGGACTCCGCGATTACAGTGGGCGTTATTATCCTCGTTATCTGGATGGTTTTTTCCAAGGAGCCGGATCTCTTCGCTGATCAGATTGCAGCGGAGAAGAAATCTTCCCAGACGGATCAGAAGCAGTCGGCGGAGGGAGGACAGCAGTGAACGACAATGCAGTAAATACCGGTGCAGCACTCGGGGGAGCGCACCAGCCCGACCGAGAAACCCGGCAGATGCCCGTTCCACCGGGCTTGGCCGGTATGCGGGTAGACGCCGGTGTGGCTAAGTTGCTGGGGCTCTCGCGCACAGCGGTGGCTGATTTGGCAGCGGCCGGGGACATCACGGTCGATGGCGTGAGCGTTGGTAAGTCCGACCGATTGGAAGAAAACGCTTTCCTCTCTGTGTTGTTGCCGCCGGTGGAAAAGCCATTGGTTCCCAAAGAGGAACTCGTCGAGGGCATGGACGTGCTCTACCACGACTCCGATTTGGTGGCTGTTCACAAGCCTGTCGGTGTGGCCGCACATCCGTCGGTCGGTTGGGAAGGCCCAACGGTTATCGGCGGACTGGCGGCTGCTGGTTTCCGCATTTCTACCTCCGGTCCGCCCGAGCGAAAAGGCATCGTGCATCGCCTCGATGTTGGCACCTCTGGCGTGATGGTTGTCGCCTGCTCCGAACGGGGCTACTCCGTGCTCAAGCGGGCGTTCAAAAACCGTGAGGTGTCCAAGACCTATCACGCTCTGGTTCAGGGGCATCCGGATCCGCTGTCGGGGACAATTGATGCGCCGATTGGCCGTCATCCTTCGGCGGGTTGGCGCTTTGCCGTCCGCCAGGATGGCAAGCATGCTGTGACGCACTACGAAACGCTTGAGGCCTTCGCCCCAGCAACGCTGCTGAAGGTGAATCTAGAGACTGGGCGCACGCACCAGATTCGCGTGCACTTCTCTGCGCTGAATCACCCATGCTGCGGCGATCCCATGTACGGTTCCGATCCGGCATTGGCCAAGCGCCTGGGGCTCAACCGCCAGTGGCTTCACGCGGTCTCGCTTGGTTTCCACCATCCGGCAGATGGGCGCTGGATGGAAATCGAATGTCCATACCCAGATGATTTGAACCACGCATTGGAAGTTTTGAGGCAGAGCGCATGACGCAGACCCCATCGGGATCCAAGAACCCACCACGCCGTGAAACTCGTGCGAAAAGCACTGGTGACGGCAGTATTTCGCCAGTGATGGCACTGATCTCTGGTTTCTGTGTTGTCATATTGGTGATTGTTTTAGCAGTCGCTTCGACTTCCGATCGGGTAAGCAAGCCGCAAAATCTCAACGGCGATGCGCTCGGCCCGGACCCGTGGGAAGCAACCGAGCAGTACGTAGAGCGTGCCGACGAGTCCCTCGCGAATATGAAGAAAGAGGACTACCGGCTAAAGACCGGCCAGCCAGTCGTGGAGGACCCGAAGTTCTGGGCGATGGTGACTTTTGACCGGCTGCTCGATGCGCAAGAAGCGGCACAGGTCTATGAAAAAGAGCCCTCTCTGCGAGTGTCGACTGCAATCATCGGCGGTGTGAGCACCCGGTATTTGCCGCAGCCGAGTAAAACAGCGAGCGAAGAAAAGCTGCTGCAAGATCAGCTGGAGTTAGCAGCTGCTTACGCAGACGTCGCGATTGACGACGAACGGCTCGGCTTCAACGGGTTACTGGTCTATGGTGACGCTGAATCGTTGATGGATGTCAAGAAAATGCCCGATGTGAAAGCTGTCGAGGCGCTGCCATCAGATGCGGCGCGTGGCCGTTTTGGTATTCGCCCGGTGCTGAGTTCCGGCTTCACGGATAAAGATCCGCTCTTTGCGCCGGGGCTGAGCCAGAACTAAGCGGTCAGAACTAATAGAAGCCAGAACTGAGTGCCCAAATCCAAACGACTAGGATGAAGCGGCTAGAACTCTGCCGCCAGTACGCAGTCAGTTTCAACGAGAACGAAAAGGAGTCAGTCAACAGTGATTCAGGCATTCGGTGCGTACCTTTTGTGGGCGCTGTTTCCGCTCTATTTCCCCTTGCTGGAACCAGCAGGGGCCGTAGAGATTTTGGCGCACCGATTCGTCTGGACCCTTGTCTTTATGGTCATTGCCCTCAGCTTCATGCGCGCATGGCCAGAGCTGAAGGCCGCGAGTGCCAAGACCTGGGGCACTATTTTTATTGCCGCACTGTTGATCTCCGTCAACTGGGGTGTGTACGTCTACCTGGTCAACAATGGGCAGGTGGCGGAGGCCGCGCTCGGCTACTTCATCAACCCGCTGGTCAGCGTTTTGTTGGCGATGATTTTCTTCCGTGAAAGCATCTCGCGGTTGCAGCTCGGCAGTGTCATCCTGGCAACCATTGCGGTCATTGTTCTCACAATCGGTGTGGGACATCCGCCGTTGGGTGCGCTGGCGCTGGCGTTCAGTTTCGGTTTTTACGGACTAATGAAGAAGCGGGTATCGCTTTCCTCTGCAGCTTCGCTGACGGCCGAGTCCGCCGTAATCACACCGATTGCGCTGGCCTACATCCTCTGGTTGACCTACAACGGGCAGAGCACCTTTACCTCCGAAGGAACTGGTCACGTGCTGCTCATGATGAGCGCCGGTGTTGCTACCGCCATTCCGTTGCTTCTCTTCGGCGAAGGTGCCAAGCGCCTGCCGTTGGCCACATTGGGCCTGATGCAGTACCTGACTCCAGTTCTCCAAATCACCCTGGCAGTCACTGTGCTGGGCGAGCAGCTCGAACCGGAGCGCTGGATCGGGTTCTTCATCATCTGGGGTGCCGTCGCGCTGTTCATCTGCGATCTCATCCTGAAGATGCGGCGCCAGAGGCGGGTTCGCCGGGAACTCCGCAAGGCCGGTGTTGAACCGGCCGCGGTTTCCGACGATGCCGCCGACCAGACGGATGGGGCGGTTACCCGGGACGTCGTAAAGCCGGCAGATAATTAGCAGAAAAGTTCGCGCAGGTGCTCGTTGAGGAAGATTCCCTGCGGGTCGACCTTTTCCCGTAGTGCCTGGACCTCGCCGAACAGCGGATAACGTTCCGCGAAATCCTCCGCGCGGAGCGTGTGCAATTTGCCCCAGTGCGGGCGACCTTCGTGGGCCTTGAAAATCGGCTCGATGAGGTTGAAGTACTCTCGATAATTTTCCTTCCAGTAGCGGTGGATGGCGATGTAGGCACTGTCGCGACCGTACGCAGTGGATAGGGCCACATCATCGGCTTTCGCGGAGCGTACCTCGATGGGGAAGGAGACTTTCATCCTCTTGCGGGCAATCGCGTCGCGGATTTCCCCGAGGACATCGGAAGCGGCCTCGAGCGGGACGGAGTACTCCATCTCGGAAAAACGCACTCGGCGCGGCGAGACAAAGACCTTGTGCGCCTCATTGGAGTAGCTGCGCTCTGGCACGGTGTTGGTGGCAATCCGGTTGATGGTATCGGTCGTAGCGGGAATGGCCTTAGCAATCTCGCAGCACGCCAAGAGTCCCATGTTGTTGACGACTTCGTCGTTAAGATACGTACGCGCGCTGCCCAGGCGCTGCTTCAGGCTATTGCGGCTCGGGCGGCGGTGGCGCTGCGGTTCAATGCGAGTATTGTGCTTGACCAGCGTCTCGCGCTGTCCCGGGAACCAGAAAAACTCCAGGTGGTCAGCTTCTTTGCAGCGCTCGGCGAAACTCTTGCGCAGGGAATCAAACTCTTCGCGGTGCTCGTCGGCGTGCAGATCAAACGCTGGCACGACGGACATCGTGACCTCCGTAAGCACGCCGAAGACACCCAGTCCCAGCCGTCCGAGGCGGTAGAGCTCGCCGTCGATTCCCTCAGCGTCCGGATGGCAGTGCCTGACGACGCCATCCGCGGTGACAATCTTGAATCCTTTCACGGTGCCTGCGAAGCCGGTGAATCCAAGCCCGGTGCCGTGTGTGCCAGTAGAGATAGCACCGGCCAGCGACTGCGGATCGACATCGCCCTGGTTGGGAAGTGCCCAACCGAGCGGGCGCAGAATACCTGGAGTGTCGCGCAGGCGAGTGCCGGCACGCAGCGTGGCGGTCTGGTTGGCGGCGTCGAGTTCGACCAGACCAGAGCAGCGGTCGAGTTGAATGCGGTGCCCATCGGTGGTGGCCACGGAAGTAAAAGAATGACCGGCCCCTAGCGGGCGCACCGTAGTTCCTTCGGTCTTCGCCGCTTTAATTACCGAGATAACGCCCTCATCATCGTGCGGCTGATGAGTGTAGGACGGGGTGCACGATTGCGTGTGCGCCCAATTGCTCCAATGAGAGTTGGCGACGGCTTTTGCCTGCGCACGCCGACGTACGCGTGGTACGCGGGACTCAACTGTAGAGACTGTGAAGCGGGCGTTGTTGCGTGAATTGCTCATGTGAAGATCAATCCCTTTCCTCGGTACGTGGGCCAGTGGGCGATGATGGCGCCATCTCGAACTGCAATGACTTCTTGTGTGTGCTCGGCTATTTCGCCGGCCTTGGCGTGGCGGAACCACACGGGATCTCCCAGCGAAATTGCGTCGGCGGTCTTGCCGAGCAGCGGAGTCTGCACCTCACCTGGTCCTTCCTCTGCCGCGTAGCGCAGGCCAGTGGGGTACCAGGGGGTTGGCAGCCGGTCAGCTCCCGCCGGTCCAGAGGCAATTCGACCACCGCCGGACACCGTGACCACGCCCTTCTTAGGGCGTCGCGTCGCCGGCAACACAAACCAGGACGCCGGGCGCAGATTGAATGCGCGATAGTTATCGAAGAGGGTTGGTGCCAGGAACCCCGACCCCGCCGCTGCCTCGGTGACTGCGGCCTCGGCGCACGTCGACTCCAGCGACCCCGTGCCACCACCGTTGACAAACTCCAGCGGCCCCGCCACTTTCTCGACTGCAGCGACAACCTTCGCGCGGCGCTTTGCCAATTCCTTCTTTGAGACGGCCTGCATCACTCGAATTGCGCGCGCACGCAGGGAGTTTCCGGCATCGCCCACTCCGGCAATGTGTCCCTCATACATCATGATTCCCGCCAGCTGCAGCTCCGGACGGGCAATAATCTGCTTGGCAAACGCCGCTGCCTGCTTCGGCGAGAACAGGCTTGAGCGCAGCGTACCGATATGCACGCCGGGGAGGGGACGAAAGGATGCGTCGACGTCCATACACACGCGGATTGGCGCATTTTCGCTTGCCGACGACGCCAGCGCCTCTAGATGCTCGGGACGGTCAACCATGACGCAGATGGCGGCACGCGCTGCATCATCGTCGGCAAGCTCTGAGATAGCGCGGGCGTCAAGAGTTGGGTAGGCGACGACGATGTCGTCACTAATGCCTTCTCGGAATAGGTACAGCGCCTCTGCCAGTGAATATGCCAGCACGCCCTGGAAACCGGGGAAGGCCAGGGCGTGCGAAATAAGCTGTGGAATGCGAATCGATTTCGAGGCCACGCGGATAGGCATCCCGTTTGCACGGCGGAGCATATCGCGGGCATTGGCTTCGACCGCCGCGAGGTCGACGACGACTGCAGGAAGGGAAGTGCAGTTAAGCAGCGTGTCGGTAGCTAGTGGCGGGCGGGCTGTCTGGGACGTCTGCGGCGGCAGCGCCTCGGGTAAATGAGACGTCGGTGTCGGAGCCGGGCGGGATGTACCCGAGGACTCCGGGGCAGAAGCTCGAGAAAGTTTCATGCCCTAAAACGTAATCATTGAAAACCTGTACTGTCTTTGATTTTGAAAAGAAAGTCAGAATTTTCCAGGTCTGCGCTTTTTTTAGACCAGCCAGCTGTAGCGGGCGGCATCCATGTTGGAGGTGATGACATCGCCATCGATGAGGTAGCCGGCGGCAACGGGGCGGCGGTCGATGGTTGCAAGAACCTCGTCAAGCTCGGGCTTGGGGAAGTAGGTGAAGTGGCCATCGGAAAGTGGTGCGAACACTGTATTGCTCCTTTGGTTCTTTGCTTGGGATTAACACGGAAAGGCTAGCGGCCGCGAGGAAATATGAGGACTTCCTCACGAACCGTGGTGTTGAGTATTGTCAACTGGTTTTGAAAAGTAAAGGAAGTGGAGGGGTGATGTTAAACACGTCTTTAGACATACAAATGCCGAGATAAAGGTGTCTGTAGCACTAATGCAAACCGTCCAAATGGTGACGAATTGCAGGCTGCGAGGGGTGTCCCTGCACGGTAAGCTCACCATCTTTCATCACGACAACCCAGTCAGCCAGCTTCTCCACATCTGCAGCACTGTGCGTGATGAATACGACGGTTCGCGTGCCAATGCCATCAGCGATGAGGTTCTGCCAGGACTGTCGGCTCGTCGAATCCAGCGGTGCAAAAGGTTCATCGAGTACCAAAATCTCTGGCTGCACCGCTAGTGCGCGGGCGAGTGTAACCTGCGCATTCTGGCCACCGGACAGGGACGGCACTGGGGTCGTGGAAACCGGCCGAAGACCCGCCGCGGCCAGAATCTCCTGCGCACGCTCGCGGTTATCAGTGGCCGATGCGGATGCGGAATGGGGCCGGGAATGCAGTGCCATGGCGATTGCTTCCAGCGGCGTCGTTGTCGGAGGAAGCGATTGATCCTGCGGCACAATGACGATTCCGCGCTGCCGAAGCGGGAGCGGGGAAAGCTCCGTCGTACCCGCATAAACATCAGCGCCTTCCAAGGCTCCGGCAATGAGTCCGGCAAGAGTCGATTTTCCACACCCATTCGGTCCAATGACAGCCGTTACTTTCCCCGCTGGGAACTGGTAGGTCTGGCCTTGCCACCGCACCTCGAGGTCCTCCGGGCAGCGAGAAGGAAGACATATTTGGTTCAGGCGCTGGCGGGCCATCGGTTCCAGCCGTACGGGCGTGGGTGCAGGGCGCCGTCGTAAAGCGTAGGGCAGTAGCGCGATAACGAGGAAGATCAGCGAAATCCCAATCAATAATGCAGCGAGCACAATAGCGCGATCGGGATGAAGCTCCCGCTCCAAATAGATGCTTGAAGTCAGCGTGCGGGTGATTCCTGGGTAGGTGCCTGCGAACGTGACGGTGGTGCCGAACTCGCCAAGCGAACGAGCAAACGACAGCGCTGCTGCGGACAGGATTCCAGGAGTAATGGCAGGCAGAATGATGCGGCGAAAAATTGTGGTCGTTGGAATGCCGAGGCTCTCCGCGGAAATCAGAACTGATTGTTTGAGACTGCCTAGGGATGTATCAATCGCAATGGCAGCGTAAGGGAGAATGACAAAAACGTGAGCAATCACGACCGCCGGAAATGTAAATGGCAGCGGAAGATTTAGGGCTCGCGTGGCACTGGTGAGCGCAAGACCTGCGACAACCGGAGGCAGCGCCAGTGGTAGAAAAACTAGGAGACGGACAATCCATTGGCCCTTCGGAAGGGCATGAATGACTGCGCCGAGAGGAACCGCCAGGATGACCGCAATGAGGGTCGCCTGCATGCCAGCCCACAGGGAAATCTTCAGTGCATCGATGGTCTCAGGCTCAGTGAGAATGCTGGAGAACTGAGACCACGGCACCTCGAAGAGCAGTGCGACGACGGGAAACAGCAGAAATACCGGGCACAGCAGTGCAATGAGCCAGACGACGGCTGGCAGCGGGCGAGACGATGGGCGGAAAGAGGTGGGCATAATGACGAAAATCGACTACTGAGTCGCGGAGTCCTCCGCTGTTTCGGTGGCTGGCGTGAAACCATGGCGTGACCACAGCTGCGCAGACTCAGCGGAGGCGAGATACTTCACCAGTGAAAGAGCGGTTTCTTTTGTATCACTGTTGTTGACAACTGCAGCCATGATTTCGTTTGAGTGGCTGTCCGCTCCCGGGATGTCAAAGACATCGACAGAATCCGAAAGCGCCTGTGCGTCGGTGCGATACACCCACCCGGCATCCGCCACGCCAGACAGCACCTTACCTGCGACATCGCTGACAGAATTCTCACGGCTAACCGGAGTGAAATCTAGCCCCAGAGAGGAAATGAGTTCCTCAGCGATTTTCCCGCAAGGAACCTTGCGATCACAGGTGACAACCTTCGCTGCGGACAGGGACGCGTCAGCACCGGTGATGTGGGCGGGGTTTCCCTTAGGCACGATGAGCACCATCGAATTAGAAGCAACTTTGACAGGATCGCTCACGACACCTCGTTCGACGGCCTCGTCCATGGTTGCGCGGTCAGCCGTGATGAGTACATCGCCGGGAGCACCATCTTCCAACTGCTGAAGCAGAGAGCCGGAACCGCCGTTGATGAACGCCAAGTGAGTATCAATGCTCGCCGATTGCGGCAGGTCAGCATTGAGAACTCGAGTGGATGCGGCTCCGAAGACCGTTAGTGTCTCTTTTCCGGAAGCCTGCGATGAGCTCGTCTCTGGCGCACAGGCTGCGCTAGTGATCAATATGGTGACGGCGGCTGCCAGAACCTTCTTCGAGCTCATCACACAGACTTTCTTAATCAGGCCATCAGCGGCGAATTACCGACTGTGGCGATCCAACTGCTCCGCGTGGGAACGGATTGGTTCCCATGCTACCTCTCGGCGTGCCGGGCGAGTGCGGACATCACGAGAACGGTAGACCACATAGGGGCGGTTGGTGTAGCCGATAGGTGCAGAGAATGCGTGGACCAAGCGAGTAAACGGCCACACGGCGATGATGGTGAAGCCAGCCAGGACGTGCAGCTTAAACTGCCATGGCACATCGGCCATCAGCTCAGGCTGGGCATTGAAAATCATGATTCCACGCAGCCACGGCGAAATAGTTTCGCGGTAGTCGTAGCCATGCGGACCGCCGAATACCTGCAGCGACACCGTCGCGATAGTGCCCGACAGAATTGCCAGGGCCAGCAGCAAGTACATCACCTTGTCGGACGTGGACGTTGCCAAGAAAACCGTGCGGTTGACAACACGTCGGTAGATGAGCCCCGCCAGTCCCAACACCACGGCGGCTGCGGCAATCGTGCCGGGGATCGTAGCAATCAGGTGGTAGAAACCATCTGAGATGCCCATGGCGCGAGTCCACGATTTCGGAATTGCCAAGCCCATCAGGTGTCCAATGATGACGAACATCATGCCCCAGTGGAACAACGGCGATGACAGCCGCAGCATCTTTGATTCATAAATCTGCGATGAGTGGCTGGTCCAGCCGAATTGGTCTGTGCGCCAACGCCAGATGATGCCGATGACGAACGCGCTGACGGCCAGCCATGGAAAGGCTGTCCAGAGGAACAGCTCGAAGTTATTCATGACTTAAATCCTTTGAGTTTCTTGCATGCCGACGTGCGGCAGCGGAGTCCCAAGACCAACGAGTTCAGCCGGGGGACCTGTGCGGATGAGATTGATGTAGGCGTCGATAGTTTCCTGATCGATTTCTGGCAATGACATGCACAGCGCCGTCACCACGTGCGCGTACATGGGGGAGATATCATTCAGCGCGGTTCGCAGAACCTCCAGACCGTCTCGATGGGAAGCGAGCATCTCTGTCACGATGCGGTGACCAACGTCGTCGGCAAGCGCGCCGGCCTCCAGTACCACGCAGAGGTGGTCTGGGAGCTCTTCGCGCTCCTGCTCAAAGCCCAGTGCAGCCAGTTGCTCCTTGAAGGCAAGGAGCGCTACACCGCGCTGACGTGTATCGCCGACGGAGTAGTACGACAGGTTCATCGAGCACCGACGGCGCTGATCGAAGGTCTCCACATAGTGAGCCTGCAGCTTTTGAAGCGGCATCTCGGCAGCTTCCGTCAAAAATGCACTGAGCTCGTCGCCGACCTCTGCCGGAAGTGCAGGCAGCTCCCGTGCGACCGCCTCCCACCGCTGTTCAGCATTCTCATGTGGGTAGTCCAACAGCAGTGAGCACGCCATGTACAGCAGTTGGCGCTGCTGGTTGGTCAGCGGCACTGACTGTACGAACTGATCGGGGATACGTCCGAGAAAATTACGTTTGGCCATGGTCTATCCGTTCGGCTTCTTAAACATGGCCTGCGGCCCCTCATCGCCCCACGACACCAGAGAAACCTTGCGCGTATCGCCACTGCCCGTGCCGCAACCGGAACCACATGCCTCCGGTGCACCTTCGCCCGGACCCAAATCGCGGAACTGATTCATCAGCTTCTCCGGGGTGCTGTCGCCGAATGGATCGAGCGATGCGATGCCACGAGGCGTCTCTGGCGAGGTTGTCGGAATGACATAGCGGTCGTCGTACTTGGCGATTGCGAGCAGACGGTACATGTTGTACAGATCCTCACCCGTCATGCCGACGGACTGCGCAATCTCCTCCTGCGGTTCTCGCCCGAGGTTGATGTCTCGCATGTAGCTGCGCATCGCCGCTAGACGACGCAACGAGAGTTCCACCGGTCGAGTATCACCAGCCGTGAAGATTCCCGCCAGGTATTCCAGCGGAATTCGCATATTGGCCAAGGTGGTCAGCAGCACCTTGTGGTCTTCGCCGTCGATGCCAGACGCGGTAATGGTGTCGACAATCGGGGACAGCGGCGGGATGTACCAGACCATTGGCAGGGTACGGTACTCCGGGTGCAGCGGCAGTGCCAGACCGTAGGTAAAGATTAGGTCATAAATCGGCGACTCCTGCGCGGCTGCAATCCACGATGCTGGGATTTCCTGCTTGTGAGCAGCCTCGATGACCTCAGGATCGTGTGGGTCGAGCAGCAGACTGCGCTGTGCTTCATACAGATCCTGTGGGTCTTCCACTGATGCGGCTTCAGCCACGCGGTCAGCATCGTAGAAGATGACGCCGAGGTAACGCAGCCTGCCGACGCAGGTTTCCGAGCACACGGTTGGCTGACCGACCTCAATACGCGGGTAGCATAGCGTGCACTTTTCTGCCTTGCCGGTCTTGTGGTTGAAGTAGACCTTCTTGTACGGGCAACCGGAGACACACATGCGCCAACCGCGGCAGCGGTCCTGGTCGACCAGAACAATGCCGTCTTCCGTACGCTTGTACATCGCGCCCGATGGGCAGGAGGACACACAGGTCGGGTTCAAGCAGTGTTCACAGATGCGAGGCAAGTAGAACATGAAGGTATCTTCAATATCCTTCTTGACCTCCAAGTTCATCTGCTGCAGCGTTGGGTCGCTGTCCATCGTTGCAGTCGAACCACCGAGGTTGTCATCCCAGTTCGATGACCACTTGACGGTATCAATGGGACGGCCATCCAGCTGTGAAACTGGGCGCGCAGTCGGCTGAGTCTTCTGGCCACGCGGTGCCGACAGCAACTTGTCGTACTCGTAGGACCAGGGCTCGTAGTAATCTTCGATGCCCGGCAGCAGTGGGTTGTGGAAGATAGTGGCCAGCTTCTTCAAGCGACCACCGGCCTTGGGCTTGAGCTTGCCATTGCTGGTGCGTTCCCAGCCGCCCTTCCACTTTTCCTGGTCTTCCCAGGTGCGTGGGTAGCCGACGCCAGGGCGGGTCTCCACATTGTTAAACCAAATGTATTCAGTGCCCTCGCGGTTGGTCCATGCCTGCTTACAGGTCACAGAACAAGTGTGACAGCCGATGCACTTGTCCAGGTTCATGACCATCGCGATTTGTGCCATGACGCGCATTAGAATTTAACCTCCTGGCTGCGACGACGAATGCGGGTTACCTCATCGCGGTTATTACCGGTTGGACCGATGTAGTTGAAGCCGTAGGTGATGTGCCCGTAGCCGCCGGCCACATGCAAAGGCTTGATCATGATTCGAGTCAGCGAGTTGTGAGTACCGCCGCGGCGACCTGTGCGCTCATTGAGGGGTGTACCAGTGGTGCGCTCCTGCGCGTGGTTCATAATGGCCGTTCCCTCAGGGATACGGTGCGTGACAATCGCGCGTGCTGAGACCACACCATTGCGGTTGTAGAGCTCAATCCAGTCATTGTCGGCCACACCGATCTTCTCGGCGTCCTCGGCGGACATCCAGACAACCTGGCCACCACGCGAAATCGACAGCATGTGCAGGTTGTCGAAGTACTGCGAGTGAATCGACCACTTATTGTGTGGCGTCAGGTAGCGAACTGTGACCTCTGGATCGCCGGATTCACCAGTTAGCAGCTCACCTGGGCCAACCTCACCATTGAGGTGGAGACGGTCGAGCGGCGGGCGGTAAATCGGTAGCGCCTCGCCGTAGTCCAGGAACCAGTCGTGGTCGAGGTAGTAGTGCATACGACCGGACAGCGTGTGCCACGGCTTGTCGTAGGCCAAGTTGATGGAAAACGCGGTGTAGCGCTTACCGTCCTTCTTGATGCCCGTCCACTCCGGCGATGTGATGACCTCCGTTGGGCGCTCCTTCACCGAGTCCCACTTGATGTGGGTCTGCTCGGAGCCACTGACCAGGTCGGTCATATCTGCACCGACGCGCTTGCCCTGGTTGCGGAAGCCCTCGAGGGCGACCTCACCATTGGAGACACCGGAGAGATGCAGAATCATCTCTGCAGCCTTGATGGCCGAGTCCAGCTTTGGTCGTTTACCAGCCGACTCCGTCATCGACGTGCCGTTGATAATGGCCAATTCCTTGGCCTGCTTGGATACGTCGTACGCCGTGCCGTGTGTGCCTGTACCAGCCTTTTCCGTCAAGGGGCCAAAGTGTGTCCACTTCTCGTAGACCTTGGTGTAGTCGCGCTCAACTGGAATGAGCTTGGCCATGGTCTTGCCCGGCACAAGTCCCTCAGTATCCACGTCCGGGACAATGCCGTTTGGCATGTTCAGCTCGTCAGGGCTGTCGTGGCCAAGTGGGGCAGTGATGACATCCGTCTGTGTGCCCAGCCACTTTTCCGACATGGCCGACAGTGAAGCCGACAGGTCGCGGAAGACCTCGAAGTCACTGCGGGCCTCCCACGGTGGGTTGATTGCCGCGTTGAAGGAGTGGATAAACGGGTGCATATCCGTTGTCGACAGATCGTGCTTCTCATACCAGGTAGCCGCCGGCAGAATAATGTCGGAGACCAGCGTGGTTGAGGTATTGCGGAAATCCGTCGTCAGCATCAGGTCGAGCTTGCCCTCAGGTGCCTGGTCACGCCAGATAATAGAGGCTGGACGCTCGCCTTCTGGCAGCTCCGTTGCCGTGGCATCGGAATCCACACCGAGCATGTGACGCAGGAAGAACTCCGTGCCCTTTGCCGACGAACCCATAAGGTTGGTACGCCAGTTGAGCAGGATACGCGGGAAGTTCACCGGGTTATCCGGATCTTCAGCTGCAAACTTCATCCGTCCGAACTGCAATTCATCGACGATGTAATCCGAGACGGCCATGCCCTTGGCCTTCGCCTCGTCGGCAAGCAGCAGCGGATTGCGGTCGAACTGCGGGTATGCGGGCATCCAGCCGCGCTTCATGGCCTCGACCAGGGTCTCAGACGTGAACTTGTCGTCCACAGCGCCGTGATTAGCCAGCGGCGAGGCCAAGCGATTAGCGCGAGTGTTGTCATAACGCCACTGGTCGGTGGTCAGATAGTAGAAACCCGTGGTAATCATCTGACGTGGTGGTCGCTGCCAGTCCAGGGCGAATGCGTACTGTGCCCAGCCATTCATTGGACGCAGCTTTTCCTGGCCGACGTAGTGAGCCCAACCGCCACCGTTAATGCCCTGCGTGCCACACATGGAGGTCAGCGCCAGGAAGGTGCGGTAGATGCTGTCGGCATGGAAGAAGTGGTTGACGCCAGCGCCCATGATGATCTGGCTACGGCCGCCAGAGTCAGCAGCATTCTGCGCGAACTCACGCGCAATACGGATTGCAGCGTTTGCTGGGACGCCAGTGAGCTCCTCCTGCCATGCCGGAGTACCCGGCACGGAGGCATCCTTGAAGTCCGCCGGCCACTGACCAGGCAGATTCAGCTCTTCGCGGTTTACGGCGTAGTGCGCCAGCATGATGTCGTAGACCGTGGTGACAAGACGCTTGCCGACGCGCCGGGCGGGGACACCTCGGTGAACAATTCCGGCACCGATTGGGCCATTTTCCTCGGATTCGCCAAGGCCTGGCAGGTCAAAGCGCGGGAAAACCACTTCGACCGGTTCGAAGCCGTCAGTGACGTCTGCAACGGACATCACCGGGTCGACGTTGTCCAGGCGGAGGTTCCACTTGCCCTCGCCATCTTCGCCGTAGCGGTCAGCGAGAGTTCCGCCTGGGTCAACGACCTTGCCGTCGGCTTCCATCATCAGCAGACGGTGCGTTGCATTCTGCGAATCGTGCAGAGCCGCTTCCTCGATATTGGATGCGGTGAGGAACTTACCGGGTACGAAGGTGCCGTCGTCACGCGCGTCGAGCTCGACTAGGAATGGGGCATCGGTGTACTTGCGCATGTAGTCGAGGAAGTATGGCGTCTTCTGCTCGACGTGGAAGGACTTCAAAATGACATGTCCCATGGCGAAGGCCAGTGCGCCGTCGGTACCTGGGTTGATGCGCATCCACTCGTCGGCGAATTTGGTGTTATCAGCGAAGTCAGGGCTGACGACGACAACCTTGGTGCCGTTGTAGCGAGTCTCGACCATGAAGTGGCTATCCGGAGTACGGGTAACCGGAATGTTCGAGCCCCACATCATCAGGTAGCTGGAGTTGAACCAGTCACCGGACTCTGGAACGTCGGTCTGGTCGCCGAAAGTCTGTGGCGATGCCGGTGGCAGGTCGGCGTACCAGTCGTAGAAGGACAGTGCGACGCCACCAATCATCTGCAGGAAGCGAGTACCTGCGCCGTAGGAGACCTGCGACATAGCCGGAATTACGGTGAAACCGGCAATGCGGTCCGGGCCGTACTGGCGAATGGTGTAGACGTGGGCAGCGGCGGCCATTTCAATTGCTTCCTCATACGGAATGCGGATGAGGCCGCCCTTGCCGCGCTGGCTGACGTAGCTCTTGCGCTTCATCGGGTCTTCCACAATGGAACGCCAGGCCAGCACTGGGTCGCCGAGCTTTTCCTTTGCATCGCGGAACATCTCTACCAGCACACCGCGCGCGTATGGGTAACGAATGCGCGTCGGCGAGTAGGTGTACCAGGAAAACGATGCACCACGCGGGCAGCCGCGGGGTTCGTACTCCGGCATATCAGGGCCAGTGGTGGGGTAGTCAACTGCCTGTGACTCCCACGTAATAACACCGTCTTTGACATAGACCTTCCACGAGCAGGAACCCGTGCAGTTCACACCGTGGGTGGAACGAACCATCTTGTCGAAGGACCAGCGGTTGCGGTAGAACTCATCGGCGCCGCGGCCACCTTGGAGGAACAGTTGCTGACCGGACTCAGAGACTTCGCCCTTGCGGAGGAAGCTGCCAAAACGCAGCAGCGAGTTGGCCTGGTTAGAGCCAGAACCGGCGTGAGATGGGGAGGAATCTTGTGCCATGAGAGTTTTCCTAATTAGTAATTAACCGGGGAACGGAGCGTTCGGGCGGGCGTAGTAGATCCACACCAGCACGGTCGTGAAAGCGAAGAAGACCACGCAGCCCCAGAAGAAAGCCACCGGAGCCATCACGGAGAGCAGCACACCGACGATGAACGGGCCAAAGGCGCCGATCGCGCCGGTCCAGCCAATGACGCCGCCAGCCTGACGCCTCGGCAGAATCATCGGCATCTGCTTGAAGGTGCCGGCGTTACCCAGACCAGTGAAGAAGAACATGATCAGCATCGAGCCCAGGAACCAGCCGTACTCATCGGGGCTGTCCGGGGTCAGGAAGATAGCAGCGACACCGGTGAAGATGGTCATGCCCGCACAACCAATGAAGGTCCAGATTGCGCCACCGTACTTGTCACACAGCGGACCCCAGAGGGCGCGGACGAGAGCACCAATCAGCGGGCCAAGGAAGGCGTACTTGGCGCCCTGTGGCAGATCGGCCAGGGCATAGGTTTCAGCGAACTTGGAGTTAGCACCGAAGACATCATTGGTCAGTAGCGCCAGCTGAGCGGCAAAACCGGAGAAGGCGCCGAAGGTTACCAGGTAGACGATGGTGAGAATCCAGGTGTTCTTGTTGCCGAAGATGTCAATCTGTTCGCGGAAGTTCGCGCGAATCGGCACATCCTTCAGCATTGTCCACGCGACAATGCCCATGATGATGGTCCAGGGAACCAGGACAATGGCTGGGTTATAGACGAATACGTCGTGGCCTTCGTCAGTGCGCATTGGTGCGACAAAGCCCAGGCCAAGCAGGCTGAAGCCCATCAGCCATGGGCCGACCAGCTGAATCAGCGAAATACCGAAGTTACCGATACCCGCCTGAATACCCAGAGCAGTACCGGACATCCTCTTGGGGAAGAAGTAACCGGTTGATGGCATGAAGCCGGAGAAAACACCGCCGCCGATACCGGAGAGGAAGGACAGCGTCAGCAACCACCAGTACGGAGTGTCAGTGTTCTGAACCGCGAAATACCAGCCCAGCATCGGAATGACGAAAAGGAACGACGACAAGGTGACCAGCTTGCGCGTACCGATAATCGGCGGCAAGAACATGAACACCAGGCGGAAAAGACCGCAGGATAGGCCGGCAATAGATGTCAGCCAATACAGCTGGCCAGCGGTGAGGTCGAAACCGATCCGGTTGAGCATCGGCGCGATTGCGGAGACCAGGTACCAGGTCGCAAAGCCGATGATCAGCGCGATGGTGGAAATCGTTAGCGTCTTCCACGCAATTTTGGAATCCCAGTGTGCTGGATTTTCGGGATCCCATCCCTTGATGACTTTGCCGCTTGTGTCCAGAGGTTCCAGCTCTGCGGCCGCATTTGGTGTAGAAATTTTCCTTACCTCTTCCTTGTCGAAGTGAAGAATGGAGAAATTGAAGAATTAAACAACAAAGTTGTTGCGTAAATGCATCGTTTTTGTATTGAGGAACGTAAGGAATCTAGGTGTAAAAATAGAAAAATAATGTAATGCGCATCTAGAATATTCATTATAGTCCAGGGGTTGCAAACTTAATTACATAATTAAGTCTGACACTAGAAACCCAGTTCAGCAAAGGTTTTCTGCCTACTAACGGGGGTGTGTATTTTCATGCCCTTATGGGGCATCTTCTGTTATTGAGCACAATTAAGAGCAGTTGAAAAGATTGAACGTTGCTCGAAAGGGGTTAGCGATGCATGAGTCCAGTGCAGCAGGTCAGAGTGGAGAGCAATTCAATACCGCGGTAATTGTCTATGATGATCGCATTAAAAGCGGGGAAAGAACAGATAAATTCGCCTCGCGTATATCGGACTATCCTCTCAATGTCGTGAGTTACGCGGTCATCGAAGAAGATGAGGAGAAGTTCCGTGCAGCATTGACCGAGGCGCTCAATTCGCAGGCCCGAGTAATCCTCACTCTTGGCGGAACGGGACTGCGCGCCGCCAATCGAGTCCCCGATGTCACCAAGGAATTCATCAACAAAGAACTGACCGGACTGGAAACACAGATTCTGCTGGTCGGCCTGGAGAACACGTCTCGCGCGGGCCTTTCGCGTGCGGTCATCGGCACCACCGATACCGGAAAACTCATTGTCAATTGCCCAAGCAGCAGCGGCGGTATCAAGGACACGCTCGGCGTAGTCATTCCGCTGCTAGAGCCAATCTTCGACCAGCTCGATGAAACTGACTAGACTGCCGCAAGTATTCTACTCAGTTGCAACATCGCCGAGTAGTTTCGCGCGCAACTGAGCCACATCCGCTGGCGTGTCGTAGTCTTGCGCGCACCAATGCTGCTCGGCGCTGGTCAGCTGGATATGTTTTGCCGACGCCCCACGAATCAGCCGTCGAACCGACACATCGCGAGTACTCGGAAGCAGTCGAAGCGCACGCGCCAGCTCGCCCTTCCGCCACAGCGCACAAAGCGGTTCACCGTCGACGACTACGACACCAGTGCTTTGCGACGTCGTTTCTACCTCTAAGGCAATCTGTTGCCATTTGTGCCACAGCACCTCTAACAGGCATGAGGTAAAAGGCGCGTCCACAGCGGTGACAAACACAAACTCGTTTTCAGCACTGAAGGTGTCAGCATCCGCATCTTCCAGGAATGCCAAGCCAGCTTCAATGCCTGCAACCGGGCCTCCATATGGTGGGTTTTCGCACGTTACGCGCACAGAAGGCGGAACGGATAAATCGCTTGGCGTAACCACCACAACACGGCCTACGGTCGGCTGAGTCTGAAGTTCAGCCAGGCAGAGGTCAATCATTCTGTGCTCTCCAATGCGAACTTGCGCCTTATCTGTGCCCATGCGACGGCTCTCGCCACCGGCAAGGACAATGGCATCGCAACGAAAACCCGTCTCGGGTGTCGCGAATGATTCGGTGCCTGGCATGGTGCTCTCGCTACAGCGTCCGCGACCAGTCGCCGGAGCGACCACCCGACTTGGCGACAATGCCGCACTTGCGGATGTACGCCGAGCGGTCAACGCCTTTGACCATGTCAATGACATTGAGCGCGGCAATGGAGACAGCCGTTAGCGCCTCCATCTCCACACCCGTGCGATCAGCCGTACGAACCGTGGCCTTGATAGCGACGTGGTCTTCGCAAATATCCAGGTCCACTGAGCAGCCATGAACACCGATGGTGTGTGCCAGTGGCAGCAATTCGGGTACCTTTTTTGCGCCGGAAATACCCGCAATGCGAGCAACTGCCAGAACGTCTCCCTTGGGAACGGAGCCGTCGTTAAGCGCACGGAGAATCTCGGGCGAGCAGGCAACTTCGCCGATGGCGGTGGCGGTGCGGATGGTCGGCTTTTTCTCTGTGACGTCGACCATGTGTGCCTCCCCGCGGGAGTCGAGGTGGGTGAGGGCAGGGGCGGTGAGGTTGGTGCTGTCGGTCATGGTGAGGAATTCCTGTCAGAAAATTGTAAAAGGTTTAGGCGAGGAGGACGCGGACGGTGTCGCCAGTGTGCAGCTGGTCTTCCTGGTTGATCAGACAGAGCCCATCGAGTGAGGCAAGCGAGCCGACGAAATGAGATCCGAGAGTCGTGCCGGAATACGGTGTCGCTACGGCACCGTCAGCGGAGTAGCTCATGCGAACTGGGACCGCGACATTGCGGCCGAATGGGCGTGGAATGGGGAAGTCTGCACCGGCGGTGGCGTCCACAAATGGGCGATCGAACAGTGAAGTTGCCGGCGCCAATCCACGCAGGGCATCGATTGCAGGTTTGCAGAAAAGCTGAAAGCTCACCCAAGCGGCAACAGGATTACCTGGTAGGCAGAGCAGCACTGTGTCATTCCACTGGCCGACACCTTGCGGTTTGCCCGGCTTCATATTGATGGGGCCAAACCAAATGTCGCGCTTTTCGCCGGCATCACGAGTGACATCAAATGCGCCGACTGAGATGCCACCAGTTGTAATGATGAGGTCATGGTCGGCGGAAAGCTGATCGAGTAGCTCGGCGAAAACCTCGGGGTCATCCGAGCAGTGTGCGACAGTCGGGGCCAGCGGGGAAGGAATGTGCTGGGTGCACAACTGCGCAATCATCGGCAAGTTGGAATCCGGCAACTGACCAGCCTGCAGGTCTGCCGTTGGCGACACCACCTCATCACCAGTGCTGATCACGGCAATGCGAAGCGGCGCGACGACCTGTACGTTCTTCACACCTGTAGAGATAAGAGCAGCTGTGGTCCCGGCATCGATGACGGTACCGGCTGGAGCCGTCATCGCACCCGGCGCAATATTCGTACCTCGACGACGAATGTGATCGCGCTCGGGATTGTAGGAATGAACAGTAATTTCGCTCGGCAGTGGTACCGGACCTGGCGCAACATTGGTGTCTTCCACCGGAATTACAGCAAGGTCAGCGCCATCAACGACGGGGGCGCCAGTCATAATGCGCTGCGCGGTGCCGGCAGCAACCGGCTTTGGCGCATCACCTGCGGGAGTATCACCTGATACCGGCAGAATCCACGGTCCCTCACCAGCCAAATCGGCTTTATTCACCAGGTAGCCGTCCATTGCCGAATTGGAAAATGGCGGAACCGGAAGGCCAGCGATGGCATCTTCGGCCAGCACCAATCCGGCCGCATCAGCAATGGGGAGTGTGACAGTTGCACGTGGCGGGCAATGGGAGACCACGTCACGCAAATACTCTTCGATGGGCTTCACTGATTAACCTCCGATTGCTGACATATTTCGCTTGGGCTGCAAGAATCCGGGCTCATCAATGCCATGACCTGGCAGTTTCGCCCACGTATTCTGGCGCCATGCGGCAATAACCTCATCATCCGTGCCGCCCGCGCGCATGACATCGCGCAGTGACACCTCCGAATTGGCAAAAAGACAATTTCTAACAGCACCATCCGCAGTAATGCGTGTGCGGTCACAATTTCCACAAAATGGCTGTGTCACAGATGCGATGACGCCGATTTTTCCGTTGAGCTCGGAATTCTTGCGGCTGGTTGCCCGCCAAACTTCCGCCGGCGCGGAACCCCGCGGAGTTTCCGCTGGGGAAAGCTCAAACTCTGACTCCAGCGTCGCCAAAATATTTTCGCGCTTGACCATAATGTCGCGATTCCACCGCGCCGGTGGGCCAAGCGGCATTTGTTCAATAAAACGCAGCTCTAGCCCCTTAGCCAGGCAATAATTGGCCAGCTCTTTAAGCTCGGCGCCATCATTAACGCCTGGCATGACGACGGAATTTACCTTCACGGGCTGCAACCCGGCTGCAACTGCGGCATCGAGGCCCGCGAGAACGTCGTCAAGCCGATCGCGCCTGGTCAGCGAAGAGAATACCTCTGGATTTACCGAGTCCAGCGATACCGTGACGCGGTCCAGACCAGCATCTTTCAGCGACTGCGCGCGGTGAACCAGGCCGAGCCCGTTAGTGGTAATTGCGGTAGAGACTGGTGTCGCTGCGATGAGCTTTTCCAGCGATTTGCGAAGTAGCGGTTCACCGCCGGTAAACCGCACCATGGTGATGCCGAGACGCGAGGTGGCAATCCGAATCAGACGGATTATTTCCTCGTCGGTGAGGATATCGTCCCGGTTAATCCAATCTGCGCCTTCTTCCGGCATGCAATAAACACAGCGCAAATTACAGCGATCAGTAAGTGAGAAGCGAAGGTCACGAATAGTCCGCCCGAATTTATCCGTCATCGGTTCGACCGCATTTGTTGAGGCGGATGCATTTGCAGATTCCGTCACAGTATTCCTCCTCTCACATTGAGTATTCCGGTAACTCCACGTTGCGTCATAAGTTCAATTGCTACTGCCGACCGCATTCCCGATGCGCAGTAGACAAGGGCGGGGCTTGGCAGTTTGTATTCTTCATCTGCGCGAATTGTGCTGAGCGGAATATTGCGCGCACCTTCGAGGTGCCCTTCGGCAAATTCCTCTGGTTCGCGGACATCAATGAGTGGCAGGCCCGTGGCCAGTGCCTCGGCTGCGTCGCGAACACTGGGAATCTCGTGTGTGACTGGCCCCGTGTGTTGCACCTTGGTTGTGACCTCCGGATTAGCCGCAAGAGGGAAGTACCGCCAGTTCGAAAGTAAGCCATCGAAATAGCCGACTTTTCCAATCATCGGTGCGCCAACACCGCTGATAATTTTGATGACCTCCAGGGCCATTGTCGTGCCGACAATTCCCACAGTCGGGCCCAAAACACCGGCTTGAGCACAGTTGGGAACTTGTCCTGCTGCCGGCGGATGAGGATAGAGGTCTTCATAAATGGGGCCACGTCCCGCCCAGAAAACGGACATTTGCGCATCGAATCCGAGAATCGAGCCCCACACATGCGGAATCTCATTCTGTGCGCACGCGGCGGAGACAATATGGCGAGTAGCGAAGTTATCGCTGCCATCAAAAACCACGTCTGCGCGAGCGCACAATTCCACGGCAAATTCCCAGTCCAGGCGGCGAGAATGCGTTTCAACCACCGTGTCCGGATTAATTGCCGCAATATGTGCGCTAGCCGAATTGACCTTATTCTTCCCAATATCGTCGGTGGTGTGAATAATCTGGCGATGCAGATTACTCAGTTCCACCACGTCATCGTCGACAATTGTGATGTGGCCAATTCCCGCAGCTGCGAGATATTGCAGCGCAGGTGAGCCGAGGCCACCTGCACCAATGCACAGCACATGGGCCTCGGCCAAGGCTTTTTGCGCGCTCAGCCCGAAACTCGGAAGCGATAACTGGCGGCGATATCTGTCAGAAAGTGCCAGGTCAGAGCTGGAAAGTTCAGAATTCGTCATAACGGTTCACTGAGAGTCCGCAATCTATGAAGTGATGTTCTCATCGAGGCCGACCCAGGTGGAGCGTCCGTCGACAAGCACTTGCTCCTTCCAAATGGGCACTTCGGCTTTGACGCGGTCGGCGATTCTGCTGCAGGCGCGGAATGCATTTTCGCGGTGCGCAGATGCGGCCAGGACACAAAATGCTAATTCGCCAATTGCCAGTTTGCCAGTGCGATGAGCTACCCACAGGCGTACGTCGGGGAAATCAACAGCGACGAATTGGACGACTTCAGCCATAAATTTCTGTGCATCTGGGTGCGCGGTATAAGTCAGCGATTCCACGCTATGGCCATTGTCATGATTGCGAACAATGCCATCGAAAGTAACTAGCGCGCCCATTTCATCAGTGACAATCTGCTTTTTGGTAGCCGCTGCAAGTGGTTCCAGGGCGTCGTCGTGTAAAACGACATCGAGAATGCAGCCAGAATTGTGGGTGTTCATAGCGCTATCCGGTTCCTCGGTGAGCAAGATCAACAATGTGGTGGACAATGGGGCTCAGCACGGCAATTCCGTCTTTTACCGCTCCCGAAGAGCCCGGCAATGTCATTACAAATGTGGAGTCGGCAATGCCTGCCACGCAGCGGGAAAGAATTGCAGTTGGTGTCGATTCCAATCCGCGCGCCCAAAAAGCGTAGGAAATTCCCGGCATTTCTTTCGTGATATGAGGAGCGACGGCCTCCACAGTCTGATCGTCCGGGGTGACGCCCGTTCCACCAGTGGTAAGCAACACATCTGGTGCAGCATCGGCGGATTGCAGCAGTTCAGTCACAGTATCTGCGATGTCGGCGTCGGCCACGACCACTGGCGCTGGCGTGGAAAAGCCTTTGTCTCGAAGGAAATCCACCAGCACGGTTCCCGTTTTATCTTCGTATTCTCCGGCAGCGGCGCGGGTAGAGGCGACAACGACAATTGCTGAGCGCTTTTGTGCATCCGTGTTCGTCGCCGATGAGCTCGACGAGGAGCAGGGAACATGCGAGTTTGTCATCACAGTCCTTCATGCCAATCCGAATAAAATTACGCTTTCGAGACTACCTATATGCTGCAGTGTGAGGGGTCTCCGAAAAGGCCTTCACCATCGCAGTTTTACTAGTATTTAATATACGCAATATTTCATCGCTGATTGTGTAAGGCAGTGGAGTTCAATGATTCAAGTTCGCTTGTACGCCGCCGCAATGGCCGCAGTTGGAAAAGAGTCCGTGCAGCTGGAAGACAACTACGCCACTGTCGCTGACGTCATCGACGAGCTATCTCAGCGCTACCCGGGAACTACGGACTCAGGGCTAACACTGAGCCAGGTCGCGGAGCAGTGTTCGTTCCTCGCCGACGGCAAGCGCATCGACGGCTCTGCCAGCGTCAGCGGAGTCGAAACTCTGGACGTGTTGCCGCCATTTGCTGGGGGATAACGGACGCGACGAGGTTGTCGTCATCAAGCGTGACGACGGTGTGGGTGGCGGAACCCCTCTGACCAGCGGTGTTCGAAGGAATCTTGTTCAGTCCGGGGGATTGTCTACAATCTGGACTCATGGCTAACTCCTCCTTCGTGCACCTCCACAATCACACCGAGTACTCCATGCTCGACGGTATGGCGAAGATCGATTTGCTTGCCGACGAGGTTGCGCGACAGGGAATGCCTGCGGTCGGTGTCACCGACCACGGCAATATGTTTGGCTCGAATGCGTTCTATCGGCAGATGAAGTCCAAGGGCATCAAGCCAATCATCGGCATTGAGGCATATATGGCGCCGGAGAGCCGTTTTAATAAAAAGCGCATTCAGTGGGGTGAACCGCATCAGCGTCGAGACGATGTCTCGGGTCGTGGCTCCTACTTGCACCAGACCATGTTGGCTGCGAATGCGCAGGGCCTGCGGAACCTGTTCTACCTGTCGTCGATGGCATCGTATGAGGGACAAATTAGTAAGTACCCGCGTATGGATGCCGAGTTGGTGGCAGAACGCGCCGAGGGCATTATCGCGACCACTGGGTGTCCGTCGGGTGATGTGCAGACGCGTCTGCGTCTGGGGCAGTTCGACGAGGCTCTGCAGGCCGCCGGGATGTGGCAGGACATCTACGGCAAGGAAAACTACTTCCTTGAACTGATGGATCACGGGCTGGATATTGAGACCCGCGTGCGCAGTGAGCTACTGGAGATTGGCCGGAAGCTGAACCTGCCGCCACTGGTTACGAATGACTGCCACTACGTCACCCGTGACCAGGCCAAGGCTCACGAGGCCATGCTCTGTGTGCAGACGGGCAAGACGCTCAATGACCCGGACCGTTTTAAGTTCGACGGTGACGGCTACTTTATTAAGTCCGCCGAAGAAATGCGCGCGACCTGGGATCACCTAGTCCCGGGTGCCTGCGATAACACGCTGCTCATCGCAGAGCGCGTCGAGGACTACGACGAGCTGTGGGAGGAGCACCCGCACGATCGCATGCCGAAGGCGGACGTTCCGGAAGGGGAGACGCCGACGACATGGCTGCATCACAACGTGATGGAGGGGCTGCGCAAGCGCTTTGAAGGGCGCGAGGTACCGGAGGAGTACATCCGGCGCGCGGAGTACGAAATTGAGGTGATTGACGGTAAGGGCTACCCGTCGTACTTCCTTATCGTGGCGGAGTTGATCCGCCATGCCCGTGAGGTGGGCATCAAGGTCGGTCCGGGGCGTGGTTCCGCTGCCGGTTCTTTGGTTGCATACGCGACGTGGATCACCAATATCGACCCGATTGAGCACGGTCTTCTCTTCGAGCGATTCCTGAACCCAGAGCGCCCGTCCGCGCCGGATATCGATATCGACTTCGATGACCGCCGCCGCGATGAAATGATTCGCTACGCCGCCGATCGCTGGGGCGAAGACAAGGTGGCGCAGGTGGTCACCTTCGGTACGGTGAAGACCAAGCAGGCTCTGAAGGACTCGGCGCGTGTGCAGTTCGGTCAGCCGGGTTACCAGATTGCAGACCGCATTACTAAGGCGCTGCCACCTGCGATTATGGCTAAGGACATTCCGCTGAGCGGCATCGTCGACCCGGAGCACCCACGCTACGGCGAGGCCGCCGAGGTTCGTCAGCTTATTGAAACCGACCCGGATGTGGCTCGAATTTACGAGACGGCTCGTGGTCTCGAGGGCGTCGTTAGGCAGACCGGCGTGCACGCCTGTGCCGTGGTGATGGCGTCGGTGCCACTCTTGGATCACATCCCGATGTGGAAGCGACAGGCTGACGGCGCGATTATCACTGGCTGGGACTATCCGGCGTGTGAGGCCATCGGTCTGTTGAAGATGGACTTCCTGGGTCTTCGAAACCTGACGGTTATCGGTGACTGTATTGAGCACATCAAGTCCAACCGAGGCGAGACAGTTCTGCTCGATGACCTTCAGACCGATGATCCGAAGGTCTATGAGCTGCTGTCGCGCGGTGACACCCTCGGTGTGTTCCAGCTCGATGGTGGCGGAATGCGTGAGCTGCTCAAACGCATGCAGCCAACGGGCTTCGACGACATCGTGGCATCGCTGGCGCTGTACCGTCCGGGGCCGATGGGTGTGAACGCGCACTTTGACTACGCGGATATTAAGAATGGTCGCAAGCCTTATAACGCCATCCACGCGGAACTGGATGAGCAGCTGAAAGAAATCCTGGAAGAAACACACGGCCTGATCGTGTACCAGGAGCAGATCATGAAGATCTCGCAGAAGCTGGCGAATTACACCGCGGGCCAAGCAGATGGTTTCCGTAAGGCCATGGGTAAGAAGAAGCCCGAGGTGCTGGCCAAGGAGTTCGTGAACTTCGAAGGCGGCATGTTGGAAAATGGTTTCTCTAAGGATGCTGTCCAGAAGCTGTGGGATATTATTCTGCCCTTCGCCTCGTACGCGTTTAACAAGTCTCACGCGGCGGGCTACGGCCTGGTGTCCTACTGGACCGCGTATCTGAAGGCCAACTACACCGCTGAGTACATGGCGGCGCTGTTGACCTCGGTGGCGGATGATAAGAACAAGCTGGCTATTTATCTGTCGGACTGTCGACACCTTGGCATTAAGGTGCTGCCGCCGGATGTCAATGAGTCGGGTATGGACTTCGAGCCGGTCGGTGAGGATATTCGCTTCGGCCTTGGCGCTATCCGCAACGTCGGCCATGATGTGGTCGCGTCGATTGTGAAGACGCGCGAGGAGAAGGGCAAGTTCACGTCGTTCTCGGACTACCTGGACAAGATTGAGACGCTGCCGTGTAACAAGCGCATCACCGAGTCGTTGATTAAGGCCGGCGCTTTCGACTCGCTGGGGCACCCACGAAAGGGCCTTGCGCTCATTCACGAAGAGGCCATTGACTCGGTGCTGTCGACCAAGAAGGCTGCAGACAAGGGACAGTTCGACCTGTTTGCGGGCTTCGGTGGGGAAGAGGACACCGGATCGGAGAGCATCTTTGAAATCCGTGTGCCGGATGAAAAGTGGGATCGCAAGCACGAGCTGACCCTGGAACGAGAAATGCTGGGCCTCTATGTCTCCGGTCATCCACTCGATGGGTTCGAAGAATCGCTGGCCGCGCAGACCGATACCGCTTTGACCACGGTCGTCGGTGGGGAAGTCGCTAACAACACCGAAATCACTATTGGTGGCATTGTCTCTAGCGTTGACCGTCGCGTGAATAAGAACGGCCAGCCCTGGGCGATTATCGGTATTGAGGACCACAACGGCGCGCGCGTGGAAGTTATGGCTTTTGCGAGAACCTACGCGATGATTGCCACCAGCATTGCTGAAGACGCCATCGTGCTTATTCGTGCCCGCGTTCAGTACCGCGATGACCGCATGAGTGTGGTCTGTGATGACCTGAAGCTGCCGGACCTTGGTCGCAATGGCTCCACTTCGGCGCCGCTGCGTCTGACCATGCGCACTGATCAGTGCACTCCGGAGATGATTGCCAAGCTGAAGTCAGTACTGCTGGACAACCCAGGCGACTCCGACGTTTACCTCAAGCTTGTCGACGGCGATTCCCACACCACTTTGGTTCTCGGCGAGCACTTGCGGGTCGACCGGGACGCCAGCTTGATTGGTGATCTGAAGGCGACGATTGGGGCCAGCATTTTGGGGTAGCTTATCGCGGCCCTGATTGTCGCAACCGGTTGTATGACCGAGTAGAGTCATAGCTCATGAGTGAGAATTCTGTGCCTGCTTCCCAGACCGAACGCCGACTTGTTCACGCGGCCGATATTCAGATTGCGCAGGCACGAATTTCTTCGGTTATTGCGGCCACTCCGCTGCAGTTCAGCCCACGTCTTTCCGAAATCACCGGTGCAAAGGTATTCCTCAAGCGGGAAGACCTCCAGGACGTGCGCTCGTACAAGATTCGCGGTGCCTACAACGCCATGGTTCAGGTTACCGACGAAGAGCGAGCAGCAGGCGTCGTTGCGGCATCTGCAGGAAACCACGCTCAAGGCGTGGCATATGCCTGCCGCCAGCTGGGTATTAAGGGGCGCATCTATGTGCCCAATGCCACGCCGAAGCAGAAGCGCGACCGTATCGCTTACCACGGCCGCGATGCCGTTGAGATTGTCGTTGTCGGGGACTCCTTCGATGAGGCCGCCGCTGCGGCGCGTGCTGACGCACAGCGCACTGGTGCCACCATGGTGGAGCCATTCGACTCCTTCAACACCATCGTCGGACAAGGCACTGTCGCAGCTGAAATTATTGCGCAGCTCTCCGGTCAGGGGTTGACTCTGGATACCATCTGCGTACCGGTCGGTGGCGGTGGTCTGCTCAGCGGTGTCACCTCTTACCTGTCGGATATGTCGCCGAACACCCAGGTCATGGGTGTGGAACCTGCGGGTGCGGCCTGCATGCGCGCAGCCCTGGAGAACAATGGCCCGATTACGCTGGGGCACACCGATCCGTTCGTCGATGGCGCCGCGGTGGCCCGTTTCGGTGACCTGCCATGGCACATCCTGGAGGCCAACCGCAACCGCGTTCATCCGATGATTGCGCCGGAGGGCGCGGTCTGTGAGGCGCAGCTGGATCTCTATCAGAACGAAGGGATCATCGCTGAGCCGGCCGGTGCGCTGTCTGTGGCAGCTCTGGAGCAGATGCAGTTTGAACCGGACGAGGTTGTTGTCTGCATCATCTCGGGCGGTAATAACGACGTGCTGCGCTATGCCGAGATCATGGAGCGCTCGCTGGTCTACCGCGGCCTCAAGCACTACTTCCTGGTCAACTTCCCGCAGAAGCCCGGCCAGCTGCGTATGTTCCTCAGCGATGTTCTCGGCCCGGATGACGACATCTCGCAGTTCGAGTACCTCAAGCGCAACAACCGCGAAACTGGCGCGGCTCTTGTCGGTATTGAGCTACGTCGTGCCTCTGACCTCGAGGAATTGCTGGCACGCATGGATGCCTCGCCGCTGAAGTGCCGCCGACTGGTACCCGGCACACCAGAGTATGACTTTTTGACCTAGACTTGCTGGGTCCAGCTGGGAAACCTCCGAGGAAGTCCTCCCAGCTTCGTTAATTAAATGAATCTTTTCGAGCAAGCTTTGTAGCGAAGGGGAGCGTCCACCCACTATGACTGGGGCAAGCAGTGTCGACCAGGGTGTCCGAGTGGAAAATACCGTGATTGTCGAAATGTGGCTGGCTGCCGCAGAGCAGGACCTGGCCACCCGGATTCCGGGTCTGCTGGAATCCGCCACACAGGCCAAAGTTGAGCCACTGTTTGTCTGGTCAGGGCTGGCGATGGACGAGGTTGAGCGTATCGACCGCTTCCTGGGAACGCTCCTGGCCCATCATCTGGTGGGTGGTACTGCTGCCGATATTGAAGCTGCGAAGAGTGTCGTTGACAATCACCCGCTGGTCACCCTTGCCTCGCTGGTAGGACGCGCCGCGCGTGTTGCGTCGGCAAGCGAAATGTGGCTGGACTGGCCAGCCGCTCTGCAGCTGGATCCAGACGCTGACACTACCGGCGCGCTCATCGAGCACCTCGCCGCCGCAGTGCCGACAATGCTGGCCAATGCTGGTTTGCCTAACGACGTCGACAGCAGCCAGGCCGACGCGGATCCGCTGCAGCGGGCAGCGCAGGTGCTTCTTCTGCACGCGGGTGTGCAGCTATCAGTGATGCCACTGATTATCGAGCGCTGTGAGGAGCTTGCGGGCGTATCGGAGCTATCCGACCCTTCATCAAATGACCTGGTACAGGCGCTGTCGAAGGTTCATCCGCTGCTCGAGGAGCTGCTGACCGAAATCGCAGAGGCGGAAGATGGTGTCTACCCACTGGCGCTGCGTCAGTTGGCCAGGACGGCACCTCGTCAGGCGCACAAGTTGTTTAAGGCAACCCTCGGCTATGCCATTGCCACCGCCGCTGATCCGGCCAACTGGGAGGCTCGGGAAGAACTCGGCCAGCTCGATGCGGGGCTGCCGCCTATTCTGGTGGCCGCTGCGCGTGAAGAGCTGCGTATGCGTCCGGCGGGTACTGCGAATCGTCGTGAAGCCGTGGGCGTGGTGGCAACGACCGGCCGCCCGCAGCTGTACTTCGATGAGCTGACGCAGACCGTTGGCGTACAGCTACCGACGCCGCTGGATCCGGCGGGACGGACCTGGCGTGTCACCTTCGGCGGCACGGTAGCAACGACGCCGGTGGTGGGCCTGCAGGATTCGCTGCCGCGTCCAGTGGTGACCATCGATGAGCCGGTGCGCGATGTGCTGGTGGAAATCGGCGATGAGAAGCACTGGCGAGTCCCCGCGATTAGCACTGAGGACCCGATTCTCATTTTCGGTGCCGACGGTCAGTCAGTCACAGACAAGGTCTCGCTACACTCGACGTCCGCTACGGTGGTCTACCCGGTTGATGCCACACTCGTTGACCCCGTCACAGGCGCTGAGGTGCCATTGCTATCGGACCCGCGCCCATTTAACTGGGAGCTGTGGCAAGTCGCTGAGATCGACCTTCGCGATGTTCATGCAGTTCAGGTTCGTCGGTCCGGGGCGGCTGGCGAGGTTCGCTCGGCATCACCGCAGCGGCAACCGCGAATGACCATGCCCCACGCACGTCTCGACGGCACGGTGTCTGCCTACGGCACCCCGGTTTACGCCGGTGGGCCGGTCGCTGTGTTCCCGCCGACGCTGTCCGGTAAGGACGAGTCCTGGCGCGCCATTGTCACCGATTTTGGTGGCTATGGTGCGTTTACCACGGATTCCGTCATGGTCTATGACCTCGAGGTGCCCGCCGCGGGTGGCGAGGTTGAGATCCTTACCGATGATGATTATCCGTGGGTCGGCGAGTTCGTGGTTCGCCTGGTCAATCCGCGTGGCCGCAGCTTCCAGAAGCACTTCGCCATTGCCGAGCAGGCAGACCTCACGATTACTTACAGCGGTGGTGGCGACGGCTTCCGCATCCCAACCATCGACGGGCTGAGCCCCGCCGACATCCGCGTTGTCTCGGGTGACAAGCCGCTTGACGCCGAGCCCGCTATCGTACGCCTCGGGGCAGACGAAGTCACAGGTACCGTCGAGCTTTCCACCGAAGAAGGCGCATGGCTGCAGTTGCAGGTCACGCCAGGCACGCTGCAGTTTGAGGTTCCGCTTGCCGACGAATCCGTCGCCCGCCGCACCACTACATTGGTCACCCGCCCGAAGCGTGTCGATGCCTTCGGCAAGATTGTCGTCAATGCCCCGGGCGAGTTGCGCCATGCGCATGTTGCAGTTTCCAGCGGTGAGCGCGACATCTGTCGTGTCCCCATCAAGCGTTTCGGCGATACTGGCTACGCGGAGTTCGGCAAGTTTGCCGACCGTATCTCCCTGCTGAAGGCCCTGCGCATCAGTTTGGACTGGACACGTGTGACGGGACGGAAGCGCCTGTCTGTACCACTGGTGGAGGCTTCCTCCCGCGATGCCATCCGCCAGATTGCCTTCAACGATGAAGCCACTGACATCATCGAGGTTGATGTCGCTGACGACGTTTCGCACTTGCCGATGACCCTGTGGCTCTGGGCCGCCGGTCAGCCGTGGCGCGAACCCGTCGCCCTGGAAGTCGTAGAGGGCGAATGCGAGCTTCCCGCCGAACTCCGCGGCCTTGGCCCATTTGTCGCGCAGGTGACTCTCGGTGTGGAAAAGGAACGCCACCCGCAGTGGCCGGCGGCCGGGTCGACCATTCTGAATCATGTCGATGATGCAGAGGCTATCGACCTCGATGGCGAGGACACCGATCCCGTTGCTCGCGCGCAGGAACTGTGGGGCGAGCTAAATCAGGATCAGCTCGCACGTTTGTGGACACTACTGGCGACCTTGCGGGCTGGTCGTGCAACCGACATGGTGCAGGCGAATCCGCTGCTGGCCGCACCTAGGTTGGGTGCGATCTTGTGTGCCGAACCACGCGCCGGTCTGGCAGCGTTGAACCGTTCAGTCATCGCGCTCGACGATCAGCCGGGTATGTTTATCGCCTCCGGACTCGTGCTGGGAGACTTCAGCGCTACTAAGCCAGTGCCGGGGCGTCGCCGTGTGCCGTGGCTCGGTGCATTGGCAGCATTGGCGGATCTCACTGATGAGAGCGTGGACCGTTCTCGTCAGCTGGATTACCTGCGCACAACTGGTGGCCAGGGACTGCTGGACATTGCTGCCAGCGGCCAGGACACCACCCTGGAGTCCGCTACTATCGACCAGAGCTCGGTGCAGATTACCTCGCTGCCGGAAGCACAGGCCAGCGCTATTCTGTCGCAGGTCTTTGATCCTTACCGCATGGTCCCGGGTCCGCTGACCGACGATGACGCTCGCTTCACCGCAATCTACGAAGTGGTACGCAATCGTGCTGAGATTGTGGAATCCGGTGTCATGACCCAGCTTGCCGCCGCCTCTCGGGTGTTGTTTAAGACGGTATCGAAGGCGTCTCCACGACTGCGCAAGGCGGTCAATGTGCGCTTCCACAAGCTCGACGGCATCGATGCGGATGATCCTTCGCTGCACTGGACTCTGGTGCCGGGAACGTCACTGCTTATTGCAGTGGCTGCCCGCGTATTGGCTCGTACTCAGGCTGAGAACTCTGATGCCAGTGTCGCCGCTGTCCGTGAGCTGATTCCGATGTGGGCTCAGCTGGCGGACCTGGTTCCGACGTTGGTGATGAGCGATATTCTCATCGCAGACGCGTTGGTGGCTCACGTCCTCCACGGTGATGTCACCGAGTTGCCGTGGCCAGCACCCGAGTCGGGTGCAGCGGATGAGGAAGAGTCCGACACCGAGGCTGAAAATCCGGCTGACTAGCTGAGCGAGACGACAGCGTAGCCCCACGCTGGAAGCGAGATTTCGGGACCGGCAGCTTCGTCATTGACGATGCTGGCTGCTGCGTCTTCAAAAGTGTGCAGCAGGTGGGCGGAACCGAACTCGGAATCCAGGCTGACGCTGGTTTCGGCGTCGGAGAAATTCGCCACCAAAGCGACAGTTTCAAAGGCATCCGAGTTTCGGGCACCCATTTCGCGCTCATCCTGGCTGCGCACAACGACGAGGCAACGATTGTCCTCGTCATACTCAGTCACCACAGATGCCGACCAGGGAGTGCGAAGCGACGGGTGGGACTTCCGCAGCGCGAAGAGATCGCGGTAGGCCGCCAGAATAGTGGCGTGCGAGCCCTCCGAGACCTCCTGCCAATTGAGCTTCGAGTGGTGGAAGGTCTCTGGATCCGATGGGTCGGATACCTCCTTCGGATCCCACCCGGCACGGGCAAACTCACGTAGGCGTCCCTCGCGCGTGAGCCGTTGCAGCTCCGGATCTTCATGGGAACAGAAGAAAGCAAACGGGGTAGAGGCGCCCCATTCCTCACCTTGGAAGAGCATCGGGGTGAAAGGACTGCAGGCGATAACTGCTGCCTTTAAAACCTGCTGCGCCGGAGTGAGGTTCATCGACGGACGGTCACCGACAGCGCGGTTTCCCGTTTGATCATGTGTGGTCGTGTACGTTACGAAAGCATGCATGGGCTGTACAGACAGGTCGAAGAGACGACCATGAGTGCGACCACGGAACGTCGACATTGTGCCCGTATGCCAGAAGCCAGTTTCCAAAGCACTAGCTAGCGCTTCCACCGACCCAAAGTCTGAGTAGTAGGCGTGGTCCTCGCCAGAGACCAGCGTGTGCAGTGCATGGTGGACGTCATCATCCCACTGAGCGTTGAGGCCAAAGCCACCTGCAGCGCGCGGGCGGACCAAACGCGGATCATTCTGGTCGGACTCTGCAATCAAAGAACGCGGAATACCAGTCTCGGCTGCGACAGTGTCTGCGACAACCTGCATCTGCTCCAGAATGTGGAATGCCCCCTCGTCATGCAGGGCATGGACCGCGTCCAGACGAAGACCGTCGACGTGGTAATCCACCAGCCATTGGCGCACTGCATCCAAAATATACGCACGCACCTCATCAGAGTTGTCGCCAGTGAGATTGGCAACCTCACCCCAACCCGTCGAACCACCAGCGGTGTAGGGGCCGAAAAATCCCACATAGTTGCCGTCTGGACCAAAGTGGTTAAAGACCACATCCAAGATGACAGCCAAACCCTTTCGGTGACACGTATCAATCAGCTTCTGTAGACCCCGCGGGCCACCGTAGCCCTCGTGCACGCTGTGCCAGGACACACCGTCATAGCCCCAATTACGGTCACCACCGAAAGGCTGCACTGGCATCAGCTCAATATGTGTTACCCCCAGCTCAATCAGATGGTCTAGATGTTCCACCAAACCTTCGAAATCACCAGAATCGCTGAAGGTGCCCACATGCAGCTCATAAATCAGACCTCCTGGCAGAATCCGGCCCGACCAGGCCGAGTCCTTCCACTTATAGGCACCCAGGTCAACGACCTCGGAGAAACCATGCGGACCATCCGGCTGCGACTGGGAACGCGGATCTGGCAGCGGTATTGTCCAGTCACCGACAGCAGGGGAGGAGCCGTCCCCCGATTCGTCGTCAGGCGCGCCGAATCCCGCATGTGCCCGCAGCGAAAATGCGTAGCGATCCCCCGGTGTACGAGCCACATCAGCTTCAAACCAACCAGAGTTGGCGCCGTAGCCATCGGTGGCGTCAGCGATTGGATGCATATCAAAAATCGCTGGCGCGTCAGGATTGCCCAACAGCAGACGGACTTCGGAAGCGTACGGGGCCCAGACTCGGTAGTTGCTCATGGGCACCATGGTAGGTCAGTCAGCGGATTGGCACAGGGGAACCGTTTTCGAACACCGCGTATTTGAGGTGAGTCCAAGGTGAAGTCGAGATAGTAGCGAGCGACGGTGATTGGGTGTGCACGAAGCCCATACGCAACAATGGACACTATGACCACCGAGCCATCCACTTCGACCGAAGCGACGCAGAAGCAGCGCGACATCGAGCTGATTGTCCCCGCCGGCGGTGACATCGTCACGAATGAAATCGAGATTAAGAAATCTCGCTTCATCACGTGGATCGCGCGTGCTGACGACGAAGACAGCGCCCGAGAGGTCATCAATTTGGCCAAGGCGGAGTACCCGGATGCTCGCCACCACTGCAGCGCATACATTCATGAGGTCGTCGGAGGGAATCGGGTGGAGCGATCCTCAGATGACGGTGAACCTGGCGGCACGGCAGGGCGCCCAATGCTCGATGTGCTCCAGGGCTCTGGAATGACGAATGTCACCGCCGTAGTGATCCGCTATTTTGGCGGCATCAAATTAGGCACGGGTGGGCTTGTGAGGGCCTATTCGGATTCGGTCTCAGAGTGTCTAGAAAAAGTCACGCGCATGCGGCGCGTGCAAAGAGCCTTGAGAGTAGTGAGTGTCTCCGCCGCAGATGCCGGTCGCATCGAAGCGGAATTGCGTGCTCGTGGTTATGAGATCGTGGAAACGCGGTGGGGCCAGAACGTGGAGTTTTCCATCGCGGTGACTGCCGATGGGATTGCCCAGCTTGACGGCGAAATGCAGGCGCTGACTAAGGGAGCTAGCGAGCCGTCTACGGACGGTGGCGAAATCTGGTGGGAGCTGCGCGCTTAACAGCCGCTAACCCTGGTTCGGGGATTCCTCGCCGTTGTGTGCGCCGCGATGGCGCTTGAGAATTTCCACCAGTTCGTCCTTATTTTCCGCAATCTTTTCTGGCCGACCGAAAACGCAGACTGCCGCGACAGTAGCACCGTCTTCCTCCACTGCGATAGAGACACCGTCAACGCCACCGCCTTCGGCAATACCCGGGGCAGCACAGACGCCGGTCTCTGCGATTTCCCCGGCCTGGCGGAGGAAATCATCCACATAGACCTGGTCTTCCGGCCGCGCGGAGTTCAGGTAGGACCACAGTTCGCGCTTTTCAAACCGACTCATCAAAACCCAACCTGCAGAGGTGCGCAACAGCGAGCGCGGCAGGAAGTTCTCCGTCAGGTACTGGTAGCGCATGGATTCACCGACGGTTTTGAGGTAGAAAAGCTTGCCACCAACCGGCAGTGCCAGCACGGTAATCAAGCCAGTTTCGTTGTGAATCGCCTCGAGCTCAGCCGTCGGAACGTTGACCATGCGACGACCGGCCATGACATTGAGCAGAAACGGCGCCATGCCGAGCGTGTAACGCTTGTTGGACTCGTCAAGGTAACCTGTCACAGTCAGACCGTTGACAAGGCCCTGCGTGGTACTGAGCGGATAGTTCAGCGTGTGGGCGATGTCAGTGAGGGTTAGACCTTCGTTAGAGCGCGCAACGAGTTCGAGGATCGCCGCAACGCGGTCGACCATGCGGTGGCGGGGGCGGACAGTTTCTGTCATAGGACTAACACTAGCAATCAACCTACGCCATTGTGTTAATTACCTACCCAAATAGGAATATCTAGCAGGTTTGCTATAGCTGTAGAAATTTTTCCCGAATTGTACGCCCTATCGACCTATGCGATGCGTCAGGGCGACCAGAACGCTCTAATATGTACTCCATGAGCTATCTTCAGCCCCAACCTCAGAACCCCATTGAGCTCCGTAAGAACGCGGTGCGAAAGTACTCCCGCAATGCCGTTGTGTGGGCAGGCAGCGGTGTCGTCGGCGGTGCAGTGCTCGGACTTCTAGCCGGAAGCATGTCCCTATTCCTCATCCTGGCAGTAGTCGGCCTGGTCGGTGGTTTTCTCAATTGGCAAAAGGTTCAGCGGATTGTGAACTACAAGGATCCGCAGTAAATGCCTGCTCAGCAGCAATTGTCTACCGAACCAGTGCGTATCGATGCCTGGATTTGGGCGGTCAGGTTGCTGAAAACTCGCTCATTGGCCGCAGATGCGTGCCGTGGCGGCCACGTCAAAGTCAACGGCGAAGCCGTGAAACCCTCAGTTCTGGTCGTCCCCGGGGACAGAGTGCGACTGTGGGCAAACCACCGCGAACACATTGTTGAGGTCACCAAGACGGTGAAGAAGCGGGTCGGAGCTCCGGTGGCCAGGCAGTGCTATATCGACCACTCTCCGCCACCGCCTCCGAAGGAGATTCTCGCATCGATGCCGACGCGCGACCGCGGTGCCGGGCGGCCTACGAAGCGCGATCGCCGTCAGCTCGATCGTCTTCGGGGACGTCGCTCATAGGCATCCCGGCCTCCGCTAGTTGCTGCAACCGTGCGCGCAAACGGGCTGGTCGACGCTTCGGGTTATGGCTGGTATCCGCAGTGGCCTTGATGTGCTTTTCACCGCGAGCCGCTAGTAATAGGTCATCGATAACACGCACATGACCTGGGTTAAAGCGGTACTTCATGGCCTTGCTTACCGCGCTGAGGCGCTGCGGATTAAGTAGCTCTCGCAG
Organism: Corynebacterium sp. MSK012; assembly: GCF_030232435.1. Classification (NCBI taxonomy): domain Bacteria; kingdom Bacillati; phylum Actinomycetota; class Actinomycetes; order Mycobacteriales; family Corynebacteriaceae; genus Corynebacterium; species Corynebacterium sp. MSK012. The sequence goes on from NZ_JASPJU010000009.1 coordinate 106,023, forward strand.
CTGCCCGACAGTGCGGATGCCATTGCGCTCCAGCAGTTCTTCTGCCCAGTCGTAATGCTCTGATTTCGATCGGGGCGCATCTGGAAGCAGCATCGTCAGCACGCCGGGTAGGGTTTCCTCAGTCACCACAATGTCATCGGCTGTGGTCTTTGCCGGAGCTGAGGGCTGTTTGCCCTCTCCCTGCGCGGAATCGTCCGGCGTGGATTCCTCCAGCACGGCAACGACTTGGTCGAACTGCTGATCCGCGAGCTCAATAAGGCCAGCGGCCAGCGCAAAAGCTCGATCAATCCGCGGGTCTGTCGCTCCCTCAGGGGCCTTATAGCGAATATCGTGCTCAAATTCCGCCCACGCATGCTGCAGCACAGTGCGCAGTTGCACCTCAAACTGCATATCCGCATATGGAGCTAGCTCTGACGGCGCCGCCGTCGACACCTTGCAGATCAAGTGCTGGGAGCCGTATCCCAACCGGCCGCTGATTCGTGTCTCCGCGGTTTTGTCAATCCTACGCAGCACAGTCAGCGAATCTCCCAGCGCATCCATGATCGCGGGAATCTCCGTCGAATGGTACGTGGTTACACGCACACCGATGATGTCGTGGATACCGTGCCACGGGTCAGGGTAGACGTAGTTGCCGTCCGCTTCACGACGCAGGGCCTTCTGCCGCAATGAGCGGAAAGACTTCACCCGCGCCGTGACATTGTCAAAGGCCAAACCGGCATCGGAGAGAATCTCTTTAATCGCATCGACAAAGTCCTGCGCGGCGGTGGGGTGCCGAGTTGCCCACGAGTCGTACTTCGACTGCAGTGCACGTGTAACCTCTCGATCCTCCGCCAACTGAGTCTTGCGGGTCTGGTCGCGGGAATCGTCGGGAAGCGAATCCTTCATTCGATTAGTCGTCATCGTCCTCGCGTACCAGCAGTGCTACTGGGAAGGAGCTGAACAGAGAAGCCACGGCGATGGTGCCGGACCAAGTATGGCCAGTGAAACGGTCGGTCCAGAATCCCTTGGGAAGTGTCACTGTAGTGTCGCCCCAACCGCCTTCGCGTTGCAGCCCCAGCGGACGGCGCGTCACCAGCGCGATAACATCTTCCGGCTCGCCCTTCGGTCCACGTGCTGCACCGACCAAATGACGCTCGCCGACACCCACGGCGAATACTGGCTGGTAGGCGCCGCCGACGAAGGACTCCGGGCGTTCCGCACGCAGCTTCACTCCGTGGTGAGTCACCATCAGCTTTGCGACGTCCGCATCGGCATCCGTAAAGTCCTCCGGCAGCTCAGCTGGGTGCTCTGGACTCTTAGTTACCGACGTGACCTCATCGCGAGCAACCTTATCCAGCGCCGCGACGCGCGCATCGTAGTCGACGAACCGGCGGTTGTCAGGATCAACCAGGGAGTCCTCTGTGAACTCCGTCCCCTGGTAGGTATCGGGGATGCCGGGGCCGACAAGCTGGAGGAGCTTGCGCGACAGTGACGTGGTCAGGGCAGCTGGCGCAATGGAGCGGACGAACTCTGTGATGGAGTCGGTCAGGGGGCCGTCGAGAAGCGCGTCAATCCAGCTGCGGATGCCGAGTTCGAACTCCTCGACCGGCTCCGTCCAGGAGGTGTGCACATCTGCCTCGCGGATGGCCTTAATGGCGTAGTCGTGGAGGCGTTCGCGCAGTTCATCGGTAATCACGCCGTCGGTCGGCCAGACTCCGATGATGTTCTGCAGCAGGAAGTAGCCGGTGGCATCGTCCGGGGCGGGGGTGATGGCCATCCAGTTGCGGACATTTTCAGCCCAGTCGCCGGAGACATCGGAGAGCTGGAGAATGCGGGCGCGGACATCTTCGCCGCGCTTGGTGTCGTGCGTGGACAGCGTGGTCATGGTTCGTGGCCAGAGGCGAGCACGTTCCGACTGCAACAGGTGGAACTCCGCCGCAGACATGCCGTAGCGACCGAGATCACCGCCGACTTCGTTTAGGCTGATCAGGCGGCAGGCACGGTAGAAGGTGGTGTCTTCGACACCCTTTGCCATGACCGCACCACAAACCTGAGCGAACCGCGTGGCGGCCTCACCACCGGCTACCAAACCTGCCGAAATGAGGTCGAGGGCAAAGACACGCGAGGGGAAACGCGCTGCCATTTCACCAATGACCGTGGAAGCCACTCGCGACAGGGAGACATAGTCCGAACGGTAGACAGGCATGGCAGCGACCAGCTTGCAGATGGTGTCGATAAGTACCTCATCGCTGACGCTGGTACCGCTGATAGACCAGTTATCGCGGCGCAGGGCACGTGCTAGACGACGGACTTCTGCAGCCAACTCGTGCGCTGCGACATCGTGTTTGAGAGCCTGCGCAGTTGCCTGCACGGCAGTTTTGTCCCAGGTTGAGCCGGACTGCTGCAGAGCCAACATACTCATGGCGTCTCGGGAGTCGCGGTTGACGAAGACATTGTCGAACTCACGCAGGGCGTCGTAACCCGTGGTGCCGTCAACCTGGAGCCTCGGATCCAGTGGCTCTTCGGCACCCAGAATCTTCTCGATAACCAGCCACTTGTCATCGCCGAGTAGACGGCGCAGCTCACTGAGGTATCCGAATGGGTTGCTGAGGCCATCCGGGTGGTCAATGCGGACACCGTCAATGATGTCCGCAGCTAGCAGCTCGCGGATGATGCGGTGTGTGTGCTCGAATACCACCGGGTTTTCCTGGCGGATGCCGGCCAGGCCGTTGACGCTGAAGAATCGACGGTAGCCAATGACCCCGTCCTTCCAGTACATCAGGCGATAGGCCTGGCGATCATGTACTTCCTGCGGGGTGCCGTCCTCGGTGCCGGGGCGCACCGGGAATGTGTTGTCGTAGTAACGCAGAAGTGGCTCGTCGCCAGAGGTGTCGAGCTCCAGCTTGTCGATATCCTCCGGGGATCCCAGAATCGGCAACCCCATCTTGCCGTTGGCACCGTTGTCCTCGTGCCAGTCGATATCGAAGTATGGCTCGAACTGAGAATCCTTGCCATAGGTCAGAACGTCCCACCACCAGGCATTGAGCTTGGGCTCCTCAACACCGAGGTGGTTCGGTACCAGGTCGATAATGATGCCCAGACCGGCCTTGTGCGCCACCTGCGCGAGCTTCTGCAGCTCTTCCATGCCGCCGAGCTCCGGGTTCACTGTCGTCGGATCGATGACATCGTAGCCATGGTTAGACTCCGGTACGGCGGTGAGGATAGGCGACAGATACAGGTGTGAAATTCCGAGGTCTGCCAAGTAGCCGACCTGTTCAGCCGCGTCAGCGAACGTGAAAGCGCGCCCGTTTGGGTCGGCCTTGGGGCCACGGAGTTGGAGACGGTAGGTGGACGTAATTGGTCGGCGACTCATGTTCCCCTTTATACCGCCCACCAGGAAAAGCTGCTGCCTGACCGCTGTGGCAGCAGCTAGCCCCAGAGTCTGCACCCGCCGTCCGAATGCGAATTTTTTCTCGTGAACGTGGCCTAGAAGGGTGGCATTCCGTCATCGCCCGGCAGGGAAGTGGAACCAAACATTGGAACCGACTCACTGGAGTTGTCCCCGGTGCTGGCGCTAGGTGTTCCTTCCGCAGTGTCTCCCGCTTCGGACGCGCCATCCTCTTCCGGATTCAGCCCGAGTGCGGTGAAGAGCTCCTTCTCAGTCCAGATCTGGATTTCCTGGCCTTCGGCCTGCAGCTGTCGAGCCCTCTTCTCCTTCGACGTCACCGAATCCCACGGACCGGCGACCAAAATGGTCGTTTTCTTCGTGACACCCTTATTGATATTCGCACCTGCAAAGGCAATCTTGTCCCACAGAAAGCCCTTGTCATACGGTGCAAAATCACCGGTCAGTGTCACCCGCTGCTGGTACAACAGGCCGCTTGGATCCGCGTCCGGATTCGGGTCTGGAATGGTGTCCGGTGTCTTGGCCGCATCCCATTTCGCATTGCGACGCGGCCGTCGTGACGGCGCGGAACTGCCGGACTGCGCACCAGCACCAGCACCAGTTCCCGCGTTGGTCCCGGCACCAGTGCTGGCGACACCAGCCGGGTCATAGCGCACCATCCGCACTCGTCCACTGCCAATCTGGCCCAAGCTCAGCGAGACCTTCTGGCTCAAATCAGCCACCGATGTTGCGCGCTGCTGCTCCATCAACCACAGCGCTACCTCAGCACATGCGACCGCATCGGCCGTCGCATCATGATGATTCTCCAGCGACGTCCCCGCGGCCTCCGCCAATGTCGGCAGCTTCAAGTTGGGCAGCCCCAACTGCATCTGCCGAGCCCACATATAAGTACACGCAAAATTCAACTTCGGTGCTGGAATGCCTTCCGCCCGGCACGCCCGCGACAGGGCTGTGAAATCAAACCGCGCATTGTGAGCAACTACGTCCAAATCCCCAACGACGTCAACAAACTTCGCCAGCTGCTCCGGAAATGACGGCTCACCGGCCACATCCGCCGCTGTGATGCCATGAATCGCGACATTGGCTTCATCAAAATACTCCAGCCCCTTTGGCGGACGGCACATCCAGGAATAACGATCCGTCACCTTCCCGCCACGCACGACCGCAACACCAAGCTGAATAATCGAGCCGGTGTCTTCGTTCGCTGTCTCTACATCGAACGCCGCAAACGGTGCGATGTCTGACACCGCAACCTCATCCCCAGTAGGAAGCGGTGCAAAAGGCACAGAGTGCTTTACGACGTCGCCCGCGCCCTCAACCACACTCACGCCTTCGGTGACCGCCGCGCGCTGTGCCACCCACGGCATCAACGTGGAAGTAAAAGCATCTGCTGAGTTGTAGAACTCAGGATTCTTGGCTATCTCCGCCACGAGGTCTGCCAGCAACTGCGCTGCTGCCTGACGATGAGGCATCACACGGGCCTTTGGTAAAGCTACCCCGAGGTCTACCGTGCCGGGGAAAAAGCGGTTGGCCGGAGTGTAGACACCGTTTTTACTTGCCGATGCGACCTCGGCAACGTCGGTAAGCGGGAGGGGCTTCGCGGGGGCGGTGCTGGCCGTGTTGATGGTGTGGGTAAGGCGGAGCCCATCTGCGGTAATAGTCACCGTGTCGCCGGTGAGCTCGAAGACGACGGCGGGCTCGGAGGATGGCGTGGTCGTAGTCATGCACTAGATGGTAGCGCCGATGGCGGATTGAGCCCCATAGAGGCTGTGGTACCTGCGGTTCTCGCCGAGTACACGTGGCTTCCGACAATGTGGAAATGCCCACAAAAATAGGAATATTTATGGAGCGTTCGGACAGTGGGGGTGTCTGTACCCCTGAAAACCACATGTTTTGGGGGGTTAAATGTCCGGATGCATTTTGAGCGGGCGCTCCTTATACTTTTCGACGAACGGCGGTAACTGGTCGTTCGAGCTTTCGAGCTCAAGCGAAGGGCAAAGCGGAAACAACGTATGCCAGTGAAGCGATGAAATAAGGAGTAAACATTTTGAGCACGCATCCTGTGCACCCTGGTTCTATCTTGAACGATAATTTCCTCGAGCCGCGACACCTCTCTATCTACCGACTGGCTCTTGCCATCGGCGTGCCAAGCTCAACTCTGGAGCGCTTTCGCACCGGCCGCACTGCGGTCACCACTGACCTCGCAAATCGACTGTCCGACTACTTTGACACCGAGCCGGAGTACTGGTTGAACTCTCAGGCGGAGTTCAATATGCGCGCATCTGCGTAAGAAGACTTCACGCCAGCTCGGCTCCCGCGGTGCTGTGTTGACCCAAACCCTGTTTTGAGTTGAACTCAGAGCCGAAAATCCCCTGTCAGTGGAAGAAAAGTCTTCCGCCGACAGGGGATTTTGTGTAGGAACCAACCCAGGCCCGGGCCCCTACACCCAACGCGGATGCGGCTAGTGCCGCTCGATCAGCACGATGGTAGAACGGGCTGGCACGCGGAGCTCGCCTTCTGGCTCAACGATGCGCTCGCGGGTCGGGCGACCCGTGATCTCTGTGGTGTCGATGATGACTTCCCAGCTGTGTGCGTATTCGGTGCCCGGAATTTGGAACATGATGTCCTCGTGGTGGGCGTTGAAGCACAGCAGGAAGGAGTCATCTTCAATCCTGTGACCTCGGCGATCAGGCTCAGTGATGGCATCGCCGTTGAGCCAGACCATCAACGACTTGCCGAAGTCGAAGTTCCAGTCATCGGTCGTCATGACACGACCCTCATAGGTCAGCCAGGCAATGTCACGATCGTCGGTTTCCGCACCGAGCGGGCCACCGCGCAGGAACCGGCGGCGTCGGAAGACTGGGTGCTCCGCACGCAGCTCAGTCAGGAACTGGGTGTATTCGACCAGTTCAGAGTTGGTACGCGTCTGATTCCAGTCGACCCAGGCCAAACGGTTGTCCTGGCAGTAGACGTTGTTGTTGCCCTTCTGGCCACGTCCCATTTCGTCACCGTGGCTAATCATCGGAGTGCCCTGGGACAGCAGGAGAGTGGTCAGGAAGTTACGACGCTGGCGGGCGCGCAGCGAAATGATGCGCTCGTCGTCGGTCGGGCCTTCCACACCGCAGTTCCACGAACGGTTGTGGGACTCGCCATCGCGGTTGTCCTCGCCGTTGGCCATATTGTGCTTCTCGTTGTAGCTGACCAAGTCGTTGAGGGTGAAACCGTCATGCGCGGTCACGAAGTTAATCGACGCAGTTGGGCGGCGGTCATTGTTTGCATACAGGTCCGAGGAGCCGGTGATACGTGAAGCGAACTCGCCGAGCGTGGATGGCTCACCGCGCCAGAAGTCGCGGATGGTGTCGCGGTACTTACCGTTCCATTCAGTCCACTGCGGTGGGAAGTTACCGACCTGGTAGCCACCTTCGCCGACATCCCACGGTTCTGCGATGAGCTTGACCTGGCTGACAATCGGATCCTGCTGCACCAAGTCAAAGAAGGCGGAGAGGCGATCCACATCGTGGAATTCTCGAGCCAGGGTGGATGCCAAATCGAAGCGGAAGCCGTCGACATGCATCTCGGAGACCCAGTAGCGCAGCGAATCCATAATCAGCTGCAGCGAGTGTGGGTGGCGCACATTCAGGGAGTTACCGGTGCCGGTGTAGTCCATGTAGTGCTGGCGATCGCCTTCGACCAGGCGGTAGTAGGCCTCGTTGTCGATGCCTCGGAAGCAGATGGTTGGGCCCATGTGGTTGCCCTCGGCGGTGTGGTTGTAGACCACGTCGAGGATGACCTCAATGCCGGCATCGTGAAATGCGCGCACCATGCCCTTGAACTCGCTGACTGCTCCGCCTGGCTTTTGGGAAGCCGAGTAGTCCTGGTGTGGTGCTAGGAAACCGAAGGTGTTGTAGCCCCAGTAGTTGCGCAGCCCCTTTTCGCGCAGGTGGTCGTCCTGGAGGAACTGGTGGACCGGCATCAGTTCGATAGCCGTGACACCAAGGTCCTTGAGGTAGTCAATAATTGCCGGATGCGCGAGACCGGCATAGGTACCACGTAGCTCCTCCGGGATATCCGGGTGAGTCATGGTCATACCCTTGACGTGGGCTTCGTAAATCACGGTCTCGTTGTACGGCGTGCGAGGTGCGCGGTCAGCGCCCCAGTCGAAGAATGGGTTGATGACCACGGAGGTCATGGTGTGTCCCAGGCTGTCCTCGGTGTTGCGCTTCGAGTGGTCATGAATGTCATAGTTGAACAGTGATGGGTGACCGTCGAATTCGCCGTCGAAAGCCTTGGCGTATGGGTCGACCAGCAGCTTGTTGGGGTCGCAACGCTTACCGTTGGCCGGATCGAATGGGCCGTGTACGCGGTAGGCGTAGCGCTGGCCCGGCATGATAGACGGGATGTAGCAGTGCCAGATATGCGCATCGACTTCTTCCAACTCAATGCGTGTTTCTTCGCCTTCGGCGCTAATCAGACAAAGCTCAACCTTTTCCGCAACGTCGGAAAAGAGTGCAAAGTTGGTGCCAGCGCCGTCGTAGGTAGATCCGAGCGGGTAAGGCTCACCCGGCCATACTTGATAATCGCCGACTGTATTTGCTTGGTTCATGTGACTACCTTAACCGTTTTGTAAAAAACATGAGCCTTTTTCGGTCCCGTGTGGGCGCGCCATCCGTCCCATCTGTCGAGCGCACTTCGCAAAAACGACCCCCAAGGAAAAATTCGAGTCGAACGGTTAAGAGCATAAACTTCGCGCGAAAATAAGTATTTAACCCTGCAAGTGGGCAATTTGACACTCTAAACGCACCTTGGCGGGCGCCGAATCACCAATATTCGCGGTCACCAACGCGCGAAGATTCCCAAAGGCCTTTACTTTTGGAGTTATGAGTCCACGAACCATTGGTGTAACGGAAGTAGCGTTCCGAGACGCTCATCAGAGCCTCATGGCAACGCGAATGGCTATGGAAGACATGGTCGATGTCTGTGAAGAAATGGACAAGGCCGGTTTTTGGAGTGTGGAGTGCTGGGGCGGCGCAACCTTTGACGCCTGCATCCGCTTCCTTAATGAAGATCCCTGGGAGCGCCTGCGGACATTCCGCAAGCTGATGCCGAATAGTCGCCTGCAGATGCTGCTGCGCGGCCAGAATCTCCTCGGTTACCGCCACTACGAGGACATGGTGGTTGACAAGTTCGTCGAGAAGTCCGCTGAAAACGGTATGGACGTATTCCGTGTTTTCGACGCGCTCAACGACCCACGCAATCTCGAGCACGCCATGCGCGCGGTCAAGAACGTCGACAAGCATGCGCAGGGCACGATCTGCTATACGACGTCTCCGCTTCACGACGTCGACGGGTACGTGAAGCTCGCTGGTCGTCTACTGGATATGGGGGCGGACTCCATTGCGTTGAAGGACATGGCAGCGCTGCTGAAACCCCAGCCGGCTTACGACATCATCCGCGGCATCAAGGAAACGTACGGCGAGGACACCCAGATTAACGTCCACTGTCACTCGACCACCGGTGTCACGATGGTGACTTTGATGAAGGCCATCGAAGCTGGTGCGGATGTCGTGGACACGGCAATTTCGTCGATGTCGCTGGGCCCGGGGCACAACCCGACCGAGTCGCTGGTGGAAATGTTGGAGGGAACCGACTACACCACCGACCTGAACATGGATAACCTCATCACCATTCGTGACCACTTCCGCAAGGTGCGTCCGAAGTACGCAGAGTTCGAGTCGAAAACCCTGGTCAATACCGACATTTTCATGTCGCAGATTCCTGGTGGCATGTTGTCGAACATGGAAAACCAGCTCAAGGCCCAGGGCGCGGGTGACCGCGTCGAAGAGGTCATGCGTGAAGTACCGATTGTCCGAAAGGACGCCGGTTACCCGCCGCTGGTGACTCCGAGCTCGCAGATCGTCGGCACGCAAGCTGTGTTTAACGTGCTGATGGGACGCTACAAGGTTATGACGGCTGAGTTCGCCGACCTCATGCTCGGCTATTACGGGCAGTGTCCTGGTGAGCGCAACCCAGAGCTGATTAAGCAGGCAGCGGAACAGACCAAGAAGGAAGAAATCACGGTTCGCCCGGCTGATCTCCTCGAACCAGAGTGGGACGACCTGGTCAAGCAGGCCAAGGAGCTCGACGGTTACAACGGCACCGCCGAGGACGTCCTGACCAACGCACTGTTCCCATCCGTCGCACCGGGATTCTTCACCACGCGCGGCGAAGGGCCGAAGAACGTCGGTAAGACTGCCGAACAGCTCAAGCGCGAGGCGGAGCAAGCCTCAGGTGCTGCCAATGCCATTCGCGAGCCAATTCGCTACAAGGTCACCGTTGGCGGTCGCTCACAGACCGTCCAGGTGGAACCCGCCTAGGAACATCGGGAGAAGAGATAGCAATGTCGCAAAGTTCAGCAAACCAGCCGAATTCGGCGGATGCCGTCGCGCCGGGCGTCGACGCCTCGATGGCGGAGCGCCTGGATTATTTGGATGCTCAGCGTCGCCGTGTTGAGGCCGGTGGCGGTGAAGCCCGCCAGGCCAAGCAGCACGAACGTGGGAAGATGACTGCCCGCGAGCGTATCGACAACTTCGTCGACGAGGGCACTTTCCGTGAAACCGGCATGTTCATGACTCACCGCACCACCGACTTCGGCATGGATACTGCCGACGCGCCTGCCGACGGTGTGGTCACCGGCACTGCCGCGGTTCTCGGCCGGGCAGTGCACGTGGCCTCCCAGGACTTCACGGTCATGGGTGGCTCCGCTGGTGAAACGCAGTCCCGCAAGGTTGCGGCCACCATGCGCGCTGCTGCCGACAACGGCACTCCGTTCGTGTTTATCAACGACTCCGGTGGTGCTCGCATTCAAGAGGGGATTGACTCTCTGTCGGGCTACGGCCAGGTCTTCTACAACAATGTCTGGCTTTCCGGTCTGGTGCCGCAGATTTCCATCATTGCAGGCCCATGTGCTGGAGGCGCTGCCTACTCGCCAGCGCTGACCGACTTCATTATTCAGACTCGCAAGGCACAGATGTTCATCACCGGCCCGGGCGTTATTAAGTCGGTGACCGGCGAGGAAGTCACCTCCGAGCAGCTCGGTGGCGCTGATGCGCACATGGCCAAGGCCGGCAATATTGACTTCGTTGCCGACGATGACGAGCAGGCCATCCTGATTGCGCAGAAGCTCTTAAGCTTCCTGCCACAGAACAACACGGAAGAGCCACCAATCGTGGATCCGGTATTCGACGCCGAGCCGGATCCAGAGCTCCGCGACATCGTCCCCGTCGATGGCAAGAAGGGCTACGACGTCCGCGAGGTCATCATCCGTATCGCCGACAATGGCGATTTCCTCGAGTGCCAGGCGGGTTTTGCCACCAACCTAGTCGTTGGTTTTGGTCGAGTTTTGGGTCGTACCGTGGGCTTTGTCGCCAACCAACCGAACGTGATGTCCGGTGTGCTGGACATCAATTCCTCGGACAAGGGCGCAAAGTTCATCCGCTTCTGCAATGCCTTTAACATCCCGCTGGTCACCCTGGTTGACGTTCCTGGCTTCATGCCGGGCGTCACCCAGGAGCATGGCGGCATCATCCGCCACGGCGCAAAGATGCTCTACGCATACTCCGCAGCGTCTGTGCCCAAGGTGACCGTCGTCATGCGTAAGGCCTACGGCGGTGCGTACCTGGCGATGTGCTCGAAGGACCTCGGCGCGGACTATGTATTCGCATGGCCGACCGCGGAAATTGCGGTGATGGGCGCAGAGGGTGCGGTCAACGTGGTCTTCCGAAAGGAAATTGCCGCCGCGGGCGACGAGGAAGAGCAGGCGCGCGTGCGCGACGAGCGTATCGCCGAATACAAGACACGCTTCTCGACGCCGTATGTCGCCGCCTCGCGCGGACTGGTCGACGACGTGATTGACCCGGCGGAAACCCGCCTGCGTGTGGCTGACGCACTGTCGGTTCTGCGTAACAAGCGCGAGGTTCGCCCGGCCAAGAAGCACGGATTGGGGCCACAGTAATGTCTGACGGCATCGGTGAGATTAAGGAGCTGCGAGCGCTCGTCGCTGAACTGACCGACCGGTTGGATGCGACCTCGACAAGCTTGCAGAAGGCCACGGCACGACTGAATCAGGCAGAGAGCGAGTTGGCTGAACTGCGCAAACGCGTGGACGCAGATATCCCCGAGGATACTGTCATCGCCATTTCGGCAGCGGTGTCTGCGTACCTGGGCAATCGCGGCAAGGTGAAGGCAATTCGATACAACCGCCATAAGACGTGGGCTGCGCAGGGACGCCAGATCCAGCAGCAGCGCAACCTGCGTTAGTTGGAAATTTTCGATAACCGACTTAATTGAGTCTGACTCATTGACTTTTGCTACGTGAGGATTGTTGAGCCATGAAATTGAAAGTGACTGTCGGCGGCATTGCCTACGATGTCGACGTTGAAGTAGTTGAGGAGCCCAAGCGTCTTTCGCCCATCGTGTTGGGTGGATCGTCGAGCGCTTCCGTTGAGCCGGCCACCGCTAGTGTCTCGGGTGTCTCCGCCAATTCGGTGGTGGCGCCACTGGCAGGTTCGGTCAGCAAGATTTTGGTCGAGGAAGGCCAGAAGATTGAGGCTGGGGAGGTGCTGCTCATTCTCGAGGCAATGAAGATGGAAACCGAGATTACGGCCCCGGCTGCAGGCACCGTCGGCTCTATTCATGTTGAAGTCGGCGACGCAGTGCAGGGCGGCCAGGGACTCGTCTCGATTGATTAGCCGCATTAGCCGGGGGGAAAGATTTTGGGGTGAAATCTTTCTAGCCCCGGTTGCTGGAAATACTTAAGGTTGCCTTAATATTTTCCTTATGAATGCCGTTCTTCTCGCCGTTTTGGTGATGCTAATCCTGGCGGTCTGCCGGGTACACGTTGTGCTAGCGCTGTTTATTGGCGCCTTAGTCGGTGGTCTTTCCGCCGGTATGGGGCTCGATGCCACAATGGTTGCCTTCCAGGAAGGCCTCTCTGGTGGTGCGAAGATTGCCCTGAGCTATGCCATGCTGGGTGCCTTTGCCATGGCAGTGGCATCCTCCGGGCTGCCCAAACTGCTGGCCGATTGGCTGATTGCCAAGATCGGCACGGAGGATGAAGGCGCTAAATCTAAGGCAGAGGCATGGACCAAGTGGGGCATGGTCGCCGGCATTTTGGCCATGGCGATCATGTCGCAGAACCTCATCCCAGTTCACATTGCGTTTATCCCGCTGATTATTCCGCCGCTGTTGCCGGTATTTAACCGCCTCAACATCGACCGTCGAATGATTACCAGTGTGATGACCTTCGGTTTGGTCACCACCTACATGTGGGTTCCGGTCGGATTCGGTTCTATCTTCCTGAACGACATCCTGCTGGGGAACATCGAGAATGCTGGCCTTGATGTTTCCAATATCAACATCATGATGACGATGGGCATCCCGGCTCTCGGCATGCTGGCCGGTCTGGCCATTGCCGTATTTTTCTCCTACCGGAAGCCACGGCATTACGAAGATCGGCCGATTGCCCAGTCCTCACACGCAGAAACCCAGTCTGACGAACCGGTGTCGAAGTACCGAGTTATCGTTGCTCTCGTTGCAATCGTGGTGACTTTCGTCGTCCAGATTGTGATGAATTCTATGGAGACCGATGCCGATCCGTTGCTGATTGGTGCACTCACTGGTCTGGCAATCTTCATGCTCACCGGTGCCGTGCGCTGGCGTGAGGCGGACGACGTGTTCACCGCCGGTATGAAGATGATGGCCCTGATTGGTTTCATCATGATTTCCGCACAGGGCTTCGCCTCGGTGATGTCGGAGTCCGGCCAGATCGAGCCGCTGGTGACCGCTACTGCAGAGCTGTTTGCGGGCAACAAGCCTGCCGCTGCATTCGCCATGCTGGTCGTTGGTCTGGTGGTCACGATGGGTATTGGTTCGTCCTTCTCGACGCTGCCGATTATCGCCATCATCTATGTGCCGTTGTGTGTATCGCTGGGCTTCTCGCCGATGGCTACCGTCGCCATCATTGGTACTGCAGGTGCTCTGGGCGATGCTGGTTCGCCGGCATCGGACTCGACGCTCGGCCCGACGATGGGTCTCAATGCCGACGGGCAGCACGACCACATTCGCGATTCGGTTATTCCGACCTTCCTGCACTTCAACCTGCCGCTGCTGGCAGCTGGTTGGGTAGCAGCTCTGGTGCTCTAGCGCCGCGGCTTGACCGTGAGTGTGATTGCTCCAGCGGGGCTTAATGACCTGCGATTCCCTTAGTCCCCGCAACCCCCGCAATTCCGGCGATAAAGAGCTCGGTTCCCAGTGCAATGCGCTGGCGGCCGAGCTCTTTTGCCTGTGCAGCAGCATCTTCAGAGGAAGTCTCGACCTCAAGATCCTTATCATCGGCGTTCTCGCCACTGGTGTCGCCCTTGTTGGAAACGCCCTTGGCGCCGTTCAGGTCAAGCGCGATGGCTGTCTGCTGGTCGACTGTCGCACCGAGAATGAAGTACACGAGGACAGACGCGGTATCAGCCGCTGAGGGGGTGTTAATGGAGGTTTCGGGTGCATTCTCCAGGGCGTCGGCAAGCAGTTGTTCGGGGCGAATCGTGGCGGTGCCCGTAGCGAGTGCGGCCGAGACGACCTCGGCGCCATCCCGATGAGCGGTGAGGCAGGAGTAGAGCAGCTCGGCGACGGCTTCGATGTCGGCACGCCAATCGCCGGTGGCGGAAAACTCTGTGCAGGGAGCCAAGATGCGGTCAGCGACGGCACCCAGCAGTGCCTGCTTGGAAGGGTAGTGCCAGTACATTGCGCCAGCGGCGGTACCCAAGTGGCGAGTCAGGCGGCGGATCGTGAGATCGCCGAGTCCGTACTCGTTGAGAATGGTAAGAGCTGCGTCGACAATGATGTCCTTGGTCAATTGCACACTGCCTACCGTAGACGAAAGAAGAATCATCTGGAAGATGCCTTAAGGCTGAGATGCGGAGCGTAAATCCGCGACACGACGGGAATTGAACCCTGTTCGACATTCTGTAGCTGCGGTATTAAGTTTGATAACTGAACAACTTCTGAAACGGTGTTCAAGTTTTATCCCCAGCCTCAAGGAGCGTCACCCCCATGACTCAACAGCAGCAGGACATTTTGGAACTCGCCCGAGAAAAGGTGCTCGGCCGCGGTGAGGGGCTGAACTATGAGGAGACCCTGGCAGTTCTGAACCTCGATGACGACAGCATCGAGGATCTGCTGGCACTGGCGCATGAGGTGCGCTTGAAGTGGTGCGGCGAAGAGGTCGAGGTTGAAGGCATTATCTCGCTGAAGACTGGCGGCTGCCCAGAGGACTGCCACTTCTGTTCGCAGTCGGGTCTGTTCGAGTCCCCGGTGCGTTCGGCATGGCTGGATATCCCGGCGCTGGTGGACGCCGCTAAGCAGACCGCAAAGTCGGGTGCGACTGAGTTCTGCATCGTTGCTGCAGTAAAGGGGCCGGACGAGCGACTGCTCAGCCAGATGGAACAGGCTGTCGCCGCCATTCAGGCAGAGGTGGACATTAATGTGGCCGCCTCTATGGGCATTCTGACGCAGGAGCAGGTGGATCGCCTGGCCAAGGCTGGTATTCACCGCTACAACCACAACCTCGAGACCGCCAAGAGCTACTTCCCGCAGGTCGTGACCACCCACACTTGGGAAGAACGTCATGACACCCTGCGTATGGTCGGCGAAGCCGGTATGGAGGTCTGCTGTGGCGGCATCCTGGGTATGGGAGAGACCCTTGAGCAGCGTGCCGAGTTCGCTCAGGACCTGGCGGAGCTCAACCCGACCGAGGTGCCGATGAACTTCCTCGACCCGCGTCCGGGCACTCCGTTCGCCGGTCGCGAGCCGATGCCAGCCAAGGACGCACTGCGTGCCATCGGTGCCTTCCGCTTGGCTCTGCCGAAGACCATCCTGCGTTTTGCTGGTGGTCGTGAGCTCACCCTGGGCGACCTGGGCGCAGAAAAGGGGCTGCTCGGCGGTATCAACGCTGTCATTGTCGGTAATTACCTGACCACGCTGGGCCGTCCGGCGGAGCAGGATCTGGACATGCTTGGCAAGGTACGACTTCCAATTAAGGCCCTCAATGCAACTGTCTAAGCCTCGGACATCTAGCCCGCGTGCGACGCGGGGTAAGAAAGTCGACTCCACGGAGCTGCTCCAGGCCATGGTGCTGGGAGACGATCCCAAGTTCGATCCTTTTACCGGCGCCGACCTCGAAGCTGGTGAAGTGCGCGAACGCTCCTATGGTGCAAAAGCTGGACTGGAGGCGCCTCGATTCTGCCAGCTCTGTGGGCGCCGGATGGTGGTGCAGGTGCGTCCGGACGGCTGGACTGCAAAGTGCTCGCGCCACGGCGAAGTGGACTCCGTTATGTTGGAGCAGCGATAAAAGGCGCTGGTTGTGCTAGTGCGCCATTCGGGCACGCTAGTACTGGATGTGCGCCGTGAGGTAAGTTAGTCAACTATGACCATGAAAAATACCCGAGTCCCGCACGTTGAAAAGCAGAGCGTGGCAATGGCCTCGGGTATTGTTCTCTTCTCCGTTGTAACGGGAACGATAGCCGGAGTGGCCTGGGCATTCCTGCGCCCCAAGCAGCAGGTGCAAATGCTCCCAGATAACCAACTGGCGATTATTCAGGAAACCGTTGACGCTGGTTTTATCGGGCTGCTCTGGTTTGTTGCTGTCACTGCCATCAGCGGCCTGGTGCTGGGAATTACTACCTTCCGAAACCGTGCCATCACGACTCCTGTGCAGATGCTCACGGCAATTGGATGGGCAGGTTTCTCCGCGTTGATGAGCGCAGCAGTGACGTACCTCGTCGGTCAGTCGGTTGCGGCATTGCTCCAGCCGGATCTGGCGGGAATGCAGCCGGGCGATAAGTTCTCGGTGATTCCAGACTTCAAAACCTATGTAGCACTGCTGGTCGCGCCACTGGTTGCCATGCTCGCACTGTGGTCCCGGGTGCTGTTCCAAACGGACTTCACGGAAGGCAACGAGAGCGCTGCAGACAATGCTGCGGACGCAGATTCGGTCACTAAGTGAGACGGTGAGGTTCTGCGCGGGAGCCGTCGTAAAGCACTAATTCCTACTGAACAGGGGTAGTTATTGGGAAATAGGCTTATACAAGCCTTACAATTTTGGGAAATAGGTTCGTCCTCGATGTCAGTATTCGCCCCGATTAGGGGCTTTTTCGATATTGTGTGGCGAGCTTAGGTCTCTTGCACTTGCCCGTTTGAGTCCGCTGCGAATGCCTCCGGGGACCGTTGCCGGTAACGGTGACGGCGTTTTCTCCGGTCGTAGCCACAGCCCATTGAAGTAAGGACGTAGTTTTCCGTGAATACCAGCCTTGCGGCCAATGCTTCCAGCCTGCCGCGCCTTGAATCGGATCTGTACGAATCGGTAGTCGATAAAGATGGCCGCTACGGTGGCGTAATTGCAGATGAGCGCTGGGCCCAGGAGATTAAGCGCCTCGCCCGCGAACGCAATGCCGTAATTCTTGCGCACAACTACCAGCTGCCGGAGATTCAGGATATTGCCGATTACACAGGCGACTCCCTCGGACTTTCCCGCATCGCTGCGGAAACCGATGCCGACGTCATCGTCTTCTGTGGTGTCCACTTCATGGCGGAAACCGCCAAAATTCTGAGCCCAGAGAAGACCGTCCTTATTCCGGACGAGCGCGCCGGCTGCTCCCTGGCGGACTCCATCACCGCAGATGAACTGGCCGAGTGGAAGGCTGAGAATCCCGGCGCACTGGTGGTCAGCTACGTCAACACCACGGCAGACGTAAAGGCTCTGACCGACATCTGCTGTACTTCCTCCAACGCCGTCGACGTGGTCAAGTCCATCCCGGAAGACCAGGAGATCCTGTTCAACCCGGATCAGTTCCTCGGCGCACACGTCCGCCGTGAGACCGGCCGCGACAACATCAAGGTATGGGCTGGTGAGTGCCACGTCCACGCCAACATCAATGGTGAGGAACTCGCGCACCGCGCGGAGGAGAACGCCGATTCGCAGCTGTTCATTCACCCGGAGTGCGGTTGCGCGAACTCTGCGATTTACCTCGCAGGTGAAGGCACCATCGAGCCCGAGCGCGTGCAGATGCTCTCCACCGGCGAGATGCTGACCGAGGCGCAGAAGCTGAAGGAGAACAAGCCCAACGGCAAGGTGCTCGTGGCCACTGAGGTGGGCATGCTCCACCAGCTGCGCAAGGCCGCACCGGATGTTGACTTTGAGCCGGTCAACGACCGCGCTTCCTGCTCGTACATGAAGCTCATCACTCCGGCGGCTCTGCTGCGCTGCCTCGTTGAGGGCACTGATGAAGTCGATGTCGAGCCGGATGTCGCCGACAAGGCGCGCGCTTCGGTCGAGCGCATGATCGCTATCGGTAACCCAGGCGGAGGCGAGTAACACGTTTGGTCTGCGCCCATCATTCGACAGTTGGACACTGACGTGTGACTTCCTCGTCATCGGCGGGGGAGTCGCAGGGCTCAGTGCTGCGCGTCGGGCTCTTGAGCTCGGCCTCGACGTGCTGGTTATCGACAGCGTCGAGTGGCGCGTCGGTGCCCGCAAACAGCTGCGTTTCGCCGATGCTGCCACGAATCTCGCCCAGGGCGGGCTCGCGGTCGTCGGGCTTGACGACGACCCCAGCGGCCATGTGGCCAACGGGTTCGACGACACCACTGATTCCCATATCGCGGATACTCTCGATGCCGGTGCCGGACACGGCGATGAAGAGGCTGTGGCTTCCATCATCCGCGCCGGCGCTGCGGCGACCGAGTGGCTAATCGGGCTAGGCGCTACATTCGACCCGGCACCGGATAACCCGGCCGTTTATTCCCGCACTAAAGAGGGCGGACACCACGCGCGGCGCATCATTCATGCCGGCGGTGACGCCACTGGTGCTGAAATCGAGCGCGCCCTAGAAGCCTCAGTTACCGGCGTGCGAGTACTGCAAAACGCCACAGCGCGCCAGCTCATCGTTGGCAAAGACGGCCGCGTGCTGGGGGCGCTGGTAGCGGATCCCCGTGGCGGTGGCGCTATTCGCGCAGGCGCCACTCTGCTGGCTACCGGTGGCGTGGGCCATATTTACCGTGCGACCACGGCCCCCTCGGGCGCCCGCGGCGAGGCTATCGGCATGGCCTCCGATGCTGGCGCGGAGATTCGGGACATGGAGTTTATCCAGTTCCACCCGACGGTGCTCTATGACGAGCGCTCGGCATCAGATGGCACCGGCCGACGCCATCTCATCAGCGAGGCGGTCCGTGGTGAAGGAGCCATTCTCGTCGACTCCCGGGGCAACAGTGTGACCGCCGGCGTTGACCCTCGCGGGGACCTGGCTCCGCGCGATATCGTCTCGCGCGCCATCGCGACTCGCATGCGCGAGCTCGGCGAGGACCACGTCTTCCTCGACGCACGTCACATCGACAACTTCGCCGCCCGCTTTCCGACGATCACAGCGGGTCTGACCGCGGCGGAGATTGATCCGACCAAGGACCTCATTCCCGTGGCCCCGGCGGTCCACTACACCTGTGGTGGTATTGCCGTCGACCCATTCGGTGCAACTAGTGTGCCGGGCCTCTATGCGGCCGGCGAATGCTCCGCAACAGGGCTCCACGGTGCCAACAGGTTGGCCTCCAATTCGTTGCTGGAGGGACTGGTCGTCGGCAAGCGGGTGGCCGAAAAAGTCGCTGAAACACACGCTGTGCTGGTCGGGGACGAGGAATTCGCAGCGGCCGTTGAAAGCCTGCCGCAGCCACGGCCAGAACTGGAACCACGGCAGCTTTTCCGGTTGCAGACGGCGATGCAGGAAGGCGCTGGTGTAACGCGCAATGAGCAGAGTTTGCGGCAGGCGTTGGCGGTTATCGATCGGCTCCCGCAATCGGTTCAGGTCGTAGCCGCAAGGAAAGTCGTCGAAGCGGCATTGGCACGACCATATACTTTGGGGTGCCACACTTGGTTTGAAAAGGACGGGGATTAGCTAACCATGACTCTTGAGAAGGACACGCTGCGCGGGGTGCTGAACGAAAACATCACCCGCGGACTCATTCGGACGGCACTGCAGGAAGATATGAGCTTCGGGCCGGATGTGACCTCGCTGTCGACAGTCTCGGCAGCTGCGCAGGCACGCGCCCGGCTGGTGGCCCGGCAAGAGGGCGTTATCGCGGCTATCGATGCGGTGGAGTGGACGCTGCAGGAGGTCATCTCGGGTGAGTTCACCGTCGAAAAGCACGTTGAAGATGGCACCCTGGTGCGTCCTGGCACAGTGCTGGCAACGATTTCTGCGCCGACTCGGGGGTTGCTGACTGCTGAGCGGACAATGCTGAATATCCTCACGCACGCCAGTGGTGTAGCTACTGCGACGCGCCAGTGGGCTGACGCAATCGTTGGCACCGGTGCGCGGGTGCGCGATTCCCGAAAGACACTGCCGGGTCTGCGCAACCTGGAAAAGTATGCGGTGACCTGCGGTGGTGGAATTAACCACCGCTATGCATTGGGCGATGAGGCACTGATTAAGGACAACCACGTGGTGGCCGTCGGTTCCGTGTCCGGTGCGTTGAAGAGGGTGCGGGCTCAGTATCCGGAGCTGCCGTGCGAGGTGGAAGTCGATACCCTCGCACAGCTCGATGAAATCCTGCCGATGAAGCCGGACATCGTCATGCTGGACAACTTCGAGGTCTGGGAGACCCAGATCGCGGTGCAGCGCCGCTCGCAGATTTCTCCGGCCACCCAGCTGGAGTCCTCTGGTGGACTGACCATCGATGTGGCTCGTGAGTACGCGTCCTGTGGTGTCGATTACCTGGCTGTGGGCGCGCTGACCCACTCGGCCAAGGTGTTCGATGTCGGACTCGACTTCGACGAGCAGTAGCTGAATCAGCCCCGGTTTCGCCTCGTAGCTTCGCCTACAGGCGACGGGCAATCTCTGCCCCAATCTCGCTTAGTGCCGACCCCCAGCGCTCCCGTGATTGCTCATCACAGGTTTCCTGTGCGCGGTAAAGCGCCTTCTCCGCAGCACCGACATCGCCCAAATGCAGGTGGCACTGTGCAATTTGTGCAAGCAGAGGCACGGCCTGGATATTGAGCTTGTCGGACTGGAAAAGTCCCGCCGCTAACTCCAGGTGATCAATGGCGCGCCCCTGATGTCCTCGACGAATCTCTGCCTGGCCGTTCAAGGTGTGCCACATCGCCCAGCGCAAGTGGCGCGGTGGGGTGTCCGCGGTCGGCTCGAAGCCGTCTTTTTCCAGGTTATCCAGCAGATCCAACCAATCCGCGGCCTTGTCCATCAGCTTTGGTGCAGAGCCACGGATGGGGCGCCCCAGACTGTCGGTCTGCGGGGCATCAGCCTTGTCGCCGAGTTCCTCGAACCCCTGCATCAGAGTTAGGGCTGCTTCCCAGAGGTTGTTTTCCTCAGCCAATGCCGTGGCGGCGTCGAAAAGCTGCTGCGGGCTAGAAGTCGCGGAATCACCAGAAGTAGTCATGACCTAACACTCTACTTTGTGTCACCGCCAGTACCGAAGTGGGCGGGGCGCTAGTATTCGTCGTCAAGCGACTGAATGATGATGACGTCAAGGGCATCGAGAACAGGATGGCCTTCCCACACGTCGCGGGGCAGAAGCTCTTCGACGCGCCGAGCATAGGCGGCGGCTCCGTCGGAATCACCCGCGTCGAGACGGTAGCGAACCCCCGCCAGCAGCGCGCGGGCGGCTTCCTCGCCATCGCCGGACTGCAGGTAGCCCTTCGCGGCGGCTTCCACATGGTTGATAGCCAACGTGTCGCGGCCAGCGGAGTAGAAGACGTAGGCGGCATCGTCGTGCCAGTCGGCGAGTGACCAGTCGTCGGAGATGAGCTTCTGAGAACGCAGCAGAAGGTCCTCAGCCTCGTTGAGCGTGTGGTCAATGGCGGCGGAAGCGTCCTCAGAGACGATCTCGGCGGTGAATTCGGAGCCCTCTTCGGAAATGACCAGGTCAATGACATGAATGATGGAACGCGCAGCCTGGCGGTAGGCCTTGGCCGCGCCCTTGGTATCGCCGTTGCGTTCAAGGTGCTCGCCGTGTTCGATGAGCAGCTTTGCCGCCTGGCGGGGATTATTGCCGAGCCCCGCGGCTGTGGAGGCAATAGAAAACGCCGCGTCGGTGCGTTCTTCATCGGCGGTAAATGCTGACCAGTGCGCAACTGGTTCGGCAAAGCGCAGCGCCTCGTCAACCTCGTCGGCATCGAGGAGACTGCGGGCCAAAACGAGCTGGATATCCATGGTGATGGGGTTGACCGGCATGCCCTCGGCGCTGGCGAGCGCGCGGCGAGCAAATTCGGCGGATTCCGCGAAATCGCCGTGGGCGTTGAGAAGCGCACAGAGCAGACGCACGCTGCGAAGCACCGCGACCGTGAGTCCTGCATCGAGACCAGCCTGCACGATTGGGCGTAGCTGGCGGATTGCCTCCGCTTCCTCACCAGCTTCCAGAGAGAGAAAAGCCAGAAATTGGCGCGCTTCAATCGTCGTGGTGACGGGTTCCGACTGAGGAGCCGCTGCGACGCTGGCAGCGATGCGGGCGGCCCTGCGCAGCTCACCACGGCTGTGCGCGAGCTGCGCCTCCAACAGCTTCCGGTCGTCGAAACTGCTTCGCTTTGGTGCCCAGCGTGCGGACCATTCAGAGAGCTGACCGGCGATTTCCGCCCGGCGCGCCAGCGATGCTGCGGCGCCGGCAACAGCCGCGCTGACCAGGTAGTAATAGGCCTCGCCGGGCTGTGGAGTGGTGGCGACGATGTCCTTAGCAAGGCTGATCAGCTCAGGGATTTCGGAGTCCTCGGGGCGCCGGCCGGTGATGGCATCACCTGGGTTGGCGTCGATGAAGGCCTCAGCCTCGGCGAATGCTCCGTAGGAGCGTGCGTGCAAGATCGCGGGGCGGATGTTGGCCTCAGTTGCCCAGCGCAGCCACTCGGCGCGTGCAGCAGCGGCTTCTTCTACCAATTCCAGTTGGTCGGCAACTGCATGCCTAAGTGCGTGGAATTCGCCAATGACATCGGGGGAGTTGGTAGGCGCGTCGGCCAACCAGTGCGTGTGGGCGAACTTGGTGACAGCGCGCCAACTGGTGACGTGGTCGAGCGTGGCACCGGCCTTGCGGGAAATAACCAGCAGCTCCGGGAGGGAGTCCGGCAATGCCTTTAGCGGATTGGGCAGGGGAGGAAAGTCCAGGGGTTCGGACGAGTTCTCCGTTGCTGATGCGTTTTCTGAATTCCCTGACGCGTAGTCGGCAGCGATGCCGGCATCCCAATCGCCAACTTGAATTCCAGACTCAGAGTTTTCTTCTTCCCACCAGACCATTGGACTATCTTCGCCCGTGGCATCGGGAAGATGCAAAAACTGCCTTGTTTTTCAGACCTGTGCAGTCGGGTGCGCTGTTAATCCGGGTTTGAAAAGCTACGCATTAGTCCACGAACTTCATCGCGCACTGGGTGATCCGGGCCGACTAGGTCGCCGATGCGAACCGCGAACCGGCGGGCGCGATCCTCATTGTTATCACTAGCAGCAGCACGCACCGCGATAGTCAGTGTGCGGGCGGCGTCGGCAGGGGCGTGGGCTTCTAAGAAAAGCTCGGCAGCTTCGTCGGCGTACTTGTACACGCCGTCGTTGTCCCACACAGACCAGCACAGCAGTGCCTGCGCTTCGTGCCACTTGGCCGATTCCCAGGATCCAACCACGTAGCCGCGTGAGCGTTCCATCAGGTGGTCGGTCAGCTCACTTGTGGCGCCCACGTTACTGAGCGATAGTGCGGCATCCATCAGAGTTTCCGCAGGCGAAATCGGGGACGAGTATCCGGCACGAATATCGGCCAGTGCGTCGAAGAGTACTGCGGCATGCTCAGTATTGCCCTCTTGGACTGCCGATTCCGCCGCAATGGCACAGGAAAAATCAGTACGTGCGGAATCCTGGGTAGGCTCAGACCACTTTGCAACCGACTCCGCTTCCTGGCCGGCATGGTGGAAATCTCCGAGCTCGTACAGTGCCGTTGCCTTCAGCAGCGCGATTTCCATGGTGACTTCACAGTTGGGGTAGTCTGCCGACACATCCTGGGCGCGCTGAGTTAGCTTCAGCATCTCCCCGGCATCGGGCTTGTTGTGTGCCACCTCGAAGTTGATGTCTGCCATCTCACGAACCGCGAGAATATAGTCAGTGTCCAGTCTGTGCTGGTCCGCGACTGCCACGTTGTTTGACAGCATTCGGAACGCGGTATCGCTATTACCTGTCTCTATCGAGTACCGTGCCAAATTCTGCCTCAGCTCAAGGCCCGCGATTACGGAGCGGTTACCGATTGCATTGAGCTGTGAGGCGCAAAGTCGCGCTGCGTCGACGACTTTCCCGGCTCGGTGCAGCAGTGATGCCTCCGTCAGAGTCTTCGCCAGCGCAATCGACTCAAACTTATCCTCATTTGGCAGTGCACGAATCATCTCGTGCAGCTCCCGTGCCAAGTCCTCGCGGTTGACCTTTCGCAGGGCGCTTGCAATCCGAATCAGCGCGTCAGTCAGTGCCGCCCGCTTCTTCCACTGGCGTGGGCTAAACGGCTCCTCCGCTTCTTCGCTTGCCGACGATTCCTGCGGCCGCGGCCCATCCGCATCCGTGGTCACCGCGCTGTGACTGCTGGTTGGGGCATCCAGATCGTCGGCAAGCACGAGTGCCCGGTACGAGGTGATCTCCCTGCTCATGCGTGCGATGAGTGGGATTTCGGTCTCTGCGGCAGCAGAGGTGGGGCCATCGGCGATAAAGGTGGTGTAGCGGCGGGCTTCATCCGCCGCTAGCCGTGCCCGGGCGCGCCAGTACTCCGGGACGTTGTCGTTATCGGATGCCCATACCATCCAGTTCAGGGCGGCATCGTGCGCAGCCGTCATCATGCCGAGCGATTCGGTGACCTCGCGGACTATGCGGTAAAACGCGCCGACGTGTTCGGTAACGCCGTGGGCTTCCGGGTCAGAAAAGAGCTGTGGGTTGTAGAAATGATGCGCGAAAACTGATTCCAGTTGGCGCGTGGCCAGGGAATTGTCGGCTGCGGTCGCGTCTGCATAGGCTGCGACGAGCTCCGGCAAATCCGGGCTGTTTCCTTCCTGGTTCAACAGCTGACCTTTCTACGACTGGTTACTACTTTCCTTAACACTGTAATGGGGCACTGTGGCGGAGCTAACTTGCGCCACAGTATGAGGGGTTAAATGGGGCAATCGGTATGAACCTAACGTGAGAAAGATATGCTTAGTTCATACTCAAGGGTGCCTTTAAGGGCGAATAGTAGCGAAAACCGTGGATAAAGTCTTTGGCTTTGACCCAGATTTTCAATACTTTGTTGTCATTTCTTTGTCACTCTGAAGTGCTCACGTATGAATCCATCGTGCGAATAGGCGGTTACTAATTAATTATGTTGTCCACTATTGATCTTCGCGGTCAGACTCCCACCACCGCCACTCTGCGTCGAGTGTTGCCGCGTGGTGCGGCAGACGTTGATTCGATGATTCCCACGGTCAAGCCCGTTGTCGATGACGTGGCAGTCCGTGGTGTGGAAGCGGCGATGGAGTACTCCGAGAAGTTTGACCGTATTCGTCCGGCATCCATGCGCGTTCCAGCGGAGGTTATCGATGCCGCGGAAGCTGCGCTGGAAGACGATGTCCGCTCTGCTCTGCAGGAGTCCATTGGGCGCGTGCGCGCGTTCCACGCTGCTCAGAAGCCGAATGATAAGACTGTTGAAATTCTGCCCGGCGGCATTGTCCGCGAGAAGTGGATTCCGGTTTCGCGCGTCGGTCTTTACGTCCCCGGGGGCAACGCCGTCTACCCGTCGTCTGTATTGATGAACGTCATCCCAGCTCAGGAAGCTGGTGTGGAGTCCCTCGTCGTCGCCTCTCCGCCGCAGGCCGACAACGACGGCTGGCCGCACCCGACCATCCTGGCTGCCTGCAAGCTGCTTGGCGTGACCGAGGTGTGGGCCGTCGGTGGTGCACAGGCCGTCGCACTGCTCGCATACGGCGATGAAAACGAGAGCCTCGAGCCGGTCGACATGGTCACCGGTCCGGGCAACATCTTCGTTACCGCCGCCAAACGCCTGTGCCGCTCGGTCGTCGGTATCGACGCCGAAGCTGGCCCGACCGAAATTGCCATTCTCGCAGATAACACCGCTGATCCTGTCTCCGTCGCCTACGACCTGATTTCCCAGGCTGAGCACGACGTCATGGCCGCCAGCGTGCTTATCACCGACGACGCCGATTTCGCCGCCACCGTCGACCGCGAGGTCGAAAACCGGTACGAGGTCACCATGAACGCCGACCGCGTTCGTGAGGCGCTGACCGGCGATCAGTCTGGCATCGTGCTTGTCGACGACATGAATATTGGCATCCAGGTTGCAGATGCTTACGCCACTGAGCACCTGGAGATCCACACCGAAAACGCGCAGGCCGATGCCGAACGCATTACCAATGCCGGTGCAATCTTCATCGGTCGCTTCTCGCCGGTGCCGCTGGGCGATTACTCGGCTGGCTCTAACCATGTGTTGCCGACCTCCGGCACCGCCCGCCACGCCTCGGGCCTGTCAACGCACACCTTCCTCAAGTCGGTCCACATGATTGACTACAACGAGGCCGCGTTGAAGGAAGTTGCCGACAGCGTAGTAGTCCTGGCCAACGAAGAACGACTGCCAGCGCACGGCGAGGCCATCCGTGCCCGCTTTGAGACGCTTCTCGGCTCTGAGGACAATGGCGCAGAAAAGGGGAACAACTAATGAGCAACCAGCCTGAGAATCAGCCACAGCCGTCGGTAGCCAAGTTGGCGCTGGCAGATTTGCCACTGCGCGACGAACTGCGCGGCGAGGAAGCCTACGGTGCCCCGCAGCTCGACGTCGATGTTCGCCTGAACACCAACGAAAACCCGTACCCGCCATCCGATGACCTCATCGCCGACCTGGTGGCGCAAGTGGAGAAGGTCGCCTCTGACCTCAACCGCTACCCGGACCGTGACGCAGTAGCACTGCGCAGCGCACTCGCCGATTATGTCACCCGCCAGACCGGCGTGGACATCACCGTCGACCAGGTATGGGCCGCCAACGGCTCCAATGAGATTCTCCAGCAGCTGCTGCAGGCATTTGGCGGGCCGGGGCGCAGCGCAATGGGCTTTGTGCCCAGCTACTCGATGCACCCGATCCTCTCGTCCGGCACGCAGACGGAGTTCATCGGCATCGCCCGCGACCCGGAGACCTTCGACATCGACATGGATAGTGCGCTCGCGGCCATTGCCGAGCACCGTCCTGACGTCATCTTCATCACGACTCCGAACAACCCGACTGGCAATCTGACCACGCTCGCTGACCTGCGCCGCATTATTGAAGCCGCGCCGGGCATCGTCATTGTCGATGAGGCCTACGCCGAGTTCACTGAGGAGCCGTCGGCGACAACGCTGCTGGCTGAGTTCCCGTCGAAGCTGGTTGTCTCCCGCACGATGAGCAAGGCTTTCGACTTCGCCGGAGGCCGCCTCGGCTACTTCGTTGCTAACCCGGCATTTATTGATGCTGTGATGCTCGTACGTCTGCCATACCACCTGTCGACGTTGACGCAGGCCGCTGCCACGGTTGCACTTCGCCACTCGGATGCGACGCTGTCGACCGTCGCAAAGCTTGCCGACGAGCGTGATCGCGTCGTAGCCGCCCTGAACAGCTATGGCTACGACGTGATTGACTCGTACTCCAACTTCGTATTCTTCGGTCGTTTCGCCGATGCCGCGACGGCATGGCAGAGCTTCTTGGATGAGGGAGTACTCATCCGCGATGTTGGCGTGCCCGGTCGTCTCCGTGCCACTATTGGTCTGCCCAGCGAAAATGATGCGCTGCTGGCGGCGGCCAAGAAATTGGCAGCGACCGCGCTGGCTTAAGCGAAATGCTGCCGGTACATCCCACTACAAGGAGAGATCTGACTTATGCACTTCAGTGATAAGGACCATCTGGAGGCAGAGCGCACTGAGCGCGTTGGCCGTGTCGAGCGCGCCACCCGCGAATCGAGCATCGTCTGCTCGGTGAATCTCGATGGCACCGGCAAGACCGATATTTCGACCGGTCTGCCGTTCTTCGACCACATGTTGACCGCTTTCGGCTCCCACGGCAGCTTCGACCTGACTGTGCACGCCAACGGCGACACCGAGGTCGATGCGCACCACACGGTGGAGGATACCGGCATTGTGATGGGGCAGGCCTTCGCCCAGGCGTTGGGGGACAAGTCTGGTATTCGTCGCTTTGGTGACTGCTATATCCCGATGGATGAAACGCTGGCACACGCAGTGGTTGATGTGTCTGGTCGCCCGTACTTCGTTGGCACTGGCGAACCAGAGCAGATGTTGACTGCCGTCATTGGTGGTCACTACGCAACGGTTATCAATGAGCATTTCTTTGAGTCCTTCGCCCTAAATGCCCGTATTGCGCTGCATGTTCGCTGTCTCTACGGGCGCGATCCGCACCACATCACCGAGGCTGAGTACAAGGCTGTGGCCCGTGCCCTGCGTGCTGCCGTCGAGGACGACCCGCGCGTCCACGGTGTGCCGTCGACCAAGGGCACTCTGTAGGTCGCAGCTGTAGTAGACGGCCGCTGTAGGAAACCGGAAAATCCGCCTTAGCTGGCATTTTAGGGGAATCGATGGTAACAACGTCTGTAGACGTGCTTTTAGCGCAGGTGTCTACCGCATCGACGCTGAGCACTTATTTTTTGTTCATTGTCGCTGGTCTGCTGGTGGGCGGAACATGGTCACTCTATAAATCCGGATCGAGGGTCGGAACAATTGTCCTTGGTCTCTTATCTGTGATCGCGCTCGCCGGCGCAATTTTGTGGTTGATAGGAGTGATGGAGTAAATGGCGTCCCGGGTGATGGACCGCAGGCAGTTGGACGAACTGGACAGCATGTGGAAAGCGCCCGGACTAGTACCTACGCTAGTCGCCGTGATGGCCGCCTTCGGTGGCTGGTCACTCCTCATGCCTGTCATTCCGCAGGCAATTCTTGACGATGGCGGTGGAACCTCGCTCGCCGGTGCCTACACCGGTGTTTTTATGGCCGCTACCGTTCTCACACAGACGCAGACTCCACGTATGTGTCGCCGTCTTGGCTACGGCATGACCATGCTGATTTCAGGTCTGTTTCTGGGCTTGCCGACGATTCTGCACATCTTTGGCACCGATGCTGCTTTGGTGCTCATCATTGCGGTTCTCCGCGGTATGGGCTTCGGTGCGTTGACTGTCGCCGAGTCCGCATTGATTGCCGAGCTAGTGCCAATGAAATTTCTGGGTAAGGCCTCTGGCGTTCTCGGTGTGGCAGTTGGTTTATCTGAGCTCATTTTCTTGCCACTAGGACTAATCATTGCGGACAAGACGGGTTCTTACACCCCTGTTTATGTCTTGGGCGCCGTCATCTCGCTTGTCGGTTCGTTGATGGCACTCTTTATCCCGAAGATTAAGCCAGCGCCGAAGGAGGGCAAGGGCGGCAAGGAAGACGTCGGCGATCCTGTGCCCGGATCTGCAGCAACTCAGCCGAGCCCCGTTGAGCACGTTGCCACATGGAAGCTGGTGGCCATTCCCGCGCTCGCAATTTGCACGATTGCGATGGGCTTTGGTGGTATTTCCGCATTCCTTGCCCCGGCAGCTCGCGAAATCGATCTGGTCTCCGGTGCGGTTGTGGCTGGCCTGTCGCTGTCTGTTCTCGGTGGCGCGCAGATGGTGTTCCGTTATTTCGCAGGAATCTACGCCGACCGGAAGTCGGAGGCTGGAATTCTGCTGATTCCGGCATTGATCAGTGGTTTTATTGGTCTGCTGATGATGTCCGGCGTGGTTCTCTTTGATTTGTCGGCCTGGCTGCTGCTGGTTGCGGCCGTTTTCTACGGCGCGGGCTTCGGCATAGTGCAAAATGAGGCTCTGCTGCTGATGTTTGCCCGCCTGCCGCGTGACCGTACTGCTGAGGCCAGTGCCTTCTGGAACATGTCCTTTGACTCGGGCACTGGTATCGGCTCGTTCGTTCTGGGAGCCGTAGCCGCGGCTGCACTCCGTCCGTACCCGGCTGTCTTTGCCTTTGCGGCAGCTCTGCTGGCAGTTGGCCTCATTGGTGCGGTGCTCGACCGAATCATCGGAAAGCACCGCGTGGCGGAGTACCAGAACACCCGCGCTACGCTGCGTCGTCTGGGGGATGCCGTGAAGCGTCGTACGCCGGAGGCCGCTGTGCGTGTTGCCCGCCCGGCAAAGAATGCAGTGACGCGTTTGACGGTTCGGGACCGCAAGAAGAAGTAACTACATACAAAGAGACGTTTGAAAAAGAGTGGCTGCGCAAGTTCTTGCGCAGCCACTCTTTTGGTTATTAGATGCAACCCCCGGTGTGGGGTCAGCCGTGCCTGTTTATGCGACGGCGACGTCCATCTCGGTGAAGAGAGCCCGCAGGCGGGTTTCGATATCGTCGATAAGCGACTGCAGCTCATCGTCTGTGAGACTGTCCGGATCTGCGACATCCCATTCCACGTAGCGGTCGCCGGGGACTGCTGGTGTCTCGTCGATGCCCATGAGCACGACAACATCGGCGCGGTGGGAAACGCGGGGAGTAATCGCCTTTTGGGTGAGGCGTGAGGTGTCCACGCCACGGTCGTGAAGAGCCGCGACGACGCGAGGGTTCAGGCCATCCTCTGGATTGAGGCCGATAGTGCGGATAAAGACTTCGTCACCAACCAGGTGGTAGGCCAGGGCAGTGGCAATCTGGCTACGGCCGGAACCGCGACTATCGGCAAAGAGAATCTCTTGGCGCGGGGCGAAGTCCTTGCATCCGCTCGCGGCCTTGATGCGTTCGGTGGCCTCGCGTTCGGCGAGGACGGGGAGGAAGTTAGTCACCTTCGCAGAGTTGGACAGCTCTGCAATGACATCGTCGAGGATGGAATCGATGGTCGCAGCATCGCAGGCTGCACCGTAGAGCCGGTGAAGGTCCTCGCGGACAATGGCAAATGATTTACTAAGAACGGATGCGGTAGTCATGGCGTCGGAGCCTCTCTGTGAAAAAGTAATCAGGGGTTTTAGGGATAAATCAATAACTTAGTTAACCTGTTGTTAACCTTGAGTTTACCAAAGTATTCGGTAGTTGTATACCAGTGCTTCTGCCTATCCAGGCAGTTTTCTTGGGGTAAGTGGCAAACATCGATTCCCAGCGCCTTAAAATGTCCAACTATGGAACAAGTCTCACCTTCGACGAAGACCCCGACCGTTGCCATCCTTGATTACGGCTCCGGTAATTTGCGTTCAGCTGAGCGCGCTGTGGCCACCACGGGTGCCGAGGTTATTGTGACCGCCGATCCGAAGACCGTGATGGAGGCCGATGGTCTGCTCGTTCCCGGCGTCGGCGCCTATGCCGCATGCATGGAGGGTTTGCATCGAGTACAAGGGCCGCGCCTGATCGGCTCTCGACTCGCAGGTGGTCGACCAGTGATGGGAATCTGCGTCGGTATGCAGGTGCTCTTTGACCGCGGCGTCGAGTACGCCGACGGCATCCACGCAGCGGAGACCGACGCATCCGCAGCTGTCACCGGCACCCCGGGTTGTGGTGAATGGCCCGGTACTGTCGAGCGTCTCGAGGCGTCGATTCTGCCGCACATGGGCTGGAACACGGTTGAAGTACCGGAAGGCTCAAAGATGTTTAAGGGACTGGAAGATCAGCGTTTTTACTTCGTCCACTCCTACGGTGTGCGCAAGTGGGACCTTGATACGGATTCTCGCATCGCTCCGCCGCTGGTGACGTGGTCTGCCCACGAATCCGATCGGTTTATCGCAGCCGTGGAAAACGGTCCGCTGTGGGCCACGCAGTTCCACCCTGAGAAGTCTGGTGAAGCAGGGTTGAAGCTGCTGCAGAACTGGGTGGACACGCTGTAGTTGCCCAATCGGTAGTATCTGCCCTAACCGCACTACCTGGTAGGTGGCGGAATTTCGCCACCTAGACCACCTATACTGAGATAACTAGCAACAAGCGTCGTGGTGACTATGGCCACAACGCCCAAAGTCGAAGAGAGTAGAGCCCCCATGAGTTTGACCCTGCTGCCCGCTGTAGACGTAGCCGATGGCCAGGCTGTGCGCCTTGTTCAGGGTGCTGCTGGAACCGAGACTTCCTACGGTGCACCGCTGGAAGCTGCCATGAATTGGCAGAACGCAGGCGCTGAGTGGATCCACCTGGTCGACCTCGACGCCGCGTTTGGTCGCGGTTCGAACTACGACCTGCTTGCCGACGTTGTGGGCAAGCTCGACGTGAAGGTAGAGCTCTCCGGCGGTATCCGTGACAACGCTTCGCTCGAAGCTGCGCTGGCCACCGGCTGCGCCCGTGTCAATATTGGCACCGCCGCACTGGAGAATCCGGAGTGGTGCCGCGAGGTTATCGCCAACTACGGCGACCGTGTAGCCATTGGTCTGGATGTTCTTAACGAAGAGGGGCAGTGGCGCTTGCGCGGCCGCGGCTGGGTCTCCGACGGCGGTGACCTCTGGGAGGTGCTGGAGCGCCTGGATGCTCAGGGTGCATCCCGTTTCGTGGTGACTGACGTCTCCAAGGACGGCACCCTGCAGGGGCCGAATGTGGAACTGCTGCGCGAGGTCGCCGCTGCTACCGATGCTCCAATCGTCGCTTCCGGCGGTGTCAGCAGCCTGGACGACATTGCAGCTATTGCCACACTGGTCGATGAGGGCGTTGACTCCGCAATTGTGGGTAAGGCGCTCTACGCAGGGCGTTTCACCCTGGAAGAGGCCCTGGCAGTAGCTCGCGGCTAAAAAGAACACTTTCGTGGCCGGACCGGGGAGACGTCGTCAAGCGAAAGCGTTAACGAGCAAACGGCACCCCGGCTGAGACGGCGGATGAAGGACTTAGAAAGTATGGATGCCCTGGAACCGCGGGCGATGCTCGCTATTGCTGAAGCGGCGCTCGATGAGGTTGAAGGCCTGTTCACGCAGCAGGTGGGTGCGGACCCGGTTGTCATGAAGCCGCGCGGGGATTTCGCGACGGAGACCGACCTGGAAATTGAGCGTCGTCTGCGCCAGCTCCTCACGCAGTATTCCGGCCTGCCCGTCTACGGCGAGGAATTCGGTGGCAAAGTTCCCGAGGAACATACCGCCTGGGTCATCGATCCGATCGACGGCACCACGAACTATTCCAACGGCTTTCCACTGTGTGCCATGCTGCTCACGCTCATGCATGAGGGGGAGCCGGTGGTCGGAATTACCTCCATGCCTCTGCTGCGCCGGCGTATTACCGCAGCTAAAGGTAGCGGCACATTCGTCAACGGCCGTCGCGTCAACATCGATGCCGAGGCCGGCCGCCCGGTTTCGATTGCCTTCGGCTCCGTTATCGCGAGTACCGACGGCACACTCCCGCGCAAGTGGCGCCAACTGCTGCTGTCAAAGGTGGGCGAGCGCTATCCAACGATTCGAATTACTGGCTCTGTCGGCGTGGACTTGGGCTCCACCGCGATGGGGGCATTCGGTGGCACGGTGACTTTCTCACCGCATGTGTGGGATAACGCAGCTGGTGTACTGCAGATTTCCGAAGCTGGTGGCGTGGTCACAGACTTGGCGGGCAATCCCTGGCGGCATGATTCCGTAGGCGTGCTGGCGGGAACTCGAGATGTTCATGCCACGCTGCGGTCGATTATTGACCAACTGGGTCGTCCGGAGACTTTCCGGAGCTAAACCGTGGGCGACGCCCCTGAGCTGGGTGGTTGCGCAAACCGTCGAGCCACAACTTTGAGCTAACACGAGGAGAACTTAAAAACTATGTCTCTGGCAGTACGCGTGATTCCTTGCCTGGATGTCAACGATGGGAGGGTCGTCAAGGGGGTCAACTTTGAGAATCTCCGTGATGCCGGCGATCCGGTGGAGCTGGCCCGCCGCTATGGTGAGGAGGGCGCTGATGAGCTGACCTTCCTGGACGTCACGGCTTCCAAGGATGGCCGTGGCACCATGCTTGACGTGGTGCGCCGCACCGCAAGTGAGGTCTTCATTCCGCTGACGGTCGGCGGTGGCGTGCGCAGCGTCGAGGATGTCGATCAGCTGCTGCGCGCCGGAGCTGACAAGGTCAGTGTCAATACCGCTGCGATTGCACGACCGGAACTGCTCAGCGAGCTGTCGCGCCGCTTCGGTGCGCAGTGTGTCGTCCTGTCGGTGGATGCCCGCCGCGTTCCCGAGGGAGGCACGCCGCAGCCGTCGGGCTTCGAGGTGACGACGCACGGTGGTTCACGCTCGGCCGGGATTGACGCCGTCGAGTGGGCACGCCGTGGCGAGGAGCTCGGGGTCGGCGAGATTCTGCTGAACTCCATGGATGGCGACGGCACCAAGGATGGCTTCGACCTGGAGCTGCTGGAGAAAGTCCGCGCTGCCGTCGACGTCCCGGTGATCGCCTCTGGCGGTGCGGGCAAGGCAGAGCACTTCCCCCCGGCAGTGCGCGCCGGTGCCAACGCGGTTTTGGCCGCATCCATTTTCCACTTCGGCGAGGTCAGCATTGCTGAGGTTAAGGAAGAGATGGCCCGCGAGGGGATCGAGGTGCGCCAGTGACTGGTCTAGCCCCGGGCGCTGCAGCTCACGGCTCCGGAGACGATCCGCGTGAGTACACGCTCCCAGCAGATATCGCGAACATCGCCAAGTTCAACGCTGACGGCTTGATTCCGGCCATTGTGCAGGAAGAATCCACTGGTCGCGTGCTCATGATGGCGTGGATGGATTCCCACGCGCTGGCGTACACCATCGCTACCAAGCGCGGCACTTACTGGTCGCGCTCCCGGTCCGAGTACTGGATTAAGGGGCTTACTAGTGGCCATTTCCAGACCGTGACATCGCTGGCGTTGGACTGTGATGGCGATACCGTGCTGATGCAGGTAGTGCAGGACGGCGCGGCATGCCACACTGGCTCGCATAGCTGCTTTGACGTGCATCCCGTGTTCGAGGGCTAATCAGTCGATCCGGGTTGCCGAGGTGGGGATTTCGTCGTCAAGCGCGCCCACCTCCGGTGAAGTCCGGGGTTAAGTGATGTGCAATCCGGGGTGCGTGGCACAATAGCGGCTATGACTCGTATCACCATGACCACGCGTGAGCGCTTTCGTGAACTGGCTGCACACCATCGGGTCGTGCCCGTGGTTCGCAAGGTTTTGGCGGACGGCGAAACGGCGCTGTCGGCCTACCGCAAGCTCGCGGCCGATCGTCCCGGCACTTTCT
The DNA here is from genome assembly GCF_030232435.1 of Corynebacterium sp. MSK012. NCBI lineage: Bacteria > Bacillati > Actinomycetota > Actinomycetes > Mycobacteriales > Corynebacteriaceae > Corynebacterium > Corynebacterium sp. MSK012. The sequence goes on from NZ_JASPJU010000009.1 coordinate 140,630, forward strand.
TGCTGGAGTCCTCCGATGTGGGGCAGTCGTGGTCGCGCTGGTCATTTATCGGTTGCGGCAGTCGTGCTGCGCTGACGGTGGATGATGCGGGGGAGGCAACCTGGATTGGCAATGCGCCGTCGGGTGCGCCAGAGGGCGGAAATCCGTTGGATGCTCTGCGTCGCACGCTGGAGCTGCTGCACACGGAACTTCCGCTTGCCGACGATGCCTCGGTACCCAAGCTCACCTCTGGTCTCGTTGGCTACTTCGGGCATGACATTGTCCGCTCCATCGAGCCACAGCTGCCGGATACCACTGACGATGATTTGCAGATTCCTGAGCTCATGCAGTTGCTGGTGGAGGACCTGGCTGCTTTTGACCACCACGAGGGCGTGCTGTGGCTGATTTCCAATGCTGTCAACTGGGACGGCTCGGATGAGCGGATTGACCAGGCGTATGACACCGCCTGCGACCGTGTCAATGCGATGGTGGAGCGGTTGTCAGAGCCTTCTGATCTGCGTCCGGCGGAAGTTAGCTTCCCAGAGCCGGTAATTCGCCGCCAGCGCGCCGCCGAGGACCACATGGATCGTATTGAGCGCTGCAAGGATCGCATCCGCGCCGGTGATGCGTTCCAGATTGTGCTCTCGCAGCGGTTCGAAATGGACACGCAGGCCTCCGCTTTTGATATCTATCGCATCCTGCGGGTTTCCAATCCGTCGCCCTACATGTTCCTGGTCAACGTTCCAACCAAGAACTTCTCCGCTACTGCTTTCCAAATTGTCGGTTCCTCCCCAGAATCACTCGTGGCAGTTCAGGGCAGTGAGGTCATCACCAATCCCATCGCGGGCACACGTCCGCGCGGTGCCACGGTGGAGCAGGACAATGCGCTGGAAGCTGATTTGCTGGCAGACGAGAAGGAAAATAGTGAGCATCTGATGCTCGTTGATCTTGGCCGCAATGACCTCGGACGTGTCTGCCGCCCGGGCAGTGTAGTTGTGCACGACTTCCGTCATATTGAGCGCTACAGTCACGTTATGCATCTGGTCTCTACGGTCACCGGCGAGCTTTCCAGCGACGCCACTGCCGTCGACGCGTTCGCGGCCACCTTCCCAGCGGGAACGCTGTCGGGTGCGCCGAAGCCTTCCGCGCTGAGCATTATCGACAAGTTCGAAGACACGCGTCGGGGTGTTTACGGCGGCACTGTTGGATACTTTGACTTCCGGGGCAATACCGATCAGGCAATTGCCATCCGCACAGGTGTGAAGAAGGGCGATACGGTCTATGTTCAGGCTGGCGGCGGAATTGTCAGTGACTCTGACCCGGTGGCAGAGGATGAGGAGACCCGCAACAAGGCCGCGGCCGTGCTGCGAGCTGTCGCGGCAGCTGAGACACTAGTCCCAGCGGAAAGGAGCTAGGTTTTCGATGAAGTCGACAACGATGCTCTCCGGTGGCCTCATTGGTGTGGCCGCAGCGGGAATGTGGTTGTGCAGCCGAAGTGCGTGGCTGACGGTCGATACTGTTGATGACAAGTCCGGTCCGGCGACCACAGATTTGGTGGGCGCCGTCTGGGCTCCAGAGTTGACGTCGATTGCGCTGGCAATGGTGGCTGCACTGTTTGCCACCACCATTTTGGGCTCACTGGGGCGCCGTATCGTCGGTGGTCTCGCGGCGCTGCTCGCAATTGCGGCGTCGTGGACTCCGATGACTCTGCTTGCCAGCGGAGAAGACGGTGTGGACTCCCAGCGGGCACTGGATTTGTTGACGTCGGGAAGCGCCTCACAGCGCGCCAGTGATGCGGTGACTGTGGCAGACTGGGCGCAGATCTCAGCGATTGAAGTGCATGCGATGGGGCCATCCCTGGCCTTGCTGTGCTGCGCATTGGCGCTGGTCGGGGCGGTAATGTTGGTGCGTCGACCGGGTACTGTGAAGAAGCAGAAGTCCAGCGCGTATGAGACCCCGGAGGTACGCCGTCAGCGTATCGCCGAGGACCTGGAGGAAGACCCGCAGTCGGGTCGAGTTCTGTGGGATGCTTTGGATGCCGGTGTAGATCCTACGGATCTGGATAAGGAGTAAGGCCGTGGCTAACGTTCTGGACAAGATTATTGAGGGCGTGCGGGAAGATCTCGCTGCTCGGGAAGCCAAGATTTCCTACGGTGAAATCAAGGAGCTCTCGCTGAAGGCGCCGTCGCCAATTGATGCCGTGGCGGCACTGGCTAAGCCCGGGGTGCAGGTGATTGCAGAGGTCAAGCGTGCCTCTCCGTCGAAGGGAGAGCTGGCTGACATCCCTTCGCCGGAAGTTTTGGCCGCAGAGTACGAGCAGGGTGGCGCGGCTGTCATTTCCTGTCTGACTGAGGAGCGACGCTTCCGCGGTTCGCTCGCCGACCTCGATGCCGTGCGCCGCGCGGTGAACATTCCGGTGCTCCGCAAGGACTTCATCGTCACTCCGTACCAGGTCCATGAGGCCCGCGCACACGGTGCCGACCTGGTGCTGCTGATGTGCTCCGCTTTGGATCAGCCGACGCTGGAGTCCCTGCTGGATCGCACCGAGTCGCTTGGCATGAACGCTCTGGTTGAGGCGCACACCGCAGAAGAGGTCGAGCGTGCCGAGGCCGCTGGTGCCAAGATCCTCGGCATCAACGCTCGCAATCTAAAGACGCTCGACGTGGACCTCTCCGTGTACGAACGTCTTGCGCCGATGCTGCCGGATCATGTTGTGAAGGTGGCGGAGTCCGGTGTTAAGGGGCCGGAGGAACTGCGCTACTACGCCTCTCACGGTGCCGACGCGGTGCTGGTGGGCGAGGGCCTGGTTACTGCGGGCAAGCCGGGTGAGGCTTGCCGACGTCTCGTTGCCGCCGGTGTCCACCCGACTCTCCGCAGCGAGTAGTGGTGGTCCGCGGTTGCGATAAGCAGCTGCATCGCACCGCGAACTCCGCCTCTTTGGTTGCCAGCCACACCTGTTGTGTTGGCACGCCACAGTTTCTTAGGCCTTATGTCCCCGCAACGGGTGGGGATAGTCCACAATAGATAACTGTGAGTGACCAAGATTTCAAGAATCATGATGCCCGCGGTGACCGCCTGCCCACGATGGGTGAGGTAATCGCGGAGACAACGAACCACGAGTCAGATGCCATTGGGCACTGGGGTAAGTGGGGCGGCCAGTTTGTGCCGGAGGCGCTGATGGCCGTTATCGGTGAGGTCACCGATGGCTACGCGAAGGCCCGCGTTGATCAGGATTTTCTCGATGAGCTTGACCGGCTGCAGCGTACTTATGTCGGACGTCCCTCGCCGCTGTACTATGCGGAGAAGTTCTCCGCTGATATCGGCGCTGACGTCTGGCTTAAGCGCGAGGATTTGAACCACACCGGTAGCCACAAGATTAATAACGTCTTGGGTCAGGTTCTGCTTGCTAAGCGCATGGGTAAGAAGAACATTATTGCCGAGACCGGTGCCGGCCAGCACGGTGTCGCAACCGCGACTGCCTGTGCGCTGCTCGGCCTTAACTGCCGTATCTACATGGGCAAGGTCGACGCAATCCGCCAGCGCCTTAATATCGCTCGCATGCGTTTGCTTGGTGCCGAGGTTATCGAGGTCGAGATTGGCTCGAAGACTCTCAAAGACGCAATCAATGAGGCCATGCGTTTTTGGGTTTCACACGCCGATGACACCTACTACTGCTTCGGCACTGCAGCCGGTCCGCACCCGTTCCCAACAATGGTGCGCGACTTCCAGCGCATCATCAGCGCCGAGGCACGCCAGCAGATCCTCGCGGAAACCGGCTCGCTTCCCGACGCTGTCGTGGCCTGTGTCGGCGGCGGTTCTAATGCAATCGGCGCGTTCCACCACTTCATCGATGATGAATCGGTTCGCCTGATTGGCGCTGAAGCTGGCGGTGACGGTGTTGAGACCGGTCGCCATGCAGCACCGATTTCGGCCGCCGGTAATCCGGGTGTGTTCCAGGGCTCCTTCGCCGCCCTGATGCAGAACGAGGATGGCCAGATTACGGAGTCCCACTCGATTTCCGCCGGTCTGGATTACCCGGGCGTGGGGCCAGAGCACTCGTACCTGGCTGATATTGATCGCGCGTCCTACCTGCCGGTGACCGATACCCAGGCGATGCAGGCATTCCAGGATCTGACTCGGATGGAGGGCATCCTGCCCGCTATCGAGTCCGCACACGCGGTGGCTGCCGCCCGACTCATCAGCGGTGATCTAAATGAAGAGCTGGGCCGTAAGCCGCTGATTATCGTCAATGTTTCCGGTCGCGGTGACAAGGATGTCGACACCGCTGCTAAGTGGTTTGATCTGATGGAGGAGTCCTAAATGAGTCTGAGTGACGTCTTTGACAAGGTCCGTGAGGAAAACCGCGCAGCATTTATCGGCTATTACCCAGCGGGTTTCCCGACCACCGATAAGTCGATTGAGAACATCAAGGCGATTGTCGACGCTGGCGCCGACATCATCGAGGTTGGCCTGCCTTTCTCCGACCCGATGATGGATGGCCCAACCATTCAGGATGCCGCCAACGTGGCTCTGGATGCGGGCTTCCGCACCCGTGAGATTATGCGCGTGGTCCGCGAAGTCACCGAGCACGGCGGTACCTGTGTGGTTATGAGCTACTGGAACCCGATTCTCCAGTATGGTCCGGAGCGTTTCGCCGAGGACTTGGCCGCCGCTGGTGGTCGTGGCACCATTATCCCGGATCTCATCCCGGAGGAGGCCGGCCAATGGCAGCGTGCAGCTGAGGCCAATGGTCTGTCCAACATCATGTTGGTGGCCCCGTCATCGACCAACGAGCGTCTGCAGCTAACTGCCACTGCGTCGACCGGCTTCGTCTACGCCACCAGCCACATGGGTGTCACAGGTGCCCAGGCCAGCGTCGACTCGGCCGCCGGCAAGTTGGTTGCCCGCACGCGCGAGGTCACCGATACACCGGTGTGCGTCGGTTTGGGGGTCTCCAATGGAGAACAGGCCGCGGAGATTGCCGAGTTTGCAGATGGCGTAATCGTTGGCTCGGCACTGATCAAGGCCGCGATGAAGAGCACCGATGACCTGGTAACGCTCGCCCGTGAACTCGCCGCGGGCGTACGAGGAGAGAGCTAGCGCATTTATGAGTTCCACCCTTGTTCTCGCCGAGACTGCAACCACGTATCTGGCCAACATTCCCTCTCCGCCGCAGGGGGTGTGGCAGTTAGGGCCGCTACCACTGCGCGGTTACGCGATTTCCATCTTGATTGGCGTACTCGTCGGCATTTACTGGATGCAGCGCCGCTACGCGGCCAGGGGTGGAGACCCGGAGTTGGTCCTCGACATTGCCATTGCGGTCATTCCTGCGGGCATTATCGGCGGCCGTCTCTACCACGTCGCCACCGACTGGGAGAAGTACTTCGGCCCCGGCGCCAATCCCGCCGATGCACTGAAAATCACCAATGGTGGCCTCGGCATCTGGGGAGCGGTGGCGCTGGGGGTGCTGGCCGCGTGGGCGGTCGCCAAGTGGCGGAAGGTACCGTTTGCGCCAGTTCTTGACGCGGCCGCACCCGCAATCATCCTTGGACAGGCGATTGGGCGTCTGGGCAATTGGTTCAACCAGGAACTCTACGGTGGCCCAACGTCACTTCCGTGGGGCCTGGAAATCTACCAACGAGTTGATGAGTTTGGACGGGTTGCCCCTGTCACCGGAACGTCGACAGGCGAAGTGCTGGCCGTGGTGCATCCAACGTTTCTCTACGAGATGGTGTGGAACGTCCTCGCCTGTCTGGTCATTGTGTGGGCGGACCGAAAGTTCAAGATGGGCGGAGGACGCGTCTTTGCGCTCTATGTCGCGGCCTACACTTTGGGGCGTTTCTTCATTGAACTCATGCGCGTCGATGACGCAACGCTGATATTCGGTGTGCGTATTAATAACATCACGTCGCTCGTGGTCTTTTTCTGCGCTGTCATTGCTTTGTGGATTCTGCGGTCCAAGAGCCGCGAAACCGCAGCTGAAGTCAGGGGAGAGCGCGAGGCTGCTGAAGCTCACAGTGCTTCCAACTGACGCATAGCCCGTTAAGGGACTAGGCTGGAGGCCGTGCTTAGACGAACGAAGATTGTATGTACCCTCGGTCCAGCAGTTGCTTCGCTGGAGGGGATTACCGGGCTGGTCAACGCCGGCATGGATGTTGCCCGCCTGAATTTCTCTCACGGTGAGCATGAGGACCACGCTCAGAACTACCACTGGGTGCGTGAAGCATCCGACGCTACGGGACATGCCGTCGGTATTCTCGCCGACTTGCAGGGACCAAAGATTCGCCTCGGTCGTTTTAAGGAAGGCTCGACGTATTGGGCTGACGGCGAGATTGTCCGCATCACCGTCGACGATGTCGAAGGCACGCACGACCGCGTCTCCACCACGTACAAGAATCTCGCTGACGATGCCCGTCCGGGCGATCGCCTGCTTGTCGACGATGGCAAGGTGGGCCTGGAGTGCATCGAGGTAGATGGCAACGATGTGGTGTGCCGTGTCATCGAGGGCGGTCCGGTCTCGAACAACAAGGGTGTTTCCCTGCCGGGGATGAACATCTCGGTGCCGGCTCTGTCAGAGAAGGATATCGCCGACCTGCGCTTCGCTCTGAAGCTGGGAGTCGACTTCATCGCGCTGTCCTTCGTCCGTTCGCCTTCCGACGTCGAACTGGTCCATGCGGTCATGGATGAGGTTGGCCGTCGTGTCCCGATTATCGCCAAGCTGGAGAAGCCAGAGGCAGTCGAGTCTCTCGAGGCCATCATCCTGGCTTTCGATGCCGTGATGGTCGCCCGTGGTGACCTTGGTGTTGAGGTGCCGTTGGAAGATGTTCCGCTGGTTCAGAAGCGCGCTATTCAGATTGCCCGCGAGAACGCCAAGCCGGTCATCGTCGCCACCCAGATGCTCGACTCCATGATTTCGAACTCGCGCCCGACTCGTGCGGAGGCCTCCGACGTGGCCAACGCTGTGCTCGATGGCGCAGATGCCGTGATGCTCTCGGGTGAGACCTCGGTTGGTAAGTACCCGCAGTCCACGGTTAAGACCATGGCTCGCATCGTCACCGCCGCTGAGCGCGAGGGGGAAGTTCCTGCGCTGACCCACATGCCTCGCACGAAGCGTGGTGTGATTTCCTACGCAGCTCGCGATATCGGTGAGCGCTTGAATGCCCGCGCTATGGTTGCTTTCACCACCTCGGGTGATACCGCTCGCCGTGTGGCACGCTTGCACTCTCGCCTGCCGCTGCTGGTATTCACTCCGAATCAGCAGGTTCGTTCGCAGCTTGCGCTGACGTGGGGTGCGGAGACCTTCTTGGTGCGCGAGGTTAACAGCACGGATGAGATCATGCAGGTCATCGATGAGCAGCTCTTGACCATGGAAAACTACAACGCTGGCGACACGCTGGTCGTTGTTGCTGGTACCCCTCCAGGAAATGAGGGCAATACCAACATGATTCACGTCCACGTTATTGGCGAGGACGCTCGCTAGCTCTCTGGCGCGTTAGGAAAAGCCGGTAAGCCCTTTTGGGGCTTACCGGCTTTTTGTAAGAGCCTTTCGACCTGGGGGGTTAAGTAGCAAAACTGACAACCCGAAAACTGAGCTGTCTTTTTTGGCGCGGTGCGCGGTGGCAAGCGGCCGGCACGCAGCCCTTACTTTGCCAAGTAGGACAGTACGGCGGCAGCGGCGGCAGAAGTCGCGGAGGTAGCCGTCGGCTCGAAGTCCGGCAGGAATGTCGGCATGTGATTCGACGGTACGTCTTCGACCACGCGGTCGGCAGCAACGGCGGCTTCCCACGTATCCCGAGGTGTGGCGCCAACAGTCCAGTAGACATATGGGCAGTTCAGCCCACGCGGCAGGTCTGAGAAGTCCTCCGACGCGGTCCACGGCACAGCATCGGTGGAATCGTCGCCGAGCACAGCGTCCATGACCGGGCGAATCGTGGCAAACGCCTCCGGATCATTGTCAGTGACTTCGCCGTGATCGGAGTACTCAATCACAGGCTCAACCTCAGTGCCGGAAGCCAGGCACTCGCCACGAACAACGCGCTCAATGCCCGCAACGAGCTTCGCGCGCACATCGTTGGAGTAGTAGCGAATATTCAGCACAATCTTGGCCTGGCCGGGGATTGTGTTATTCGAATTGCCGGACTGCAGCGTGCCGACGGACAAAACACCAAACTCGTGGGGAGGAATCTCGCGCCCCACAATTCCTTGCAAGCGCAGAACGATTGCGGCAGCCAAGTACGTCGGGTCAATGGCGTTGTGCGGCATAGATCCATGTGCGGAGCGACCTGTCAGCGTGATGCTAATGGTGTCACAGCCAGCAAGTGCCGGGCCGGGCATGGTCATTACCTGACCTGCGGGGCCGGGAACAATGTGCTGGCCGAAGCACACATCTGGGGTGGGGATGAGGTCTGCCAGGCCGTCGTCAATCATAGCCTGTGCACCACAGGCTAGTTCCTCGGCGGGCTGGAACAGGGCAATGAAAGTACCCGACCACTCAGACTTAGTTGCTGCCATCAGGCTAGCCAGACCAAGACCGGCCGTCATGTGCATGTCATGGCCACAGGCGTGCATGACGGCGGTGGCAGAACCATCGCGGGCGGTACCGGTGGCAGAGGAAGCGAAATCCACACCTGTTTCCTCGAACACCGGAAGCGCATCGATATCAGCGCGGAACAGCACGGTAGGGCCGGGGCCATTTTCCATGACACCAACGAGGCCGTGACCACCGATTCCCTCATACACCGTGTAAGTGCCCATGTCGCGAAGAGCACCGGCCAGATACGCGGCAGTTTTCTCCTCCGCCTGAGATAGCTCCGGGTGCTGGTGCAGGTAACGGTAGATTTCCCACTGCCTGTCCAATGGCACTCGATGAGTGGCGATGAGGTCGCGAATGCGGCTCAGTCGTGCTTCATTGTTGCTCACCTGGATTAAGACTCCTAACTTCTCTCTACTCTGTGCCAGAGAACTACAGTCGCGACCCGTCTTCGACGAGCGGGTTGTACTTCAGCGAGTTTGGCTGGCACTGGCACTCGGTCGCAATGTGAATGCTGTCCGAAATCTTTCCGGTCTCCCGTAAACGGTACATCTCCGGGACAACGCGGTCGCGCAGATCCCATGGGGAGATGGTGTTCAGATAAATCTTGGTGCCACCTTCAAAACCGGCCAAATTTGAGGTGCGCCACTTAATCATTACGCGCCACGGCATGCGGGCATCCAAATCGACAGGGCGGTGGTGCCATTCCTCGTTACACGGAATGGTGGGCCCGGCAGCGGCATGACATGCGTGAATCAGGTCCGACATTGCGTCTATCTCAGCCCGGGTTTGCAGCCACGGTTCGCAGACATCCGACTTCGAGAAGATCTCCAGCGTCGGGTAGCGGTGTCCGAATCCTGCGAAAGCCACCGCGTGCTCGTTTTCCGCAATAACCAGGTTGTGGCGGGCCGCATAGTCCACTGCGTATTCGTTGTAGATATTCGGGTTCTTGCGCACCGCCTGCACTTCGCGCTTGAGCTGCTCGCCGTGCTCATCGATGGCCACAAGCTGCTTGTGCAAGTGATCGAAGCTTGCGCCTGCCGGTTTCAGCCAGTTTTGGAAAGCGGCCACATAACGCACGTAGCGGTTCCGTCGGTACAGGTCAGCAATCGACTCGACGGTAAACGCAATGAGTGCGCGGTGCTCGGCAACGCTCAATGTGCCAGAAGAAGCCAGCTGGTTATCGTGGGTAGCGGCGTCGACAAAGTGGCGACGGGCAACAATCACATCGTGGCCGCCGGCGAAATAGCTTGGGGCGCGGCGCAGCAATTCCTCGTCGGAAAGCGCGTTGATTTCCTCTTCACTGCGTCCAGCGGCGCGGTATCGCGTGCGAATGATGTTGAGCACGTGCTCGCGGCCCTTCGGGTCATCGAGGTAGGCCTCCATGCGTTGCTGAGTTTCGCGGTCGGGCTCGAAGCCGTAGTTTTCCGACCAATAGTCATAGGAGACGATCTCGAACAGGTTGGGCACGCGACGGAACTCCGCAGTGGTGTCGAAGAGCTGGTCGGGCAGTACTCCGGTCACCGTGCTGTAGCCGCCGAATACCGATTCGTCGAGGACAACACGGGCCTTCTCAGGCGGGGTTTGCAGCAGGTTGTTCCAGCCAAAGGAGTCGCGGGATCCAAAATCCTCCTCGCTCAATGGCTGCGGATCCGTGTGCTTAATTCCCAACGGCCGATTGCCACGACCTGGGACTGTCCACACCTGGGTACCGGAAAAAGGATTGACTTGCTTCACCGTGCCGTCGGCAAGCGTGATGAGGGGATTGCTGAAAGCCTGCATAAGTCCAACACTACGTCTTTGCTGCCGGTCGGCGCGCCAACGTAGGGGGACAGGGGCTTGACGACGGTTAGCTATTGTCTGGCCGTCTCGCGTGGCTTAGCCTGTGAAGTTATGTCGAAGATTGTTTTTCACTGCCTGGTGAAGCCGACCGAATCGGAGGCGCTGGCCGAGGCATTTCGTACCAAGTTGAGTGAGTTTGACCGCGCCGGGCGAGTTAGTGACGTGGATGTTTCGGTGGCGTCGGCGGACACGGACGCGCAGTTGGTGGAGCAGTGGGAGCGTGAGAACCCGAAGGAGCCGTTGGGGGATAGGAAGGTATTCCGTTATCTCTTGAGCTTCGATCAGCACGGTGGTTCTCTCAATGAACTCGCTATGGACCTCTCTGAGCTACTGACTCCGCGTGCAGAATTGCCCCCGGACCCAGTGCTGCGTGAGTTCGACGAAATGCTCGAATCTGTTGCGACGTATCCCTGGAATGTTGCCGTATTTAGGTAATTTCCTACCTAATTCGTGAAAAGTGTAAGCCTCCACAGAGTCAGTGATTGGCTTGGCCAACGGGTGTAGCGCAAATCGCTACGAGTTTTCCCAGCAATATGCCGTTGTATAATTATGTCCGCTTCAATATCTACAGTTGCCCAGTCCTTGTGCACACAACCTGTGCCACCGAGTTACGGCAACCGGGAAGTGGTCTACAACCGCTGACGGTTTGTTCTTCGTGGGCGCCATAATGGTTTCGCAGAGAGGTTTATTTTGAATATCGAGCAGAAGGTTTCGGGACTCTATGACCAGATTCTCACCCGAAACGCCGGTGAGCCGGAGTTCCACCAGGCAGTGGCAGAAGTTCTGGAGTCGCTGAAGGTCGTCCTGGAAAAGGACCCGCACTATGGTGACTACGGCTTGGTTCAGCGTCTGTGTGAGCCGGAGCGTCAGATTATTTTCCGCGTGCCGTGGGTCGATGACCAGGGGCAGGTCCAGGTCAACCGTGGCTTCCGTGTTCAGTTCAACTCTGTGCTGGGCCCGTACAAGGGCGGTCTGCGCTTCCACCCGAGCGTGAACCTCGGCATCATTAAGTTCCTGGGCTTCGAGCAGATCTTCAAGAACTCCCTGACCGGCCTGCCGATCGGTGGCGGCAAGGGTGGCTCCGACTTTGATCCGAAGGGCAAGTCCGAGCTGGAAATCATGCGCTTCTGCCAGTCGTTCATGACTGAGCTGCACCGCCACATCGGTGAGTACCGTGACGTCCCGGCCGGTGACATCGGCGTCGGTGGCCGCGAGATTGGCTACCTGTTCGGTCAGTACCGCCGTATGGCCAACCAGCACGAGTCCGGCGTTCTCACCGGTAAGGGCCTGACCTGGGGCGGTTCCCTGGTTCGTACCGAGGCCACCGGTTACGGCTGTGTCTACTTCACTGAAGAGATGATGAAGGCCAACGGTGCTGACATCAACGGTGCCAAGGTCATCGTTTCCGGTTCCGGTAACGTCGCCATCTACGCCATTAAGAAGGCTCAGGAGCTCGGCGCTACCGTCGTCGGTTTCTCTGACTCTTCCGGTTACGTCTCCACCCCGAACGGTGTCGACGTCGAGCTGCTGAAGGAAATCAAGGAAGTTCGTCGTGCTCGCGTCTCCGAGTACGTCGCTGAGGCTGAGGGCGCTGAGTTCCACGAGGGTGGCAACATCTGGGAGCTCAAGGCTGATGTCGCACTGCCGTGTGCAACTCAGAATGAGCTCAATGGCGAGTCCGCCAAGCTGCTGGTCGACAACGGCTGCCGCTTCGTTGCTGAGGGCGCAAACATGCCGTCCACCCCGGAGGCTATCGAGGTCTTCAAGGCCAACGGTGTCCACTTTGCGCCGGGCAAGGCTGCCAATGCCGGTGGTGTTGCTACCTCCGCTCTGGAGATGCAGCAGAACGCTACCCGCGATTCCTGGTCCTTCTCCTACACCGATGAGCGCCTGAAGCGCATCATGACCAACATCTTCAAGAACTGCGAAACCACCGCCGCTGAGTACGATCACGAGGGTAACTACGTGCTCGGTGCCAACATCGCAGGCTTCAAGAAGGTCGCTAACGCAATGCTGGCTCAGGGCGTCATCTAGTCTGCTAACGTTTCCGCTTTACGACGGATCCTCGGCGACCCCGCCCGTCGAAAAGCCAAAAAGCCCACGCTGTAAACTCCCTCCTATGGAGTTATCAGTGTGGGCTTTTGTCTTTATCGTGGCAACGATTTTCATCGGGGCTCTGATGCAGCGAATAGCCGGTATGGGACTCGGACTGTTGGGAGGTCCGGTCCTCTCACTGGTTGCAGGTCCCGTAGCAGGAATTTTGATTATTAACGTGCTCGCATCGGTCAATGCGATCATGCAGACCATCTCGGTGCGAGAGAACGTCGATTGGAAGAAGTTCTGGCTGATTGGCCCGGTGATGGCCTTAGGTGCGCTGCCAGGCGCCTGGGTGGTTCACAACACGCCCAGTGGGCCGCTCCAGGTGTTGGTCGGTGGGCTCGTGCTACTCGCGCTGCTGGTGACATCGTTTATGCCTCAGCGCATGCGTGTCGACGGCCCACAGTACGCCGTCGCCTCTGGTGCTGCCGGCGGTTTTATGAATACCCTGGCCGGCATTGCAGGACCTGCCATTACCGTTTACGCGCAGGCTTCCCGTTGGCCAGCGCAGACCTTTGCGGCCACCCTGCAACCGCTCTTCTTTGTTTCCGGCGCGTTGTCCTTGCTGTTCAAGGAAGTCAGCGGTGACGTATCTGTCTTCGCCACCACACCGGTTGTGCTCTGGCCGCTGTGTTTGATTGCCATGATTGTGGGTATATTTTTGGGCACCCGCGTTTCTCGACGAGTGCCCATTGTGCAAGCCCGAAAGCTCGCGGTCATTCTGGCGACTACCGGCGCGGCAGTCACTATGTTTCGTGGAATCTCCGCAACTTTTGGCGCTTAGGCTTGCTGTTCCGCTTGCCAGCCTCTCCTTGCTGTTACTTCAACAGCGAAGACAGGAAGTTGCGGGTGCGCTCGTGCTGCGGATTACCCAGCACCTCATCCGGGGTGCCCTTTTCCACGACCACGCCGTCAGCCATAAACACGACCTGGTCGGCGACTTCACGGGCAAAGCCCATCTCGTGCGTCACGACGACCATGGTCATGCCCTTATCGGCCAGACCACGCATGACGTTGAGAACCTCACCGACGAGCTCGGGGTCAAGAGCGGAAGTCGGCTCATCGAAGAGCATTAGCTTCGGCTCCATGGCCAGGGCTCGAGCAATGGCAACACGCTGTTGCTGACCGCCCGAGAGCTGAACAGGGTAGGCATCGGCCTTGTGCGCCAGACCAACAGTCTCCAGCAGCTCCATGGCACGCTTTTCAGCCTGCTCCTGAGAGACACCCTTTACCAGCACCGGTGCCTCGGTGATATTTCCCAGCACCGTGCGGTGCGGGAACAGATTGAAGTTCTGGAAAACCATACCGATATCGCGACGCTGACGGGCAGCTTCTGCGGCGGAAATCTCGTAGAGGCTGCCGTTCTTTTCGCGGTAGCCAATCAGGGAACCGTCGACGTAGAGACGGCCGGCATTGACCTTCTCCAGGTGGTTGATACAGCGCAGCAGCGTGGACTTACCGGAGCCCGAAGGACCAATGAGGCAAGTAACCGTACCGCGTGGAACTTCCAGGTCGATGCCCTTGAGGACCTCGAGACGGCCGAAGTTCTTCCGAACCTTTTGCGCCTCAACCATCAAATCTTTGGTAGTCATTTACTGCGGATCCTCTCGGTAGAAGTGCTCTTCGTCCTTATCGACAACGCGAGCATTTGCAAGCGGCACACCTTCGGCGTCGGCAAGCGCGGCCAGCTGGCGGGCGGTGAGCTGACGGGTAGCGCCGCGGGCGAAGTAGCGCTCAAGGTAGAACTGTCCGACCATCAGAATTGATGTGATGACCAAGTACCAGGTGGCGGCGACAAGCAGCATCGGCACCGGCAGGAACAGCGCATTGGCGATGTCCGTGGAGCGGCCGTAGAGTTCCAGCGAGAACGGCACTGCGATGACCAGCGAAGTGGTCTTCAGCAGGGAGATGAACTCGTTGCCCGTCGGCGGGATGATGATGCGCATAGCCTGTGGCAAGATGGTGCGGCGGACAGTCTGCCACCAGCTCATACCCAGTGCCTTCGATGCTTCGGTCTGGCCCTCCGGGACAGCCTGGATGCCGGCACGGACAATTTCAGCCATGTACGCGGACTCATTCAAGCCGAGACCGACGAACGCCAACACAAAGGTGTTGGACAGGACGGTGCTGAGATCAACCTCGGTAACACCCAGGTCAACCGTCGAGTAGATAGTGCCGAGGAGACCCCAAAAGACCAGCTGCACGTAGACCGGAGTTCCTCGGAAAACCCACAGGTAGAACCAAGCAACAGTGGACAGCACGGGGTTGTCCGACATGCGGAGTACGGCGACGATAGCACCGCCGACGATACCGATGAGCATGGCCAAGACCGTCAGTGCAATGGTCCAGCCAGCGGCAGCGGCGATTCGTGTGTCGAACAGGTACTGGAAGTAAACATCCCAGTGGTAGGCCTCGTTGCGGGCGGCACCGATGATGAACCACAGGAAGAGCACCAGCAGCACTGCTGCGGTGATCCAGCGACCCGGGTGCGGCAGCGGTTTGGCCTTAATTTCTTCGTTGAGTTCCGCCTGTGTGGCCTCGTAGCGGGCGCCAGACGCAGATGAGTCGCTCACTTAAAGTTCCTCTCCGTTAATAGTGGCGCGTTCCAAAGCACCGTCTTCCAAACCCCATGTGGTCAGGATTTGCTTGTACTGGCCGTTGTCGATGAGGTACTGCAGTGCCTGCTGCAGCACTGGGCCAAGTTCTGAATCCTTCGGAATAGCGAAGCCGAACGGGGCACCATCGTAGATATCTCCGGCAAGTTCGAGTTTGCCCTCAGAACGATTGACCGCGTAGGCACTGACTGGTGAGTCAGCTGCCAGCGCGTCAGCACGCCCCAGCACCACGGTGGTAGCTGCGGTACCAGCATCCTGGTAGGCCAATTTGTTAATTGGTGGCAAACCGCGATCCAGACAATCCTGATTCTTTACCGGCAGGTCCTCCATGTCAGCGACGGTATTGCGCTGAACAGCGACAGTTTTGCCACAGTAGTTGTCGGAGCTGGCGTCGCTGCCCGGGCGACGTGCCCACTGCAGGCCGGTATCCAGGTAGTCGACGAAGTCGTAGGTCTTGCGGCGCTCCTCGTTTGAGGTGAAGCCGGAGGCACCAACATCAACTGCGCCGGCCGACAGGGCCGGCAGAATCAGTGCGAAATCCTGTTCTTGGATTTCCAGCCGCAGATCCAGGACGCTGGCCATGGCCCGCATGAGGTCAATGTCGAATCCGATGATGGAACCGGCGGAATCCTTAAACTCTGCCGGGGCGAATGTTGGGTTGGTGCCGATGCGCAATACTTCGCGCTTACGAAGATCTGCTGGGACCTGTTTCGCCAGTTCGGGGACCGCTGCCGGTTTGATCTCTGACCAGCCCTCGGGGTTACCGCTTTCGTCATTGGTGACGCAGCCTGTAAGCCCTAAGAACAAGGTCGCAGTCAGCGTGGCAGCCGCCAATGCGATGGGTCTTTTCATATCTGAATATGTTACCTAGGCGCAGGAATACCTTAAATTCGGTACCCCTATTCAGCTGCGTCTTAGGCTGGTGCAGGAAAACCGCACACTTTTCAGACTTCCCGAGGGATAGTCAGCGCGGGTTTTCTAGTTCGCTTCAGCTGCAGCAAAGCCATTGCCAGTGACGTCGAGCGGGCCGACCGCGCCGGAGGCCGGGTCGCTCAGCGCAGCATCGCGGACAGCCTTCGCCACGGCCGGCATGACGCGCGAATCCAGCGCCGACGGGATAATGCGGTCGGCACTCAGGTCTTCTACGCCAATATTTGCAATGGCCTGAGTAGCAGCCAGCTTCATGGCCTCGGTGATCCGTTTGGCACCCGCCTCCAGTGCGCCACGGAACAGACCCGGGAAGGCCAGCACATTATTAATCTGGTTCGGATGATCCGAGCGGCCAGTGGCCACGACGGCTCCGTACTTGCGGGCGACTTCCATCGGAATCTCCGGAATCGGGTTGGCCAGCGAGAACAGAATCGGGTCAGCGGCCATTTGGCTAATCGCATCCTCGCCGATACGGCCGGCAGAGACGCCGATGAAAACGTTAGCGTCGACAAGCGCATCGTTGATCGACCCGGTGATGCCGCGTGGGTTGGTCATGCCGGCGACCCACTGCTTGATGTCGCTCAGCGGCTCGCGGTCCGGGTGGATGATGCCGCGCGAATCGACGACGACGATGTCGGACACGCCAGCGGACAGCAGCATCTTCGTCGCAGCGACACCAGCGGCACCAGCGCCGGAGATGACTACGCGGAGATCCTGGAAGCTGCGGCCGGTCAGCTTGCAGGCGTTGATCAGGCCGGCGGCGATGACGATGGCGGTGCCGTGCTGGTCGTCGTGGAAGATGGGGATGTCGAGCTCTTGGTCGAGACGCTGCTCGATCTCGAAGCAGCGAGGCGCGGAGATGTCTTCGAGGTTCACTCCGCCAAACGACGGCGCCAGCGCCTTGACCGTCTGGATGATTTCCTCTGTATTGAGGGTATCCAGGACGATTGGCACAGCGGAGATGCCGGCGAACTGCTCGAAGAGCTGGGCTTTTCCTTCCATCACCGGTAGCGCGGCCTTGGGCCCGATGTCGCCAAGGCCAAGCACGGCGGTGCCGTCGGAAACCACTGCGACGTTCTGGCCGGTCCAGGTGTAGGTGCGGGCCAGAGCCGGATCTTCGTGGATGGCCTCACAGACGCGAGCGACACCTGGGGTGTAGCCGATGGAGAGGTCGCGAATTGTCTCGAGCTTCATGGTGGAGTGGGAGCGGAGCTTGCCGCCTCGGTGTGCCTCAAAGATTTCCGCATCGGTGATGGTCGACGGATCTGTGGGGGCGGTGTCCTCCGGTACTGCGTGAAGTGGCGTCTTAGCGGAGTTCGCGTTCGCAGTGTGGGCGGAGGAGCTAGAGGGGGAATTCGCAGCAGGCATGATGACAGTCCAAAACGTGTTGAGTACTGAGTACTTTGTACTTTGAGAAAACTCGACCGCGGCGTGAGCTGCTGGTGGGCAGTGCGTAAAGCCGGGAGCAAAGCTTGGCAGGTGATACGTAGTGGTGTGCGTAAAAACTAAACCAGTCTTGCTATACGGGATTGGTATCTCATTATATGGACAGTGGGGTGGAAAATAAAATCTTTGCGGTTGGGGGAGCGGGGATTTGGGAAGTGTCGTGGGGCTGGCGGCCGCGGGCGTGATGCCGGAACCCCGGCTTTTGCCGAGTTCGACGAGTCCTGCCATGGCATCGTTTGTGTTAAGGGCTACTCAGCTGCGTCGTTTGTGATGAAGGTGTGCATCGAGCTTGCTCGGAAGCATCTTTGTTAGGAAGTGCCTTCGGTGGGGTGTCTATGTGCTGTCGGGTTCCATATGGGCGGCTGTCGTTGGAGGGGCTCCATGCCTTGGCCGCTTTTGGCCTTCTATTGGTTTGGAAAATGTTGGCGATATTATTTGCCGATATTGAGTAAGCGCTGGCCGGGGTTGAAGGTTAGTTTTTAAAGAGATTAACCAGTTCCAAGCCCTGTTCTATGGGGTAGAGGCCTGGTTTTTTCTTACCTTCAGTGGTGCCTTATGGTTCGCGAATCGAAAATATTTGTGTAGTGCGGAAAGTTGAATCCGGAGTTCCTGGGATAGTTCCAACTGACGACAGAGAGCTGTTCGTTTATTGCAACTTCTACGCAGGAGGCTTCTTACGATGTCCGATTCCACTTTCCCCCAGAACCCGCAGAGTCCACAGAACCCGTATGGCTCCCAGAATCCGTACGGCTCCCAGAATCCGCAGGATTCGCTGGGGCAGCAGTCCTACCAGCACAGCCCGCAGGATCCGCTCGGCCAGCAGCCCTACCCGCAGGGTCCGTCGGCAGCGGGGCAGATGCCTCCGGCTCCGAAAGAAAAGAAGAAGGGTGGCTGCTTCAAATGGGGTGGTATTGCCGCGGGCGCTGTCGTGGTCCTCGCTGTGGCGGCCAGCTTGACTGGTGGCGGTGACACTGAGTCGGGTTCCGATTCTGAAGCTGCATCTCTCTTTGGTTCGGAGACTGCCGTTGCGGCTGATTCTGGGACTGTTGAGAATGCCGATTTCGCTGAGTCTTCCGAGGCAGGTGTAGATGAGCAGCAAGGTCAGACGGGGGAGCAGCAAAAGCAGGATGAGAAGGTCCCGACCGAATACAAGAATGCTCTCCGCAAGGCAGAGATTTACGCGAATCGCATGCACATGTCGAAGGCCGGTATTTATGATCAGCTGACCTCGGAGTATGGCGAGAAGTTCTCACCGGAGGCAGCCCAGTATGCAATGGATAACCTTGAAGCGGACTGGAATAAGAACGCACTGGAAAAGGCGAGAATCTATCAGGATTCGATGGCAATGTCCCCGGATGCTGTTTACGAGCAGCTGACGTCGGAATACGGCGAGCAGTTTACTCCGGAGGAAGCTCAGTACGCGGTGGATAACCTGTAGCAGCGGGCTTCGTTTGTTGATGACGCCAATTGGCCAGAGTCCAGTTGGATGCCTGCTGCAAAAGGACGGCTTCCGCTTCACCAGAATGCATTTGCTGCACACTGAACGGCTGTTGGTGAAGCGGAAATCGTCTTGGCCGTTTTAATGCGTGACCGGGCAGTTGAGCGAGTGTCTGCAGCACAACTTCGGCGCGGTACAGATCGTGCCGTTTATCAACCGCGCCCGTATCGGCGACCGCGGCGGCAAATCAGAAGTAACCGCGACACTGCGCCGCTACGCAGACGCAGCCACCTATCTTGCAGAAGACATCGCTGAGTTTTGAGTCTCCATCATAGAAGAGCAGCGGCAAGCTTTGTTGAGTGGGATGTCCGAGTACGTCGATGGCGATGAAGAAGTTTTCAGAGCGTATGCTCGCCTGTTGAAATCAACGGACTCAAAAGCCATGGAGTAGCCACATTCGCGGGGTGCGAGTCCCCGCCATGGCACTGCCCCGTTCACTCAATCGGTAGTGGCGGGGTTTTCTTATGCCCAAAAACAGATTCACCCAGGAGTTAACGCAGGATTCAGCAGGCAATACGTGGCTCTTTTTTGGCTCATTTTTGGTGCAAAATACCCGTGAAAGTACGTGAAAGTGCGTGAAAAAGAGGGTTAAGTAAAGAAAAGTGTGTCCGCATGCCACCATAACCCCAGACCACACACCACAAATCACCAAAGAATAGC